>NZ_JASHHY010000011.1:0-186950 GCF_030056555.1 Comamonas sp. 17RB | reverse complement strand
CCCCCCCCCCCCCCCCCCCCCCCCCCCCCCCCCCCCCCCCCCCCCCACTATTTTATTAAAAAGACGACCAACAAAAATTTATTTTTTTTTTTTGGGGGGTCGGGGTATGTTTATTATAACCCCCCCCCCCCCCCCCCCCCCCGCCCGCCCCCCCCCCCCCCCCCCCCCCCCCCCCCCGGGCAGCAGCGCATGGCTGAGCGCCGGCAGGCACAGCACGCGCACATGTGCACCCTGGGCCTGGCCCAGCTCCAGCGCCCGGTCGACCACGCGCTCCAGCCCCTGCCAGCTGCGCTGCACCTCGGCCCACAGCGCCAGCGCCCGCGCCGTGGGGCGCAGCCGGCCCTGGGCGCGCTCGAACAGCGCATAGCCCAGCAGTTGCTCCAGCCGTGCCAGCTCGCGGCTGACGGTCGGCTGGCTGGTGAACAGCAGGCGCGCCGCACCGGTGACGCCGCCGGCCAGCATCACCGCCCGGAACACCTCGATGTGGCGGTGGGCAATGCGCGGCGCCGTGCCGGTGGAATCGGGGAGCGCCGCAGGCACGGACGGTACAGACGGCACAGAGGAAGCGGGTGAACGGGTCATCGCGGCAGGCAATGCATATCAAATATGAATGATTTTGACACAACAAAGCATTAGACCAAATACATTCACTGCGGCATTCTCTGCATCCAAGGGGTGGGCCACCGTGCCGGATGGGCCATCTTGCCCGCACCGCACGCACACCCTCTTGTGCGCCCAAGCCGCTATCCATTGCAGAGTATCCAGACCATGAGCAACCCTTTTTCCCCCGCCCAGCTGTGGGCCCTGGCCGACGAATTCGGCACGCCGCTGTGGGTGTATGACGCCGCCACCATCCGCGAGCGCATTGCGCAGCTCCAGGCCTTTGACACCGTGCGCTTTGCCCAGAAGGCCTGCTCCAACATCCACATCCTCCAGCTGATGCGAGAGCAGGGCGTGAAGGTGGATGCCGTCTCGCGCGGCGAGATCCTGCGCGCTCTGGCCGCCGGTTTCACCCCGGGCTTTGGCGAGCCGGCCGATATCGTCTTCACCGCCGATGTAATGGACGAAGCCACGCTGGCCACCGTGGTGGAACACCAGGTGCCCGTGAACGCAGGCTCCATCGACATGCTGCACCAGCTGGCCGCCGCATCCAAGGGCCACCATGTGTGGTTGCGCATCAACCCCGGTTTCGGCCACGGCCACAGCAACAAGACCAACACCGGCGGCGAACACAGCAAGCACGGCATCTGGCACAGCGAGCTGGAAGCGGCGCTGGAGGCCATCAAGACCGGAGGCCTGGTGCTCGCCGGCCTGCACATGCACATCGGCTCGGGCGTGGACTATGGCCACCTGCAGGAAGTCTGCGGCGCCATGGTCCAGCTGGTGGAACGCACCAAGGCGGCCGGCGTGGACCTGCATGCGATTTCCGCGGGCGGTGGCCTGTCCATCCCCTACAAGGCGGGCGATGCCACCATCGACACCGCGCACTACCACGGCCTGTGGAATGCGGCACGCCAGCAGGCCGAAGCCATCGTCGGCCACCGCCTGGGTCTGGAGCTGGAGCCCGGCCGCTTCCTGGTCGCAGAATCCGGCGTGCTGCTGGGCACCGTGCGTGCCACCAAGAACGCGGGCAGCAACCACTTTGTGCTGGTCGACACCGGCTTCAACGAACTGATGCGCCCCAGCATGTATGGCAGCTACCACGGCATGGACGTGCTGCGCCGTGACGGCCAGCAACTGCCCGCACAGGACAGCGTGGTGGCCGGCCCGCTGTGCGAATCGGGCGATGTCTTCACCCAGGGCGACGGCGGCGTGGTGCTGCCCCGCAGCCTGGCCGGTGCCAGCGTGGGCGATCTGCTGGTGATCCACGACACGGGCGCCTACGGCAGCTCCATGTCCAGCAACTACAACACCCGGCCGCTGGCGGCCGAGGTGCTGGTCGACGCAGGCCAGGCCCGCCTGATTCGCCGCCGCCAGACTGTGGACCAGTTGCTGGCGCTCGAACTGGGCCTGTAAACCCTGACCGCCCGGCCTGCCGTGCTGCACCACCTGGTGCGGACCACAGGCTACGGCGCTGTGAACGCACTTCAGCCACCTTCGGGTGGCTTTTTTTGCATACCCCTGTCGCCCTTCGCCGCCAGCGGCTGCGGGCTGTCCTGCAGGCGATACGCACCAGGGTGGCGACAGCGCCAGAATGGCTGCAGCACCTGGATAGGAACATGGCCCACACGCCCTTGCAGCTGTGTGATCAGCTCATTTATTCATAGCTTTTGGTGGTAAGCCCCTGTGTACCATGGGTGCGCAATATCTTCCCTTCCTGACTGGAGACCCTTATGTCCTTTCCCACCCGCCCGCTGGGCCAATCGCCGCTGATGGTGTCGCCGCTGTGTTTTGGCGGCAACGTCTTCGGGTGGACGGTGGATCCGTCCACCAGCTTTGCCTTGCTGGACGCGTGGCTGGGCGCGGGCATGAACTTCGTCGACACGGCCGATGTGTACTCGCGCTGGGTGCCGGGCCATGTGGGCGGTGAATCGGAAACCCTCATCGGCCAGTGGCTGCAAAAAAGCGGCAAGCGCAAGCAACTGGTCCTGGCTACCAAGCTGGGCAAGGACATGGGCGACGGCAAGGTCGGCCTGCACCCCAAATACATCAAGCAGGCGGTGGATGCCTCGCTGACGCGCCTGCAGACCGATTACATCGACCTGTACCAGACCCATGACGACGATCCGAACATTCCGCTGGAAGATGTGCTGGGCACGCTGGGCGAACTGATCCAGGCCGGCAAGGTGCGAGCCATCGGCGCCAGCAACTACAGCGCCCAGCGCCTGGCCGAGGCACTGGACTGCAGCGACCGGCACCGCCTGGCGCGTTTTGACAGCCTGCAGCCGCTGTACAACCTGTACGACCGCGCCGTATTTGAAAAAGAGCTGCAGCCGCTGTGCGTGGCGCGCAATGTGGGCGTGATCAACTTCTACGCGCTGGCAGCCGGCTTTCTGACCGGCAAATACCGCAGCGAGGCCGATGTCGGCAAAAGCCTGCGCGGCGCCAAGACCACCAGCCTGTACCTGAACCCGCGCGGCCTGCGCATCGTCGATGCACTGGAGCAGGTGGCCGCCCAGTACAAGGCCCAGCCCGGCGAGGTGGCCATTGCCTGGCTGCTGCAGCAAGCTGGCATTGCCGCGCCGATTGCCAGCGCCACCAGCCTGGCGCAGCTGCAATCCCTGGTCACAGCCGCCACGCTGCAGCTGGATGCCACCGCACTGGCTGCGCTGGACGACGCCAGCCGGGAGGACTGAGCCGCTGGCGCTAATGCGCCGCAGCGCCCCGCCCTGGCAAAAAAGCGAACGGCCTGCGCAGATGCCAGGCCGTTCAGTCTATGGAGCGCCGTCCGCCTGCGCGGGGTCGGCCAGCGGCTCAGCGCTCCTGCTTCGGGTCGCGCTCCATCAGGCGGTGCACAGCCTGGGCCGGTGCCACCTTGCCGTCCAGCAGGTCCACCACCGTCGCCGCAATCGGCATGTCCACACCCAGCGCCTGGGCGCGGGCCAGCACGGTGCGGGCGCTGTACACGCCTTCGGCCACATGGCCCAGCGACTCCACAGCCTGGGCCAGGCCCATGCCGCTGGCCAGCAGCAGGCCCACCTTGCGGTTGCGCGACAGGTCGCCGGTGGCCGTCAGCATCAGATCCCCCAGCCCCGACAGACCCATGAAGGTGTCGGCCCGGGCGCCCAGGGCCACGCCCAGGCGTGTCATCTCGGCCAGGCCGCGTGTCAGCAGCGCGGCACGGGCATTCAACCCCAACTCCAGGCCATCGCACAGACCGGAGGCAATGGCCATCACGTTCTTCACGGCGCCGCCCACTTCCACCCCGACGATGTCATCGTTGCCGTACACGCGCAGCGAAGGGCTGTGCAGTGCATCCACCAGCGTATGGCGCACGCCGGCATCGCGGCTGGCGGCCACCAGGGCCGAAGGCTGGCTGCGCGCCACCTCCTGCGCAAAGCTGGGACCGCTCAGGGCGCCGCAGCGCAGCTGGGGCGCCACCTCGGTGCAGACCTCGTGCGGCATCAGGCCACTACCGGCTTCGAAGCCCTTGCACAACCAGGCCACGGGCGCATGCAGATGCTGCAGCCGCTGCAGCCATTCGCGCAATGCGGCCATGGGCGTGCCAATGATGACCAGCTCGGCGTCGGCCACGGCATCCAGGGCATCGCCCTGCACCACCTGCAGGCCCGGCGCAAACGCCAGGCCCGGCAGATAGCGCATGTTCTGGCGGCTGTCGTGCATCTCCCGCGCCTGCACGGCATCGCGTGCCCACAGGCACACCTGGTGGCCGGCGGGGTGGGCGGCTGCCGACATGGCCATGGCCGTGCCCCAGGCTCCGGCGCCAATCACTGTGATTTTCATAGCTGCTTGTGCAGTTTCCATAGGCTTGAGCGGCACTTTGAAGGTTTGTTCTTTCCCGGCGCTGCAGCGCAGCACGGGACATGCAGCCTGCATGGTACGCGCTGGCACACCCGCCTTGGTGCGGCGCAGCAGGCCACAGGTATCCGAAAGTTATCCGAACCCGGAGCAAGCCAGCAGGGTGACGGCATGCCCCAATGCAAAGAGGCCCCGCAGGGCCTCTTTGTCCAGAGCACATCGGCGCGCGGCACCAGAGCCGCCTGCCTGCGGTGCTTACTGGGGCAGTGCGCCGTCGGCCTGGGCGGCTTGGGCAGCGGCTTGCTGCTCGTACATGGCCTGGAAGTTGATTTCCGCCAGGTGCACGGGCGGGAAGCCGGCGCGGGTCACGATGTCTGCCACGTTGCCGCGCAGGTAGGGATAGATGATCTGCGGGCAGGCCACGCCGATCACGCCACCCATTTGTTCTTCAGGGATGCCGCGGATTTCGAAGATGCCGGCCTGCTTGGCTTCCACCAGGAACACGGTCTTGTCTTCGATCTTGGTCTGCACGGTGGCAGTCACGGCCACTTCAAAGATGCCTTCGGCCACAGGGGTGGCTTCCACACCCAGCTGGATGTCGACGCTGGGCTGGGTCTGTTCCAGCAGGATGGCGGGCGAGTTCGGTTGTTCCAGCGACAGATCCTTCAGGTACACGCGCTGGATTTGGAACACGGGGTTTTCTTGTTCGGACATGGAGTCAGTCTTTCAGGTCTAAAGCAACCGGAGCTATACAAAAAAGCCCGCCGGCGCAAAGGCTGCGCAGCGGGCGTGGCGTGCATTATGCAGTGGCGGTCTGGCTGGGCATGGGCACGCCACAGGGATCAGGCGTTGAGCAGGGGCAGCAGACCGCCCTTGGCATCCAGCGCCATCAGATCGTCGCAACCGCCCACATGGGTGTCGCCGATATAGATCTGCGGCACCGTGCGGCGTCCGGTGGACTGCATCATGTGGTCGCGGGCAACGGGGTCGGTGTCGATGCGCACTTCCTCGATCTGCTCCACGCCCTTGGACTTCAGGATCTGCTTGGCACGGATGCAGTACGGGCACACGGCAGTGGTGTACATCTTGACGGCTTGCATGAAAATCTCTCCTCGGTGGTAGGGGCTGCAACCGGTCCGCAGGGGGAACCCCGGCTGCATATCCGCTTTATGTGGGGGCGGATCAGGCCTTTACAACCGGCATGCCGGCATCGCGCCAGCCCTTCATGCCACCGGCCAGTGCCTGGGCCTTTTCATAGCCCAGCTTCTTGGCCATGGCTTCGGCACGCACGGCGCGGGCGCCCTTCTCGCAGACCAGCACCACGGGGACAGACTTGTTCTTGGCCACCTGGGGCAGGCGCTCGTCCAGCTGGGCCAGGGGGATGTTCTTGGCGTTGGTGATGTGGCCGGTCACATATTCCTCGGCCTCGCGCACATCGACGACCACCGCTTTTTCGCGGTTGATGCGCTGCACGGCGTCGGCCGGGGTCAGGCTGCCAGCGCCCACACCCTTGAGGGAAGGCACCATCAGCAGTGCGCCGGAACCAATGGCCAGCAGGAACAAATACCAGTTCTCGATGAAAAATTGCACGTCAATCCTCGGGATAGCAAACCGCGCAATTCTAGGGGGAGTTCCCCGGCCCGCCCCCGCGCACGGGCTTGACTGCTGCCAAGGGCGATCCGGGCGGCCTAAAATCGTGGTTTTTCGACGATCCGCCCACTTCTTTGTTTGCAGCGCGCGTGAAGCGCCAAGGGACCCCATGTACAAGCTCGTTTTGATCCGCCACGGAGAATCCACCTGGAACCTCGAGAACCGTTTCACCGGCTGGACCGATGTGGACCTGACCGACACTGGCGTGGAACAGGCCAAGAACGCAGGCCGTCTGCTCAAGGCAGAAGGCTATGACTTCGACCTGGCTTTCACCAGCATGCTCAAGCGCGCCACCCGCACGCTGTGGCACACCCTGGACGAGATGGACCGCACCTGGCTGCCGGTGGAACACAGCTGGCGCCTGAACGAGCGCCACTACGGCGGTCTGCAGGGTCTGAACAAGGCCGACATGGCCAAGCAGTACGGCGAAGCCCAGGTGCTGCAATGGCGCCGCAGCTACGACGTGCCGCCACCCGCCCTGGAAGCCACCGACCCCCGCAGCGAACGCGGCGACCGCCGCTACGCCGAGCTGCAGCCCGAGCAGATTCCGCTGACCGAGTGCCTGAAGGACACCGTGGCCCGCGTGGTGCCGTTCTGGAACGACGCCCTGGCCCCCGCCATCCTGGCTGGCAAGCGCGTGGTACTGGCTGCCCACGGCAACTCCATCCGTGCGCTAATCAAGTACCTGGACAATATTGCCGATGACGCCATCGTGGGCGTGAACGTGCCCAACGGAATCCCCTTGGTGTACGAGCTGGATGCCAACCTCAAGCCCATCCGCAGCTACTACCTGGGTGACGCCGAAGCCGCTGCCAAGGCCGCCGCTGCCGTGGCCGCCCAGGGCAAGGCCTGACGCGGGGCCGCACCACGCTCTAGGTATCTGCACCGGGTTCGGACCCCAGACCCCCAAAGGGCCAAGGCCCCCGGTGTATATTGCTGTGTCAAAGGTATGGATCTATGGGCCAAAAACTGAAAATTGCTGGATGGGTATCGGTGGGCGCACTGGCTGGTGCACTGACCACGGTATCGCTGCAGACCGTGGCGCGCGGCGCCATGACGCCGCTGCCGCTGGAAGAGATCCAGCAGCTGTCCGCAGTGTTCGGCATCGTCAAAACCGACTATGTCGAGCAGGTCGATGACAAGAAACTGATCACCGATGCCATCTCCGGCATGGTGGCCAGCCTGGATCCACACTCGCAGTACTTCGACAAGAAGTCCTTCAAGGAATTCCGCGAAGGCACGTCGGGCCGCTTTGTGGGCGTGGGCATCGAGATCACGCAGGAAGACGGTCTGATCAAGATCGTCTCCCCGATCGAAGGCTCCCCGGCCGACCGCGCCGGCCTGAAGACCAACGACCTGATCACCAAGATCGACGAAACCGCGGTCAAGGGCCTGTCGCTGAACGATGCGGTCAAGCGCATGCGTGGCGAGCCCAACACCAAGGTGACCTTGACCATTCTGCGCAAGGACGAGAGCCGCAGCTTCCCGGTGACCATCACGCGCGAAGAGATCAAGACCCAGTCCGTCAAGGGCAAGCTGATCGAGCCCGGTTACGGCTGGATCCGCCTGAGCCAGTTCCAGGAACGCACGGTGGACGACTTTGTGCGCAAGGTCGAAGAAATCTACAAGCAGGATCCCCAGCTCAAGGGCCTGGTGCTGGACCTGCGCAATGACCCGGGCGGTTTGCTGGATGCGGCCGTGGCGATTTCGTCTGCCTTCCTGCCCCAGGGCGTGACCGTGGTCAGCACCAACGGCCAGCTGCAGGAAAGCAAGGCCACCTTCAAGGCCGACCCCGAGTTCTACGCCCGCCGCGGCCAGGGTGATCCGCTGCAGCGCCTGCCCGCCGCACTGAAGAAGGTACCGCTGGTGGTGCTGGTCAACGAAGGCTCAGCTTCCGCCAGCGAAATCGTCGCCGGTGCGCTGCAGGACCACCACCGTGCCACCATCATGGGCAGCCAGACCTTCGGCAAGGGCTCGGTGCAGACCGTGCGCCCCCTGGGTCCGGACACCGGCCTGAAGCTGACCACAGCGCGCTACTACACGCCCAGCGGCAAATCCATCCAGGCCAAGGGTATCGTGCCCGATGTGATGGTGGACGAAACCGCCGAAGGCGATATGTATGCGGCACTGCGCATGCGCGAAGCCGATCTGGAAAAGCACCTGTCCAGCGGTCAGGGTGAGGAAGTCAAGGACGAAGCCCGCGAGAAGGCCCGTGAAGAAGCCCGCAAGCGCCTGGAAGAAGAGGCCAAGAAGCCGGCTTCCGAGCGCCGCCTGCCGGAGTTCGGCTCCGACAAGGACTTCCAGCTGCGCCAGGCGCTGAACCAGCTGCAAGGCAAGTCGGTGAAGGTCAGCAAGACCCTGACCGAGCGCCCCGCAGAAACCAAGGAAGAATGAGCACGGCAGGCTTCCCGCCTGCGCCGCTCACCCAAGCCGGGACGCCATGCTCCCGGCTTTTTCATTTCTCGCAACGATATGGGCCCACTGCCATGAATGACGATCAACTGCTGCGCTACTCACGCCACATCCTGCTGGATGAGGTCGGCATCGAAGGCCAGCAGCGCATTCTGGATGCCCACGCCCTGGTCATCGGTGCTGGCGGCCTGGGCTGCCCGGCCGCGCTGTTTCTGGCATCGGCCGGTGTCGGCGAGATCACGCTGGTGGACCACGACACCGTCGACCTGACCAATCTGCAGCGCCAGATCGGCCACACCACCGAACGGGTGGGCATGCCCAAGGTGGAGTCCCTGGCCGCCGCATTGCATGCACTGAATCCCGGCGTGAAAGTGCATTGCCTGCAACAGCGTGCCGATGACGCGCTGCTGGACCAGGCGGTGCCGCGCGCCAGCGTGGTGCTGGACTGCAGCGACAACTACCGCACGCGCCACGCCATCAACGCCGCCTGCATGCGCCACCGGGTTCCACTGGTGGCTGCAGCCGCGATCCGCTTTGACGGGCAGCTGAGTGTCTTTGACCCGCGCCAGCCCGACAGCCCCTGCTATGCCTGCCTGTTCCCCCCCGATGCCGAGTTTGAAGAGGTGCAATGCTCCACTATGGGCGTTTTTGCCCCGCTGGTCGGCGTGATGGGCAGCCTGCAGGCCACGGAAGCCCTCAAGCTGCTTTCCGGGGCCGGCACGCCCATGACGGGCCAGTTGCTGATGCTGGAGGGTCGCAGCATGGAATGGAGCCGGATGCGCGCGCACCGCAACACAGAATGCAAGGTATGTGGTTAAAAAATGTAGGATTCTGCCTACCCTTTTACATCTCAGAGGCTGGCAGAATGGTCCGTACAAAGTGCACACCGGCACTTGCCATGCCACCCTACCATGTCCGCATTGCGTCCCCCCACTTGATGGTTATCTACAGTGAAACTGCGCGCATACATCGTTGAAGACAACGCCACGATTCGCGAGAACCTGATCGAAACGCTCTCTGAGCTGGCCGATGTGGAGACCGTTGGTATTGCGGAAACCGAAGCCGAAGGCACGGCCTGGCTGTCCACCAATGGCCACCACTGGGATATCGCCATCGTGGATCTGTTCCTGCGCCAGGGCAGCGGCCTCGGCGTGTTGGCGGCCTGCCAGGAACGCTCTGCGCAGCAACGTATGGTGGTGCTCAGCAACTACGCCACGGCCGATGTCCGGGCGCGCTGCTCCCAGCTCGGCGTGGATGCGGTATTCGATAAATCCAATGAAATCGATGCGCTGGTCGATTACTGCACACAGCAAAGTGCCGCGGCATAAAACCCGCCCACAACCGCCCATAAAAAAGCTGCCTTCCGGCAGCTTTTTTTATGGGGCACAGCGTTCAATCGATGAGCTTGTTTTTCAACGCGTAGTAAGTCAGGTCGCTGTTGGAGGAGAGTGACATTTTCTCCATCAACCGCGTTCTGTACGTGCTTACAGTTTTTACACTTAGAGACAGTGACTTGGCAATATCGCCGGCTGTTTCTCCCTTGGCCAACTTCAGGAAAACCTGAAACTCACGCTCTGACAGCTGCTCATGGGGCGGCGCATCATCCTTGCGATTGAGTTGCTGCGCCAGAAGATCCGCCACCGTGGGCGTCAGATAGCGGCGACCCAGCGCAATCGTGCGAATGGCCTCTGCAATTTCCTTGGGATCACATTCCTTGTTGAGATAACCACTGGCACCCTGACGGATCAGATTGATCGCGTAATGCTCTTCGGGATAACCGCTCAGAATCAGAATTCCCATATCCGGAGCCTTGGCGCGCAACATGGCCAAGGCATCCAGGCCACTTTGCCCGGGCATGGACAAATCCATCAGCAATACATCAATTTCTTGCTCTCTCACCAGATCAATGGCTTCACGGCCATTCGAAGCCTCCCCCACCACCCGTAAATCCACATGTTCGGACAGGTATTGGCGTAAACCCTGACGAACAATCGCGTGGTCATCGACTATGCCTACTTTGATCATCGAATCTTTTCTCCTCTGAGTAAGGCACGCAGTCCGATTTCTGTCTCCAGAAACCAACTGGTCATTGCTAACGTACATCGCGTCTGAAGCAACTTGATTATGCAGAATAACTGCACCACACTCCTGACCGCAGGAGGATTTCGATGAAATGGTCCCAAATACGCCGAATGGCCATCAGCTTGCCGCTGGCCATGCTGGCAGCCATCGCCATGGTGGCGATCAATGAGGTTGGGTACCAGCGCTCCAACCAGGCGCTTGAAGCCATGGCGCACACCCAAAGCACGCGCAATGCCATCAACCATTTGATGCAGAACATGCTGGACGCAGAGACCGGGCTGAGGGGCTATCTGCTGACCAGTGACGAACGCTATCTGGAGCCCTACAACAAGGCCATCACATCGATCAACGGTGACATGGACCAGTTGCGCGAACTGTTCATCGATGAGCCCGATGACCTGACCATCTTCTCTCCCCTGTCCCGCCAGGTCTCCCGCAAGACGGCCGAGATGGAGCTGAGCCTGCGCCTGTTCCGCGAAGGAAATGAAGAAGCCTGGCGCTTCGTCATGTTCACGGACATGGGCAAGCAGAACATGGACGCCATCCGCAGCTACACCCGGCAGCTGACGGAGCGCAGCGACGCCCGTGCAGAGGCCAAACGCAGCGATGTCGAGAACGCGCTGTGGCTGTCCCGCCTGGGGATTGCCACCGTGACGGTGATCGGCCTGCTGGCGTTCTACATGTACCTGCGCCAGACCCACACCCTGGAAGATGTGCACAAGCGGGAACAGAAAATCCAGAGCGAGGAACGCAGCCGCCTGGAAGACCTGGTGCGCGAGCGCACCGCCACCCTGACCGAACTGGCCAACCACTTGCAGCAGGTACGCGAAGACGAACGCGGCCATCTGGCGCGCGAATTGCACGACGAACTGGGATCCTTGCTGACAGCGGCCAAGCTGGACGTGGCCCGCCTCAAATCCCGCATCGACATGACGGTGCCCGAAGTGGCGGACCGCATCATGCACCTGACGGAAACCCTCAACAGCGGCATCGCCCTCAAACGCCGCATCATCGAAGACCTGCGCCCGTCGTCCCTCTCCAACCTGGGCCTGACGACCTCATTGGAAATCCTGACCCGCGAATTCGCCCAGCGTTCCAACATCGAGGTGGAAAGCAGCCTGGAACAGGTGGAACTACCCGACGCCACGCAGCTGACGGTCTACCGCATCGTGCAGGAGTCGCTGACGAACATCGGCAAATACGCCAGTGCATCCCGGGTGGTGGTCAGCGTGCACAACTACCCCACCTATGTGGCGGTGCAGATTCAGGACAATGGCAACGGTTTTGACATGCACAGCGTGCGCCCCAACTCGCACGGTCTGGCCGGCATGCGCCACCGGGTGGAAGCCGCAGGCGGCCGCCTGACCGTCACCTCCGCACTGGGCGACGGCACCACCATCTCCGCGGTGATTCCCACGGCCCAGTCCTCGATTGCCGCCTGACACCCCGCCCCCCTGGCTCCCCATGGCTTGCTTCGGCAAGCCATTTTTTTTGTAGTCCTGGACTGACATGCCTGCCCCCTGTCGGCTGACACCGAGCCTTCTCCGGGACCGTCACCTCCCTGTTACAGCTGCCCCTACAGTGGTCCATCTGCCTTCCAACATTGGGAAGCGGGTTCACTCTTAGCGGAGAACGATATGCTGCACTACGCCATCGTCTGCTTGGTCATCGCCCTGATTGCCGCCGTATTCGGCTTTGGCGGCATTGCTGCCAGCGCAGTGGGCATTGCCAAGATTCTGTTCTATGTGTTCGTGATCATGGCCGTCATCACTTTTGTGCTCAGTCTTCTCAAAAAAGGATGAATGCTGCCCTCACCCTATAAAGGATCCATGACATGCCATTTTCTGAAGACACCCAAAAGCGCGTAGACCAGGCCGCAGATGCCACCCGGGATGCCGCCAAGGAAGCGGCCCACAGCGCCCAGGAATTTGCCGGCAACGTGGCCGACAGCGCTCGCGACGCCATGCGCAACACCCGTGCGGCGGCCAGCCATGCCTTTGACAAGGCCCAGGACGGTTTCAGTGCTGTGGAGCGCGAGCTCAGCCCTTCCATCGATGACTTCGCCGCCAAGGCACAGGCCATGGCGGAGCGCAGCATCCAGTTCTGCGCCGACAGCTCCGAACGTGCACGCCGCCAGTTCCAGCAGGCATCCGAAGCCACCACGCGCTATGTGGTGGAGCAGCCCGGAAAGTCCATCCTGCTGGCCGCCGCTGCGGGTGCCGCCGTCGCCGCACTGCTGATGGGCTCGCGCCGCCGCTGAGGCGGTGGCACACCACCGCCCCCATACCGTGGGTACTCGCCCTGAGGCGTCCACGGTGGCAACGGTCCCCTCACCTTCTTTTTCGTTCTCTCCCCCAACAGACCACATAAGGAGCTTCTATGCAGAAAACCACCCGTGCCATCACCTTGTCTGTCCTGATGGGCGCCGCCGTCCTGGTCACCACCGGCTGTGCCGTGGTCCGCGACCAGCAGAGCGTGGGTTCCTATGTCGATGACTCCGCCATCACCACGGCGGTGAAGGCCAAGATGGCCGAAGACAAGTCCGTGTCGGCCACCGCCATCAGTGTGGAGACCCTCAAGGGCACGGTGCAGCTGTCGGGCTTTGCCAAGAGCCAGGCCGAAAAAGACCGTGCGGAATCCATTGCACGCAACACCAAGAACGTCCGGGCCGTGCAAAACAGCATCGTGGTCCGTCCCTGACCCCCGCGCTGCGCTGCGGGCGCTCACCGCGCCTGCAGCGCAGCAGCACTTCCATGACGGGGGCCCCGAGCCCCCTGGTGCCGGCAAATGCTTGCGTTTGCCGGCATTTTTTTGGGGCTTTGCCATTCGGTAAGCTACACGCCATGCGCGCCTTCAATTGCGATCACTGCGGTCACCTGGTTTTCTTCGACAGCACATGCTGTGTGCACTGCGGCAGCACGCTGGCCTTTGTGCCCGAATGGCTGCGCATGGCGGCACTCACGCCGGCTCTGCCCACAGGTGCCGCCGCAGTGCCCGCCGTCCAGGCCCTGCCCACGGCTGCCCCTGCGGCCGAACTCTGGCAGGCCATGGATGCCGGCCACACGGGCTCCGGCCGCTGGCGGCTGTGCAGCAACCACACGGCCTACCAAGCGTGCAACTTTGCCGTGCCTGCGGACGATCCCCAGCCGCTGTGCATTTCCTGCCGGCAAACCCGCTGGCTGCCGGATCTGTCGGACCCCGCCAATCTGCGCCGCTGGAAAGTGATCGAAGACGCCAAGCGCCGGCTGTTCTACACCCTGGCCCGCTTGCACCTGACCCGCCTGGACGGCGTGGTGGCGCCCGAGTTCGAATTCCTGGCCGACCAACCCGGCCAGCCGGTGATGACCGGCCACCGCAGCGGCACCATTGTGCTGAACGTGGCCGAAGCCGATGACGACGAACGCACACGCCGCCGCATGGCACTGCATGAGCCCTACCGCACGCTGGTCGGCCATCTGCGCCATGAATCCGGGCATTTCTACTGGGATGTGCTGGTCCATGCCCAGCCGCACGCCCTGGAACAGTTCCGCGCCCTGTTTGGCGATGAGCGCCAGGACTATGGCCAGGCACTGCAGGCCCACTACCACGTGGGTCCTGCCGGCCCCTACGGCTGGGAGGAGCAGCATGTCAGCGCCTATGCCACCGCACACCCCTGGGAGGACTGGGCCGAAACCTGGGCCCACTATCTGCACATGGTGGATCTGATGGAAACCGCCGCCTGCTACCGCACGCAGCTGACCATCCCGGGAGAGCTGGGGCCGCACACCGTGCAGGACCCGTTCACACCGCAAGGCCGCAATTTCGACGCCATGCTGCGCGCCTGGGTGCCGCTGACCCTGCTGCTCAACAGCCTGAACCGCAGCCTGGGCCAGGACCATGCCTATCCGTTTGCCCTGTCCAGTGGTGCCATCACCAAGCTGCGCTTTGTGCACGACTTGCTCACGCCCTACCAGCCCGCCGCCCGCTGAGCGGCGCCCCCAAAACCAGCGACCAACGGCCAGACATCAGAGGGCATTCCGCCGCCCCCTGGCCGGTTTCAGGCGCGCCCCACCTTGGCCATCAATCGCGCCTGCACGCTGTCGGACACAAACTTGTCCACCTCACCGCCCAGCGAGGCAATCTCGCGCACAAAAGTGCTGCTGATGAACTGGTATTTGTCACCCGGCGTCAGGAACACGGTCTCCACCTCGGGCATCAGGTGGCGGTTCATCCCAGCCAGCTGAAATTCATAGTCGAAGTCGGTCACCGCACGCAGACCGCGCACCATGGCCTTGCCGCCCTTGGCCACGACAAAGTCGCGCACCAGGCCGGAGAAGCTCTCCACCGTGGCGTTGGGATACGGCGCCGCCGCCTCTCGCACCATCTCCAGGCGCTCTTCCAGCGTGAACAGCGTCTTCTTGTGGTGGCCCGCCGCCACCGCCACGATCACCCGGTCGAACAGCTGGCAGGCACGGCGCACCACGTCTTCGTGGCCCAGGGTGATGGGGTCGAAAGTGCCGGGGTAGACAGCAATCACCGGGGGATGGGACATGGACAGGCCTCCTTGTTCTGCAGGGTTGTCAAAAAAAGCAGCGCCATTATGCCGCTGCCCATCCGGCTGCCCTGTCCCCGGGAAGATGCCTGCGCACCATCAAAAAGAGGCCCCGCAGGACCTCTTGTGCAATCTGCCTGCGCGCAGCAGTGGCCGGCATCGGCATTACGCCGTTGCAGCCACCTCCGGGCGCTTGCGCAGCAAATGCGCATGCACCATGCCGGCTTTCAGGTAGCGGTGTACCTGCAGGCCGAAAGCCTCCAGCGCGGCGTCATCCCAGGCCGCAGGCGCTTCCAGGTAGACATAGCCATCGGCAGCGACCGCCTGGGCGGCCGCCTGCAGGGCGGGCTGGAACAAGGTGTCGGCGCCGAACGGCGGGTCGAGAAAGATGGCATGCCATTGACCGGGCGCCGCCTGCTTCAGCGCGGCCAGCGCATCACCACGCTGCACACGCACCGCCGTGGCCCCCAGTTGCTGTTGCAGCTGCTGGATCTGGCTGGTCAACGCCGCATCCTGCTCCACCATCCACACTTCGGCGGCGCCGCGCGAGGCAGCTTCCAGCCCGAGGGCGCCGGTACCGGCAAACGCGTCGATGCAGCGCCAGCCGCCCAGGTCCTGGCCCAGCCAGTTGAACAGGGTTTCGCGCACGCGGTCGGGCGTGGGGCGCAGCCCGGGCCGGGTGGCCACGGGCAGGCGCCGGCGGCGCCATGCGCCGCCGATGATGCGGATCTCACCACTGCCGGTGTTGCCCTGGCGCGGCGCCTTGTTGCCGCCCCCCTGCTTGGCGCGGGCCGCAGACGCCTTGGCGGCGTTCTTGACGGCAGCGCCTGCGGCCTCGGCCTCCTGCTGGGCTTTTTCCTGGCGGCGCTTGAGCTTGGCCTCCACGGCCAGGGCTTCGTCCAGGGTGCGATAACTGTTGCGGCTCACTTGTTCTTTTCTCCGAGCACCACGGTCACCATACGGTCCGGGTGCAGCACGCGCTGCACGGCAGCGCGGATGTCGTTCACGGTCAGGGCCTGAATGCGGTCGGTCCAGTGGTGCAGATAGTCCAGCGGCAGGCCGTTCCAGGCAATATTGGCCACATTGCCCAGCAGCTTGGCATTGCTGTCGATGCGCAGGGCGAAGCCACCGATCAGATTGTCCTTGGCTGCCTGCAACTCGGCTTCCGTGGGGCCTTCGGCGACGAACCGGGCCAGCACCTCGCGCGAGACCTTCAGCGCCTCTTCCGCCTGGTCAGGGCGCGTCTGCAGGCTGATGACAAAGGCACCGGCATGCAGGCCGGGCGCAAAGTCGCTGCTCACGCCATAGGTCAGGCCGCGCTTTTCGCGCACTTCTTCCATCAGACGCGAGACAAAGCCGCCACCGCCCAGGATGTGGTTGCCCACCAGCAGGGGCAGAAAGTCAGGGTCCTTGCGTGCAATGCCGGGCTGACCGATCAGCACCTGGGCCTGGGCCGACTGGAAGGGAATCTTTTCCTCCTCCGCCTTGCTCAAGGCCGGCACCTCTGCCACGGCGGGCAGGGGCTGGCAGCCCTTGCCGTCGTTGGCAGGCAGACGGGCCAGCAACTGCTGCACCAGGGTATCGGCCTGGGCACGGGTCACCGCCCCCACCACGCTGACCTTGGCACGGCAGGCCTGGAACGATCGCGCATGCAGGGCCTGCATGTCGCCCAGCTGGATATGGGCCAGCGTCTGCTCCGTGGTGCGCATGCCGTATGGGTGACCGCTGTACACCAGCTTGCCAAAGGCGCGGCCCGCCACCGTACCGGGGCGGGTGCTGCTTTCCTGGATGGCCGCGCTCCAGCGGGCGCGCTCGCGCTGCCACACCTCCTGCGGCCAGCTGGGCTGGGCCATCTGGCGCGAAGCCAGGTCCACCGAGCGGTTCAGCAGATCCGGCACCGTCAGGCTGCGCAGCGAATAGCTGAAGCTATCCTGCCCGGCGCCCGCGCCAAACGAGGCGCCCAGATCGGCCCAGGCTTCGCCCAGCCGGTTTTCGTCCAGCGCCGCCGCCTTGCCGTCGGCCTTGACGCCCTTGGAAGCCATCAGCGCCACTGCGGTGGCCAGACCGGACTTGTCCACCGGGTCGCGGCGGCTGCCGGCATCAAACGCCACCTGCACATCCACCATGGGAATGCTGGGACTTTCCACCAGCCAGACCTGGGCGCCGCTGGCCTGGGTCCAGTGCTGGATGGGCAGCAGTGCCCAGGCATTGCTCACGCCCAGACCCGCCAAGGTGCAGGCCGCATAGGCGCAGGCCGCAATGGTTTTCATCTTCTTCATGACCGAATCTCTCCTGGCGCTCAATGCAGATCGCCGCTGACAGGGGCGGCAGGGCGGGGCTTCTTGCCTGCCAGAGGCTGGGGCACCAGCACGCCCACGGTCAGCTGGTCATCGCCAAAATAGCGCCGCGCCACGGACTGCACCTGGTCGGCCGTCACGGCCATCAGCTGGCGCAGCACCTGGTCCTCGGCGTCCACGGGCATGCCCATGGTCCAGTAACTGCCCAGGCTTTGCGCCTGGGCGAAGACCGAGTCCCGCTCATACACATTCGAGGCCATCCACTGGGTCTTGACCCGCTCCAGCTCGGCCGCCTGCACACCGTCCTTGGCAATGCGCTGGATCTGGCCACGCAAGGCCTTTTCCACTTCCGCTGCCGTATGGCCCTTGGCCGGCACGCCGGTCAGCATGAACAGCGCCGGCCCACGGCCGAACACCGAAGCCGAGCTGCCGGCAGCATCGGCCACACGGCCCTTGCCCTGTACCAGGGCCCGCTCCAGGCGGGCTCCGTCGTAGCCGTCCAGCACGGCGGACAGCACCAGCAGTGCCAGTGCATCGCGGTCTTCGGCCGTGGGCTGGGCCAGGTTGCGGTAGGCCGGCGCACGGTAGGCCATGGCCACAAAGGCCTGCTCGGCCGGCTGCTTCACCTCGATGCGGCGCACGCCGATCTGCGCAGGCTCGGTGCGCGGCTTGCGTGTGGGCACGGCGCGGGCGGGAATCTGGCCGTAGGTGGCTTCCGCCCAGACCTTGACCTGGTCGGGATCGACATCTCCGGCGATCACGATGACGGCATTGGCCGGCACATACCAGGCTTTCTGGAACTGGCGCACATCGTCGGGCGTCATCGCGTCCAGATCGTCCATCCAGCCCACCACCGGGCGGCGGTAGGGCGAGGACTGGAACACGGTGGCCATCATCTGCTCCATCAGCACCGAGCGCGGCTGGTCTTCGGTGCGCATGCGGCGCTCCTCCTTGACCACCTCGATTTCCTTGGTGAACTCGGCATCCGGCCACTGGTTGCTGGCAAAGCGGTCAGCCTCCAGGGCCATCACCTCCTGCAGCTTGTTCGCCGGAATCTGCTGGTAGTACCCGGTGTAGTCACGGTTGGTGAAAGCGTTCTCACGCCCGCCCAGCGCGGCCACCTTGCGCGAGAAATCGCCCGGCGCCACCTTGGCCGAGCCCTTGAACATCATGTGCTCCACCACATGGGCCACGCCCGAAGTGCCATCCACCTCGTCCATGGAGCCCACCCGCACCCAGACCATGTTCACGGCCGTGGGAGCGCGCTTGTCCGGCTGCACGATCAGTTGCATGCCATTGGAGAGCTGGTACTGGCGCACGCTGGAAGCCGCGCCAGGGGCTGCGACGGCCCATTCGGCCAGCGAAGACGACACCGATGGTGTGGCCGGTGCATCCGCAGAACCGGCCTGCGCCAGTGCGGCACTTGCCACAAGTCCTAGGAGGGTAAGGGTACGTTTCATAGAATGGAGTGATTCTAAGAATCCACCAATGTTCAGTTTTTTCAAGAAAAAGCCCCCACACACCGAGTCTGCCGCTCCCGAAGCGGCGGATGTACGGCCCGATGCGCAGGCACCCCTGTCTGACGTGCCCGCCCCTGCCTTGCCCCAGCCGGCCACAGGTGAGCCCGCCAAAGGCGGCACCATGGGCTGGCTGCGCAACACCTTTGGCGGCGCCAAGGCGGATGCTACCCCGGCCGAAGCCGCGCCGTCGGATTTCTCCGTGCCTACCGTCGCCGAGCCCCAGGCCAAGCCCGAGGCTGCGGGCGAGCGCCAGGGCTGGATGGACCGCCTCAAGGCGGGCCTGCGCAAGACCGGCACCAGCATCACCACCGTCTTCACCGGCACGCGCATCGATGATGCCCTGTATGAAGAGCTGGAAGACGCGCTGCTGATGGCCGACACCGGCGTCAAGGCCACCCAGCATCTGCTGGAAGACCTCAAGCGCCGCGTCAAGGAAAGCAAGACCACCGAGCCGGCGGCCGTCAAAGGTCTGCTGGCCGAAGCGCTGACCGATCTGCTGGCCCCGCTGCAAAAACCGCTGACGATTGGCGAACACCAGCCCACCGTGCTGATGGTGACCGGCGTCAATGGCGCAGGCAAGACCACGTCGATCGGCAAGCTGACCAAGCACCTGGCCGACAACGGCCAGACCGTGCTGCTGGCAGCCGCCGACACCTTCCGCGCTGCGGCACGCGAACAGCTGGGCGTCTGGGCCACCCGCAACACGGTGGAAATCGTCAGCCAGGAAGGCGGCGATCCCGCAGCGGTCAGCTTTGACGCGGTCTCCGCCGGCAAGGCCCGCAAAAAGGATGTGGTGCTGGTCGACACCGCCGGCCGTCTGCCCACCCAGCTGCACCTGATGGAAGAGCTGAAAAAGATCAAGCGCGTGGTCAGCAAGG
This sequence comes from Comamonas sp. 17RB, assembly GCF_030056555.1. Taxonomy (NCBI): domain Bacteria; kingdom Pseudomonadati; phylum Pseudomonadota; class Betaproteobacteria; order Burkholderiales; family Comamonadaceae; genus Comamonas; species Comamonas sp. 17RB. The sequence goes on along the minus strand of NZ_JASHHY010000011.1, from coordinate 167,161 downwards.
CCGATGGCACGGCCCCGCACGAGGTGCTGCTGGTGATCGACGGCAACACCGGCCAGAACGCGCTCAACCAGGTCAAGGCCTTTGACGAGGCCCTGGGCCTGACCGGCCTGATCGTGACCAAGCTGGACGGCACGGCCAAGGGCGGCGTGCTGGCGGCCATCGCCCAGGAAAAGCCGATTCCCGTCTACTTCATCGGTGTGGGCGAGAAGGTGGAAGACCTGGAAACCTTCAACGCCAGGGAATTTGCCCAGGCGCTGCTGGCCTGACGCAGGCTACACCCCTCTCTCCCCTCTGAGACCGAAAGCCCTGCCCCGCAGGGCTTTCTTGTTGGAGCACGGCCTGCACACCTGTGTCGGGCCCGTCCAGCGCAGGCCCGCTCTAGCGTTTGGCCTCCCGGACCGGCAGGGGGGCCTTCACATTCTGTGCCACCCACTGGCCGTAATCGTGCTGGGCCTGCTCACCGCGCAGCAGCAGCTGCGGCAGTTCATATGGGTGCTGGCTGCGCAGCCATTCCAGCAGTGGCTGCACCGCGTCCGGCACGGTCTTGAACACCAGGCGCCACTCGGGCGATGCCTGCAATGCCCCGTTCCACAAGTAGTGGGAAGTGATCTGGTCCACCTGCGCGCAGGCCGCCAGCTGCGCCTGCACCGCCCCCTGGGACAGGCGCTGTGCATCTTCGGCCGTGGGCACGGTCGTGGTCACCACGCTGACACCCCGAAAGGCAAAGCCCTTGGAGGGGCGGGTGGGGGGAATCTGGCTCATGCAACGCTCCGGCGGTTGGCAACAGGGGACGATGGTGCCCCACTGCGCGGCATTTGGGCATATTTTTTCCAAAGCTTGCACCACACCGCCCTGCGGCAGGAAGTGCACACTCAGCCGCCAGGGCCGCCACCCCTGCATTCCTGGCGCCCGCCATGGCATCTCGATCAAACAATGATTTACAAGGCTTTGCACCTGCCAGGCACTGGCGGCCTGAGCAGAACGTGACCAGCCTTCGTGGGCGCGTCATGGTTGCGTGCCTTCCTGCCCAGTGCACCACAGACCCCAGGTGGGTGGGCCAGACCCACGGCGGCGGCCATTTCCCCCGGTTCCTGGCCCCACCATATCTGGCCGCATACCGACTTCCCTCGCCGTGATGGCTGGGTGGCAGACCCCGGCGATGTGCCTGGACTTTTCCCTGCTAGCACCCAGGCGTGCTGGAACTGCTCGCCAGCAAGCTCACCAGATCAACCTCGCGTTCGGCCACCGCACCATGGATCACCCGCTGCTCCAGCTCGTCCAGGTGGGCCATGGCCACGGCCAATGCCTCATCACGTGCGCCACCCAGCAAGGCGTTGATGATCTCCTGGTGCTCGCGGGGCGCACATGCGGTCGCGGCCACGCTGTCAAACAAGGCCTTGTACAACTCCGTCGTGCGCACCAGGCGTTGCATGTACGACAGCAACTCATCGCTGCCCGCCATGTGTGCCAGCACCAGATGGAACTCACCGGCCAGCCGGATGGAGTCGGCGCGGCGCCCCTCCTCCATCGCCTGGTATTCCGCTTGTACATGGCGCTGCAGCGCCTCTGTCTGCGCCGCATTCAGCTGGCCGCACAGGCTGGTGACCAGACCCGCCTCGACAATGCGCCGGGCGCGGTAGATGCTGCGCATCTCCTCGACCGTCGGGTTGGGCACAAAGGCACCCCGGTTGTGCTCCAGCACCAGTCGCTTTTCAGCCCCCAAGCGGGTGAACACCTTGCGTACGGCACCACGGGTGCAACCCAGCGCCTCGGCCAGCGCCCGCTCGCGCAACGGCGTACCGGGACGCAGCTTGCCACTCAGCAGCGCCCGCGAAACCGCCTCATAGACACGTTCGTCCACACTGACGGTGTCGTCAGCTACAGGCTCTTCGCTGGGGATATGGGGAGCAAGGCGGCGGGAAGAGGCGGACATGGACAACACACAGACAACAGGCTTGAAATCTTAGCGGCACGGGCACCCCGCATTCAAGTCAGGCAGCCCGCCGTCGCCAAGCATCAGGGTTTACGCGCAATACCTGCACAAATATGGGTCGCATCTGAAATTTTGGTTAACCAAAATATAGAATTTGATTAACCATTGCATTGAACCAGCTCATGCCAATGGGGAGTGACAGGCCATATCAGCGGACGTTCTGCGTCGCCAGCCGGGCATTTGTCGGCCTGAGTCTTTTCTCTGCTCTCTAGAAAGTTTTCACCCATGGCGCAACTTCCCGCTTTTCCGCTCCAAGCCCTGGCGGCCCTGTCGCTGGCCGGTGCATCCGCCCTTGCCCACGCCGCGTGGCCTGACCGCCCCATCTCCCTGGTAGTGGGTTTCACTGCTGGCGGATCAGCCGACACGCTGGCGCGCACCATCGCCGAGCCGCTGGCCCGCCGCCTGGGCGTGCCGGTGATTGTGGACAACGTGGCCGGCGCTGGCGGCACCATCGCCACGCAGCGCGTGGTGCGCGCCAAACCGGACGGCAACACCATCATCCTGGCGTCCAACAGCGAAATCGTGCTGGCCCGCCACTTCAACAACGCCATTGCCTACGATGGCACCAAGGACCTGCGCCCGGTCACGCTGGTGGGCGTCATGCCCATGGTGCTGGTTGCCGGCCCCAAGGTGCCTGTCACCTCGGTCGAGGCCATGCTCGCGCGTGCCAAGACCCAGGCAGGTGCCGACACCTTTGCATCCTCCGGCATCGGCACGGCCTTGCACATTGCCGGTGAAATGCTGAACCAGCAGGCCAAGGTGTCGATACAGCACGTGCCCTACAAGGGCGGCGTCCCCATGCTGACCGACATCATCGGCGGCAATGTGGATTACGGCTACTTCATGGTGCCTTCGGTGCTGGCCTACCTCAAAGAGGGCAAGGTCAAGCCGCTGGGCACCACCTCGAAGACCAACTGCGAAGTCCTGCAGGGCATCCCCGCCATGTCGGCGAGCAAGGCCTTGCCCAACTATGACTTCGGCGTATGGACCGGTATCTTCGCCCCCAAGGGGGTAGCGGACACGGTGGTGACACGCCTGAACACCGAGATCAATGCGGTGATGCGCGAACCCCAGGTCCTCAGAATGCTCGACCAGGCGTGCATTGGCCAATCGGGCGGTACGCCCGCTGACTTCGCCAAGCTGATCCAGACAGACGCCCAAAAGATGCGCCAGATCGCCACGCCCGACATCGGCGCCGTGCGATAGGCTCCATCACCACAGGAAACATTCCACGTGAGCACTTCCAGCCTTTTACTGCAGAACGTTCGCCCCATGGGCGGGCCAGCCTGCGACCTGTTGATCGAGCAAGGCCGTATCGCGGCCATGGGCACCTCGCTGCCCCTCCCGGAAGGTGCTGAGCGCATCGATGGCGGGGGTCAGTTGCTGCTGCCCGGCCTGGTCGAATCCCACACCCACCTGGACAAGACACTCTGGGGCCAGGACTGGTACGTCAACGAGGTGGGCAACCAATTGGTCGACAAGATCAACAACGAGCGCGCCTACCGTGCCCAAGCCCGGCACGACAGCGCAAGCCAGTCGCTGCGCATGGCACGCGAGTTTCTCGCGTTGGGCACCACGCGCATCCGCAGCCACGCCGACGTGGATACGGACATTGGCACCAAGCATGTGGCGGGCCTGCTGCAGACCCGCGCGGACATGGCGCCCTGGCAGGATATTCAGGTGGTGGCGTTCCCGCAGTCGGGCCTGCTGCAGCGCAAAGGCACGGCACAGCTGCTGGATGAGTCCCTGGCCATGGGGGCCGACGTGCTGGGTGGTCTGGACCCCTGCGCCATCGACCTGGACCCGGCGCAGTCGCTGAACGTGCTGTTCGAGATCGCCGAGCGCCACAACAAACCGCTCGACATCCACCTGCACGAACCCGGTGACATGGGAGCCTTCTCGCTCCAGCTGATTTTGGACCGTACCGAAGCCCACGGCCTGCACAACAAGGTGGTGATCAGCCACGGCTTCTGTCTGGGCGATGTGAACGATGCCCAGCGCAGCACGCTGCTGGCGCGCATGGCCAGGTTGGGCGTGTCGCTGGTCACCAGTGCGCCGCCTTCGCGCAGCGTGCCGCCGCTGGGCGCCTGCCAGCGCGCGGGCGTGCCCATGGCCGGCGGCAACGACGGTATCCGCGATACCTGGTCGCCCTACGGCCGCCCTGACATGCTGGAACGCGCCATGTTCATCGGCATGCGCTACAACTTGCGCCGCGACGATGAAGTGGAACAAGCCCTGCACTGCGTCACCCACGCAGGGGCCGAGGTCTGTGGCTTTGCCGACTATGGCCTCACACCCGGAAGGCAGGCCGACCTGGTGCTGGTGCCGGCGCAAACGCCCGCCCACGCCGTAGCCGCCCGCCCCGTCCGCTCCCTGGTGATTGCCCACGGTCGGATCGTGGCCCGCGAGGGCACCTTGCTGCTGGAATAACCGCAACAAGAAGCGCTGTACCCGCTGACGAGCTTCTGTGGCTTCCGCCCCTTATAGCGCACAGCAATAGCAAGCACTCGCATCCACCCAGAACCCTTGGACAGATAGACCTCCCCGGTCTGTCTGTTGCACAGCAGAGGCTGGTGCTACGAGACCGGCAGCAGCCGGAGCGCAGAAACCGCTGGCACAGACGGCCAGATGCCATGGCGGTTCGCGGCAGGGGTCGAGGGCCGATGACTCCCCGCCGCACGGCACATGGGCATATTTTCCCCAGGGGTTTCACCACAACGCCCTGCGACAGGAAGTGCACACTCAGCCGCCAGGGCCGCCGCCCCGGCATTCCAGCTTCCCGCCATGAAATCTTGATAAAACAATGATTTACAAGGCTTTATACGTGCCACGCACTGGCGCCTTCCAAATCCAGTACAAACCCTGTGACGGTGTACGAAGCCTGCGACAACTTGTCACGAACCCTGGCCCTACATCGCGGGAACTTATGCCTTAGCACTCAGTCATAGAGAGTGCTAATATGGATTTATGGAAGAAAGGATCAATGCAATGACTACACAGACGGGCACCCTCACGGCTGCGACGGCTCTGGCACCTGCGAATCCTTGGGCTCTGGTGCCGCCGCTGGGCAATCTGGATGCTTACATCTCCGCTGTAAACCGCCTGCCCATGCTCACCCAGGAGGAAGAGCAGGACTATGCGCGCAAACTCAAAGAACACAACGATCTGGATGCCGCCGGGCGCCTGATCATGTCCCATCTGCGCCTGGTGGTTTCCATCTCGCGCCAGTACATGGGCTATGGCCTGCCCCACAGCGACCTGATCCAGGAAGGCAATGTGGGCCTGATGAAGGCGGTCAAGCGTTTCGACCCCGACCAGAACGTGCGTCTGGTCAGCTACGCCATGCACTGGATCAAGGCCGAGATCCACGAGTACATCCTGAAGAACTGGCGCATGGTGAAGGTGGCCACCACCAAGGCCCAGCGCAAGCTGTTCTTCAACCTGCGCTCGATGAAGCAGGAGCTCAAGGCCGATGCCGCCATTGAAACCGGCGACAACACCTTCCGCGACACCTTGACTGCACAGGAGATCGACTCCGTCGCCGCCAAGCTGAACGTCAAGCGCGAGGAAGTGATGGAGATGGAAACCCGCCTGTCGGGGGGTGACGTGCTGCTGGACCCTTCGCCCAGTGACGACGATGACAAGGCTTTCGGCCCCATCTCTTACCTGACCGACGGCGCCCACGAGCCCACGGCCATGATCGAATCGCGCCAGCGCGATGTGATGGCCACCGACGGCATTGCCCAGGCGCTGGAAGCGCTGGACGACCGCAGCCGCCACATTGTGGAAGAGCGCTGGCTGAAGGTGAACGATGACGGCTCCGGCGGCATGACGCTGCATGAGCTGGCAGCCGTGTACGGCGTGAGTGCCGAACGCATCCGCCAGATCGAAGTGGCCGCCATGAAGAAAATGAAGAAGGCGCTGGCCGAGTTTGCATAAACCTGGCCCAAACCGCACAGTGCCACACAGGCACTGCGCCCATGGCTGCCCTGCAACCTCCTGAAACCCGGATAATTTCCGGGTTTTTTATTGCCTGCCGTCACCGCCATCCGCGCAGGCAGCTATCACTTTTGCATTGGGAGAAGCCATGACCGAATCCACCCGCTCCACGCTGTGCCGCCGCAGCCTGATGAGCCTGGCCTGCGCGGCCGCCCTGGGCTGCAGCGTGGGTGCGGTCCAGGCCGAGCAGTGGCCCAGCAAGCCCTTGCACCTGATCGTGGGCTTCCCTGCGGGCTCCTCCCCCGATCTGACCGCCCGTGCGCTGGCCGAGCCGCTGGAAAAAGCCCTGGGCCAGACCATCATTGTGGAAAACAAGGTGGGCGCGGGCGGCAACATCGCCGCCGAAGCCGTGGCCAAGGCCACGGACGGCCACACGTTCAGCGTGATGATCAACGGCAATATGACCATTGCCAAGCTGCTGAACCCGGCCGTGCGCTACGACCCGGTGAAGGACCTGCAGCCCGTCAGCCTGATCGGCGTGGCGCCGCTGGTGCTGGCGGCGCCGGCCAACGCCCCGGAAGGCAAGGCCTTCTTCGCAGCCGGTGCCGCTGCCGGCAGCAAGTGGAGCTATGGCTCGCCCGGCGTGGGCACCGTGGGCCACCTGGGCATGGAACTGCTCAAGAGCCGCTCCGCGCTGCGGCCCGAACATGTGCCTTACGCGGGCTACCCCCAGGTGTACCAAGGCCTGCAGGGCGGCGATCTGCAGCTGTCCATGCTGCCGCCCGCGCTGGCCATGCAGCAGATCCAGGCCGGCAAGCTGCGCGGCATTGGCGTGACCTCCGCGGCCCGCAGCCCGCTGGCCCCCGGCCTGCCCAGCCTGAAGGAGCTGGGCGTGCAGAACTTTGACCTGGAAATCTGGAACGCTGTGGCCGCCCCCAAGGCCATGCCCCGCGCCCATGTGGACAAGCTGGCAGCCGCCGTCAGCGCCATCGTGCGCACCCCGGACATGCGTGCCAAGCTGGCCGTCCAGGGCTGGCAGGTGGTCGGCAGCAGCCCGGAAGGCCTGTCCAACCGCATCCAGCAGGATGTGAAAGCCCTGGGCACCATCATCCGTGAGCAGGGCATTCGCGGGCAGTGAGCGCGGCGCGGCCCCACGGCCTGCCCGCCAGGGGCTATCACCCGACAAAAAGGAGGCCCAGGCCTCCTTTTTTCACGCCATGCGTCCGGGAACCGGGCCTGCGGCCTTGCAGGCCATGGCCGCTGCCCGCGCCCTGGTCAGGCCGCCTCCAGGGCCCGGACTTCCAGGGTCTGCAGCGCCTGCCGCTGACGGGGAATGAACACCGCCGCTGCGCCGTGCAGGCGCTGGGCCTGTAGCGCCAGCACATCGCTGAGCTGGGCGCTTTCCTCGGCCATGCCGCGGTTCTGCTCGCTCAGGTCGCGCAAATGGGCCACGGCGTCGCTGATCTGCGCGCTGCCGGCCGCCTGCACATGGGTTTGCTCCAGAATGCGCCCCATGGACTGGGCCAGGCCATCGATGCCTTCCACCACCGAGTGCATGGTGATGCGCGCCGTCTGGGCGGCGGCGTGGCCCTGCTCCACTTGCTGGCGCGAGCCCTGGATCAGGTTCTTGATGTCGCGCGCGGCCTGGGCACTTTGCTGCGACAGCTGGCGCACCTCCGCCGCCACCACGGCAAAGCCTTTGCCATGCTCGCCCGCCCGCGCGGCTTCCACCGCCGCATTCAGCGCCAGCAGATTGGTCTGGAAGGCAATGCCATCGATCATGCCCACGATGTCGGCCACCTTTTTGCTGGAGGTGTCGATTCCCTGCATGGCCTGCACCAGCTGGTCCACACAGGTTTGGCCCTGGCTCACACCCTGCACGCCTTCGCGCGCCTGCACCATGGCGGATTCGGCCAGGCCCTGGGTGCCGGAAATCGTCTGTCCCAGCTGCGCCAGCGCCTGTGCCGCCTGTTCCAGATCGGTCGACGCCTGCTGGGTGCGCTGCGCCAGCCGCACATTGCCGGTCTGCAAGGCCCCGGCGCACGCGCTGACCTGCTCGGCCTTGCCTTCGATGTCGCTGACCAGGGAACGCATGTTCAGCCCCGCCTGCTCCACACTGCGCATCAGGCTGCCGACCTCATCGCGCCGGTTCAGGAACAGCGACTGCGCGCTTTCCCCGCTGGCCACCTGGCGCGCCTGGCGCAGCACGGCATGCAGCGGCCAGACCAGGTGGCGCCCCATCCACAGCAAGCCGCCGAACGCGCATCCGGCCCAGCCCAGGGCCATGGCCAGCAGCATGGTGTGGTCCACGCCCAGGGCGGCCGCCAGGCCCAGCGCCACGGCCCACAGCAGCATGGCCCCGGCTCCGGTGTAGAGCTTGGTGGTGACCGACACAAAGTGCAAACGGCTCCACCAGGCGCGCCAGCCCTGGGGGAACACATAGCCTCGGCGCACCTGCAACTGGTGGTTGCCGCTGTTGAGCAGGTCGTACAGCGCCTGCTGGGCCTGGGTTTCCTGCGCCGTGGGCTTGGTGCGCACCGACAGATAGCCCATCGTCTTACCGCCCGCCTGGATGGGGCTGGCATTGGCCCGCACCCAGTAGAAATCACCGTTCTTGCAGCGGTTCTTGACCACGGCCGTCCAGCTGGCGCCATGCTTCAAGGTATTCCACATGTCGGCGAACAGAATGGCCGGGGTATCCGGGTGGCGGATGATGTTGTGGGGCTGCTGCTGCAGCTCCTCGAAGCTGTAGCCGCAGGTGTTCAAAAAGGCATCATTGGCATAGATGATGTTGCCTTTGAGATCCGTGGCAGACAGCAGCGTATCGCCGTCCTGCAACTGGTGCTCTACGGCGGTGACCGGCAGATTGATGCGCATAAACCCCCTTCGCTTGTGTGCTTTGCGGGTGGATGCGGCGCTCCCGGCACTCCACCGAAGAGGTGCAATATGCGGAGCCGTCCCCGGGGCCCGGTTGATAAAAATCAACACCACCCCGCAACGCATAGCGAATACCAATCTCTGGGGATGTCCCATCGTGGCATGCACGCCGCAGATATTGACCCGCGGCAAGATGCCCTTGACCTGATGCCGCTGCCGGCGGCATCAGCCTTTATTTTTCGGCCAGCAGCACCTGGGCATCGGCGACCAGCGGCTGGGCACCGGCACCGTAGCGGTGGTAGGCACGCAGGCGGCCCTGGGGGTCGTACATGTACAGACCGGCCGTGTGGTCCAGGGTGTAGGCGCCGGGCACCTTGCCTTCCACCTTGCGGAAGAACACCTTGAAGTCCTTGGCCACGGCCGCCACCTGTTCGGGGGTGCCGGTCAGCGCCACCATGCTCGGGTCAAAATTGCCCACATAGGCCTTGAGCACTTCCGGCGTATCGCGTTCCGGATCCAGGGAAACAAACACCCCTTGCAGCTTGTCGCCCTGGGCGCCCAGCATCTGCTTGACCTCGACCAGTTCCTGCAGGGTGGTGGGGCACACATCGGGGCACTGGGTGTAGCCGAAGAACACCACGGTCACCTTGCCGGCGAAATCCTTGATGGAGCGCAGCTTGCCGTCGGCGTCGGGCAGCGGGAAGTCCTTGGCGTACTCGGCCCCTGTCACATCCACGCCCTGCAGCTTGACTTCCTGCTGGCGCGAACAGCCCGCCAGCCCCAGGCCCATGCCGGCCACCAGTCCTGCGGCCAGCAGGCCTTGCAGCATCCGTCGTTTGTCCATCCTGATCCCTCTCGCAATGGGCGGGGTCAGCGCACCGCCAGCCAACCGGGGCATGGCTGGCTGACCCACCATGAAAATACAAAATGCTGCGTGCTGCCACCACCGCCCTTGCGGCAGGCGGCGCACCCAGCCTGGATGGCAAATCCTAACCCGAGGGTCGCACCATGCTCCGTGATGGTGCGCATTTCCGGAGAGACTGGCAGCTGCGCAAGGGTTTGGACGGCCGCAGGCAGCCCCAGTTCAGCGCCCCGGCTGGTCCCAGGAGGAAGACGCCCGTAGCAGGCGCTCCAGATCGCGCTTGGCACGGCCAGCGCTGCTGCGCTCCATGCCTGCCGGCAGGCGCATCATCCAGTGGCCTTGGGGGTCGACGATGTACAGATGCTCCTCCAGCGCGTGACCCGCCTCGGGCTGCAGCCACTGCGCCACCTGCGCACGCGGCAGGCGCAGTGCGCTGCCCTGCTCCAGGGCCGGGCGCAGGGCCGCATCGGGCTCCACGGTATCGGTCACCAGCCAGACCCAGTCCAGGCGCTCCTTCTCGCGCCCCAGGCTTTCGCGCAGCTGGCGTTGCAGGTACAGATGCTCGGCACAGCGGCCTTCACAGGCGCCGCCGGCCACGCTGACCAGCAGCCACTGCCCTTGCAGGCTGGCCAGGGGCACCGTGCTGCCATCCAGGCGCTGTCCCTGCACATCGGGCATGGGGTGCTGCGGATCGATCAAGGTCCCAAAGCTGCTGCGTCCTTCGGGACGGACCACGTAGTAGGTGAAGTAGGACGCGATCACCGGGGCCGCGCAGACCAGCAGCACGGCCAGCATCTTCCAGCGGCCGCTGCGGGTGCGCGCCGGATCGGACACGCCGGCCTCCGGCAGGCTGTGCACGGTCAGGCCCAAGGGCTTGGGAGCAGACGATTCAGGGGGCATGGGCAGCATCAAAAGAAGCGCGGCGCAGCGGCCGCAGGATCTGAAACCACAGGTACAGCAGTGCGACCAAGGCGCACAGACCGAACCACTGGAAAGCATAGCCGTAGTGCTTGGACACCCCGGCATCCGGCACCGGCCATTGGCGCAGCAGGCCTTCGGAGGCAGCGCCGGTCTGCACCACGCTCCACGGGGGCAAAGCCAGCCCCGTCTGCTGCGCATAGGCCGGCAGGTCCAGGTTCTGGCGGATACGCGCAAACTCGGCAGTGGCCGGCTCGGCCCCCAGCGCATACAGCTGCGAAGGCGCTGCGGCGATGCGGCCTTGCACCTGCACCAGTCCCTCTGGCGTGGCCACCGGTGGCAAGGCCGTGCGGTCCTGGAAATTGCGCGGCACCCAGCCGCGTTGCACCACCACGGCACCGCCTCCCTCCAGCAGCAGCGGGGTCAGCACATAAAAACCCGGCCGGCCCTGCATCTGGCGGTTGTCCAGGTAGACAGTGTGTGCGGCTTGCCAGCGTCCGGTCAGCTGCACGGGGCGGTGCAGCCAAGTGGACGGTTCGCCGGCATCGTCTGCCGCAGCCCGCAGTGCCGGCCAGTCGGCATTGCGCAGCACCGGCTGCGCGGACTGCAGCGCGATGGCAGTCTGCAAGGCCTCTTTCTGCGCCGCGCGGTCCAGCTGCCACCAGCCCAGTCGCGCCGTCAGGGCCATGCACAGCACCGCGGCGAGCAGCACCACCCATCCACGTATTCCCTTGGGAAGCCACCTCACACTCACCCGATAATGCCTTTCATGGGATACCTTGTTGCACTGGCCTTTCTGGCCATCATCGCCAGCCTGGGAACAGCCCTGTTCTTCATGCTGCGCAAGGACGACGACACGCCGTCGGACAGCGAACGCGGCCGCCGCATGGCCCGTGCGCTGGCAGTGCGCGTGGGCCTGTCGATTGCCCTGTTCCTCTGCCTGCTGCTGGCCTGGAAGCTGGGCTACATCCAGCCCACCGGATTGCCCTTGCGCTCCTGAACACTGCTTGCGGCTGGGGCCTGCGCATCCCTCGCTGCGCAACGCAAGGCTGCCAGCCTTTCGCCCCGCCATTCTGAATGCGCTGTCCCTTCAAGCGACTGACAGCCCCGGCACGGACCGCACTTGCGGGCACCGCCACAGGCAGGGCGATCGCCCTGCCTGGTTCCGACTCACATCCAATACACCAGCACGTAGAGGAACAGCCACACCACGTCCACAAAGTGCCAGTACCAGGCCGCGCCTTCAAAGCCGAAGTGGCGCTGCGCCGAGAAATGGCCGTTGTGCAGCCGCAGGGTGATCACCAGCAGCATCAACATGCCCACAAACACGTGGAAGCCATGGAAGCCCGTCAGCAGGTAGAAGGTGGAGCCGTAGATGCCGGAGTTGAGCTTGAGATTCAAGTCCGAGTACAGGTGGTGGTATTCATAGCCCTGCACACACAGGAAGACAAAGCCCAGGATCACCGTGGCCCACATGAAGGCGATGGTGCGGGCACGCTGACCGGCGCGCAATGCGTGGTGGGCAATCGTCAGCGTCACCCCCGAGGTCAGCAGCAGCGCGGTGTTGATGGTGGGCAGCCAGAACGGTCCCACGGTCTGGAACGGCTCCACCGTGCCCGCCGGCGAGGTGGTGGCGCCGGGCGAGACCGAGGGCCAGGCGGCCTTGAAGTCCGGCCAGAGCAGCGAATTCTCGAAACCGCCCAGTGCCGGCACCGAATGCGCACGCGCCCACCACAGGGCGGTGAAGAAGGCGCCGAAGAACATCACTTCCGAGAAGATGAACCAGCTCATGCTCCAGCGGTAGGACAGGTCGATCTTGCGGCCGAACAGCCCGGCCTCGCTCTCGCGCGCCGCATCGCGTATCCACTGGTAGAGCACCACGCCCCACCAGACCAGGCCCAGCAGCACCGACCACATGCCCCAGCCGTGGCCGTTGATCCAGTTGCCGGCGCCCAGCACCACGAAAAACAGGCCCGCTGCCGCCCAGATGGGATGGTGCGACACGCCGGGCACGTAGTAGTACGGCGTTGTTCCAGGGGTCGATGCACTCATGACTCAGCTCCTGTCGTTTTTTGCGAAGGCCGCAGCACGCTGCAGCAGTTGTTGTTCTGTCAGCTCACCCATCTGACCAGGGCGATCAGCCCCAGCACCAGCACAAACACCGCCACCAGCCCCACGGCGATCACCTGCAGCGGCTGCAGCTGTGCAAAATCCCGCTCGTACTCGCTGCCCTTGCGCACGCCCAGCAAGGCCCAGGCCACGGCCTTGATCGAGTGCCACAGACGGTGCTGCTGTCCGGCGGGGGGCGGTACGGTCATGACTGCTCCTTGCCGGTGACCACGCTGGCCACGGGTGCGGGCGGCGTCTTGCCCCCCACTTCAAAGAAGGTATAGGACAGGGTGATGGTGGTCACATCCTTGGGCAGCTTGGGATCGATGACAAACGCCACCGGCCATTCCTTTCGCTCCCCCGGCTCCAGCACGTACTGGTTGAAGCAGAAGCACTCCAGCTTGTTGAAGTGCGGCGCGGCATTGCGCGGTGCATAGCTGGGAATCGCCTGCGCCGCCATGCGGTGGTTCTGCACGTTCTGGAATTCATACATCACCGTCGCCAGCTCGCCCGGATGCACCTGCAGCGAACGGCGTTCGGGCTTGAACTCCCACGGCCCCCGCGCATTGGCGTCGAACTCCACGGTGATGGTGCGGCTGGTGTCCACCTGGGTGTTGGCCGGCACGGCCGAGGAATTGCCCGGCACCTGCCGCTCCGACACGGCCAGCACATTGATGCCCAGCGCCTCGCACACATGCTTGTAGATCGGAATCAGCGCATAGCCGAAGGCAAACATGCCCACGGCCACCACGGCCAGCTTGCCCACCATCCGGAGGTTGTCGCGGTGCACGGCCATCATCCCTCCTGTGCGCAGTCCACTGCGCATTGACACGGCGCCTGCCGCTGCGACCACCGGCGTGCCCCCGCCACAGGAGGGCCACCCGGGACGCTCCCGCAGCGCAGGGTGGCATCCCCCCAAGGGACGGACGCGAAGCGGTGCAGCGCAGTGTGCATCTCAGTGCAGCAAGGCCATCTTGGCCACAAAACCGACAAAGAACACGGCCGCGATCGACGCCAGGATCAGCGCCATGCGCAGGTTCTTCTGGCGCTGCAGCTGGTAGGCCGTGGTGCGGTCGTGCAGACCGGCCGAAGGTTTGGAAGGAGCGGTGTGCATGGCTTATCCAATCACGCGGGTTGCGGTGGCGTCCAGTTTGGGCGGGTTTTCGAAAGTATGGAAGGGGGCAGGCGATGGCACTTCCCACTCCAGGCCTTCTGCCCCGTCCCAGGGCTTCTGTGGTGCCGGCGCACCGTGGCCGCGCATGCCGGGCCAGACCACAAAGACAAAGAAGTACACCTGCATCAGGCCAAAGCCGAAGGCACCGATGGAGGCCAGCATGTTGAAGTCGGCAAACTGCATCGGATAGTCGGCATAGCGGCGCGGCATGCCGGCCAGGCCCAGGAAGTGCATGGGGAAGAACGTGATGTTGAAGAAGACCAGCGAACCCCAGAAATGGATCTTGCCGCGCAGCTCGGAATACATCACGCCGTTCCACTTGGGTGCCCAGTAGTAGTAGCCGGCAAACATCGAGAACAGCGAGCCCGCCACCAGCACATAGTGGAAATGCGCCACCACGTAATAGGTGTCCTGCAGCTGGGTGTCGATGGGCGCCATCGACAGGATCAGCCCCGTGAAGCCGCCCATGGTGAACACGAAGATGAAGCCCACAGCAAACAGCATGGGGGTTTCGAACGTCATGGAGCCGCGCCACATGGTGGCCACCCAGTTGAAGATCTTCACGGCCGTGGGCACCGAGATCAGCATGGTGGCGTACATGAAGAACAGCTGGCCGGTGACCGGCATGCCCGTGGTGAACATGTGGTGCGCCCACACGATGAAGGACAGGATGGCAATGGCCGCCACCGCGTACACCATGGAGGTATAGCCGAACAGCTTCTTGCGGCTGAAGGCCGGCACGATCTGGCTGATGATGCCGAAGGCCGGCAGGATCATGATGTAGACCTCGGGGTGGCCGAAGAACCAGAAGATGTGCTGGTACATCACCGGATCGCCCCCGCCCGCGGGGTTGAAGAAGCTGGTGCCGAAGTGGCGGTCGGTCAGCGTCATGGTGATGGCGCCGGCCAGCACCGGCATCACGGCGATCAGCAGGTAGGCGGTGATCAGCCAGGTCCAGACGAACATCGGCATCTTCATCAGCGTCATGCCGGGAGCCCGCATGTTCAGGATGGTGACGATGATGTTGATCGAGCCCATGATGGAGCTGGCGCCCAGGATGTGCATCGCAAAGATGCTGGTGTCCATCGAGGGGCCCATCTGCAGCGTCAGCGGGGCATACAGCGTCCAGCCTGCGGCCGGTGCGCCACCGGGCATGAAGAACGAGGTCACCAGCATGATGGCCGCCGGAATCATCAGCCAGAAGCTGAAGTTGTTCATGCGCGCAAACGCCATGTCCGAGGCGCCGATCTGCAGCGGAATCATCCAGTTCGCGAAGCCCACGAAGGCCGGCATGATGGCCCCGAACACCATGATCAGACCGTGCATGGTGGTGAGCTGGTTGAACAGCTCGGGGTTGACGATCTGCAGCCCGGGCTGGAACAGTTCTGCGCGGATCAGCAGCGCCAGCACGCCGCCCACCATGAGCATGGTGAAGGCGAACAGCAGGTACAGCGTGCCGATGTCCTTGTGGTTGGTGGCATACAGCCAGCGCTGCCAGCCCGTGGGCTGGTGGTGATGGTGGTCATCGTGCGCGCCATGGTCATGGTGGCCGCCATGGACATCGACCTCGGGGCCCGGGGTGTGGGAAGGGGGGTATACGGCGCTCATAGGAATGTCTCCGGTATTCACTGCCTGCTGCGCATCACTGCGCGGCCACGATGTCCACACGACGGGCCTGCTGATCGGCCCCGGCACCTGCGGTGATGGTGGTGGGCTTGTGCAGGGCAATGCGCTCCTGTGCCACACCGGCATCCGTCAGGGCCTTGGCCACGTTCTGCGCGCGCTGCTTGGCCAGTTCGGTGTTCTGGTCGGCATTGCCTGTGGCATCCACAAAGCCCGACAGGGCCACCTTGCTGTCGGCATGCGCTTTCAGATACTCCGCAGCCTGGGCCACCACGGCCTGCGCCTCGGCATTCAAGGCCTTGTCGCCCGTGGCAAAAAACACCTGGTAGGGCTGTGGTGTGGCAGCACCCGCCCCCGTCACAGGTTCTGCCGCAGCGGGCGGTGCCGCGCCGGGGGCGACCGCTCCGCCTTCGGGGAACTTGCCGCCCCGCGCATCCTTGAACTGCGCAGGCTGGATCAGCTGCCCGGTCTTGTTGCTCCAGTGGTTCTTGGCGAAGGTCAGCACCGCGGCCAGCTCCACATCGCTGAGCGCCTTCCACGAAGGCATGGCACCGTTGTTGCGCCCTTCCAGCACCACATGCATGGCTTCCGCCAACGGCCCCAGCACCACCGGGCTGCCATCCAGTGCCTTGATGGGACCAGCCCCCTTGCCATTGGGCTGATGGCAGACCGCGCAGTTGGCGGCATAGACTTTTTCGCCGCGCGCAATCAGTTCGTCCAGCTTCCATTCCTTGTTGGGATCGTCGCGCTTGGAGGCGGCCTTCTTGGTTTCCTCCTCCACCCAGGTCTTGTACTGGTCGGACTGCAGCACCTTCACATGGATGGGCATGTAGGCGTGTTCCTTGCCGCACAGCTCGGCGCACTGGCCGTAGTAGTCGCCCGGCTTTTCCGCCTTGAACCAGGTGTCGCGCACAAAGCCGGGAATCGCATCCTGCTTGATGCCGAAGGCAGGCACCATGAAGGAGTGGATCACATCGTTGGCGGTGGTGATGATGCGCACCTTCTTGCCGGCGGGCACCACCAGCGGCTGGTCCACCTTGAGCAGGTAGTCGGGCGGCGCATCCTTGACATTGCCGCTGTTGGACAGCACCCGGTGGCTGGTGTCCAGCGTGGAGATGAAGCTCAGCCCCTCGCCCTCCCCTTTCAGGTAGTCATAGCCCCACTTCCACTGGTAGCCCGTCACCTTGATGGTCAGGTCGGCATTCGTGGTGTCTTTCTGCGCCACCAGCACCTTGGTGGCCGGCAGGGCCATCAGGATCACGATGATGAAGGGCACGATGGTCCAGGCGATTTCCACCGTGGCCGATTCGTGGAAATTGGCGGCCTTGGCGCCTTGGGAGCGGCGGTGCTTCCAGATGGAATAGAACATCACCGCAAACACGGCCACGAAGATCACCGTGCAGATGCCCAGCATCATCCAGTGCAGAAAATGCTGCTCCTGTGCGATGCGCGTGACCGGGGGGTGCAGATTGAGCTGACGCACCGCAGGGCCGCCGGGCAGGTCCTGGACCGCATAGGCCGCCTGCGCCATCCAGGCTGCAGCGGACATCATCGTGAGACGCAGGGGCCGAAAGGGGATGCTTTTCATAGTTCTCGCTCAAGTCTTAGGCCACTAGAAACAGGGAACCTGGCAGGCAGGGGGCTACAGCCGCACACCTGCGCGCACTCAACTCAGAAAAACCAACCAGCGCAGCGCCGCCCGCTCCCACGGGTGCGCCCACATCGATCCATGCCTGCACGCAGGCCGACCGCAAGCTGCAGCGCCACAGCCTGTGCCGCCGCAAAGAAAATAGTGGATGAAGCAGTGCCGACGCGTTTCCAGGAAGCTGCCTGAAAAGCCCGAGAAGACGCCCTCTGCGTCGCGTGAAACTTCAGCATGCAGGCCTGTGCGCGCGCAGGGCG
This sequence comes from Comamonas sp. 17RB, assembly GCF_030056555.1. Classification (NCBI taxonomy): domain Bacteria; kingdom Pseudomonadati; phylum Pseudomonadota; class Betaproteobacteria; order Burkholderiales; family Comamonadaceae; genus Comamonas; species Comamonas sp. 17RB. The sequence goes on along the minus strand of NZ_JASHHY010000011.1, from coordinate 149,764 downwards.
CAGGCCCGACTCCAAGGCAATGCGAAACACCAATTTTTTCTCCTGACGGCATGCGGCCGTGGGGGCCCTCTCCCCAGCCTGGAGTCATGCGGTCTGGAGAAAAGCTCGTGTGTCAGTGGTTGAAAAAATTGTAGGTCGCTTTGCGTGGAATCAAAGGGGTATAAGCGCCTTTTGTGTTATCGCAAACCCGTGTTGCGACCTTGCCGCAACATCGCCCGCATATCGTCCAACGGCACACTGCTTTCCCCGGCCGCACGGACCCGGGGTGCTGGCTTGTAAGCATGGCCGTAGACCACTTCGAAGGTCAACGCCAGCTGTCCATCCTGCTCCTGTAAACGCAGCGCGCCATCCAGCAATTGATGGAGGTCAAGACGCCATTGCCGTCCACGCAGGCCAGCAAAGCGCTGCGGATGCAGATTGCACCCCAGCTCGCGCAATTCCTGCAGCAGACGCTCGGGCGAAGCAAAGGTCAGCGTGATGCGCTCCATGTCCATCACCGGCTCCGCAAAGCCGCTTTGCACCAGCATGTCGCCCCAGTCGTGCATGTCCGTGAAGCTGTGGCCCGCCGCCGGCCAGCCCGCCTGCTGGTAGGCGTCGCGCAGCTCATGGGCCGTGTCGGGCCCCAGGCAGGAAAACATCACAAAGCCATCCACCGCCAGGGCCTTGTGCCACTGCGCCAGCAGGGCCAGTGGGTCTGCCGCCATGTGCAGCTGCATATTGGCCCACAGCATGTCCACTTCCTGCCCGGCAGCCGGCAGACCAAAGCGGGGTTGCTTGCCCGCCCAGCGCTCCATGCTCCACCAGGCCTTGCCCAGCGCCTTGTGCGCCGCTTCGGCGCGCTGCGCCTGCGGCTCATGCACCCAGGACTGCGCTTGCGGATAGCGCTGTGCCACCAGTGCGTGCGCCTGCAGTCCGCCGCGTACCGGCTCCCAGTCCAGCCACGACTGCGGCGGCTTGGCCATCCACTGCAGGCGGTCCTGCATGCGGCGCGCCACCTCTTCGTGCAGCCACGGCGATGCCGCAGGCGCCTGGGCCTGCCAGCGGGCGGCGGCAACGGGGTCGATGGTGGGCGGCAGAGCAGTAGACATGGAACAACAGATGGGGAGGCAATCGGACAGTCGGCGCACATCCGGCATGACGGTGGCGCTGCGGGCGGCAGTATATTGATTCCATGCGTCTGCACATCCCGGCATGGCTATCCGCCCGCATCCCCAGCCAGTGCCTGGCCTGCGGCAGCTGGCCCGCGCAGCCGCTGTGCGCACAGTGCCAGGCGCGTTTTGCACAGCATGTGCCACGTTGCCGCAGTTGCGCCCTGCGCCTGCCGGATGCACACGCCGGCGCACACTGCGGGCAGTGCCTGCGCCACCCGCCGGTGCTGCAGCACTGCCTGGTCGCCGTGGACTACGGCTATCCCTGGGCCTTGCCGCTGACGCAGTGGAAACTCCATGCCCAGCCGGCCATCGGCTGCCATCTGGCGCAATGGCTGCAGCAGCACGCCGCCTGGCCCGCGCTGCGCGATGGCTGTGCACTCACCATCCCGATTCCGCTGTCCCCGCAGCGCCTGCGCAGCCGCGGCTACAACCAGGCGCTGCTGCTGGCCCGCGCGCTGGATTGCCCGGCCATCCAGCCGCAGCTGCTGCAACGCACGCACGACACGCCCACCCAGATGCGCCAGGGCCGTGCCGCACGGCTGCGCAACCTGCGCGGCGCTTTCCGCGTGCCACCGCAACACCGGGGCCTGTTGGATGGAAAAACCGTGCTGCTGGTGGACGATGTCATCACCACAGGCGCAACCTTGCAGGCCGCCGCACAGGCCCTGCTGGCCGCAGGGGCCGGCCAAGTGCATGCCGTGGCCCTGGCCCGCACGCCCTAGCCCCCTACCTCACACCTGCGCCATAGGGATGCGCACCACAGGGACGGCGGTCACAGCGGACAATACGCCTCTTATGTTCCACATTGTTCTTGTTGAGCCCGAGATTCCACCGAACACGGGCAACGTCATCCGCCTGGCCGCCAACACCGGCTGCGATCTGCACCTGATCGAGCCCCTGGGCTTTTCCATGGAAGACCGCCATATGCGCCGCGCCGGGCTGGATTACCACGAATACGCCCCGGTGCGCCGCCATGCCGACTGGCAAGCTTTTCTGGCCGCCATGCAGCCCGCGCCCGAGCGCATGTTTGCCATGACCACCCATGGCAGCCGCCCGGCCTTCGATCTGGCCTTCCAGCCCGGCGACTGGCTGGTCTTCGGCTGCGAAACCCGGGGCCTGCCTGCCGACCTGCGCAACAGCTTCCCCGAAAGCCAACGCCTGCGCCTGCCCATGGTCGCAGGCCAGCGCAGCCTGAACCTGTCCAATGCGGTGGCGGTCACGGTGTTCGAGGCCTGGCGCCAGAACGGTTTTGCCGCCCCCGCCGGCCAGACGGCCGGCTGAGACTGCGACAGCACCGCTTCGGTGCACGATGCCTGAAGTGGTGCAAAAGTTCCGCCTCATTGACAATGAATTCGAAACAATGAGTCGTAAATTTACATGCTTATCTTCATAAATGGAACGATCTACAGTTCATCCATACGGTAACGCCACAGCGCCACACCGGAAGTTGAACGAAAAGGACATTCCATGAAAAGCATTCACACCCTCAGCATCGCCGCCGCTCTGGCCCTGACCGCACTGGGCAGCCAGGCCGCCGGTATTTCGGCTCCCGTGGGCGAACAAGGCTGGCCTCCTGTGGTGGAAAGCCACAGCACCCTGACCCGTGCGCAGGTGCAGGCTGAATTGCAGGATGCCCGCCAGAACCACCGCATGGCCGTGGCCGAAGGCGACCAGCTGCAACTGCGTGCCGATGAACTGGCCACCCGCTCGGCCGTGAGCCGCGAGGCCGTGCGTGCCGAAACCCTGGCCGCCATCAAGGACGGCAGCATCGTGCACGGCGAGCTGTAAGCCCCAGCCCGCACATTTGCCTCCTGGCAAAAGCGCCCAAAGCAAAGCCCCGCTGCCTGCGCAGACGGGGCTTTTTCATGGGATCAGAAAAAAAGAATGCGGCGGCGTTCAGCCCTGGGCAGCACCGTGGCTGCGGCTCAGCGACTCGGCCACGCATACAGGCTTGTCACCGCCTTCACGCTCCACCGTCACGCCCCAGGTCATCTGCATGCCGTCGGGCTGCACCGGCTCGGCCGCCAGCAGTTTGATGTGGGCACGCAGCCGGCTGCCCACCGGCACGGGGGCGGGAAAGCGCACCTTGTTCAGACCGTAGTTCACGCCCATCGTGGCGCCATCCACCGTCACCGTCTGCTGCATGAACTGCGCCAGCAGCGACAGCGTCAGATAGCCGTGGGCCACCGGTGCACCAAACGGCCCCTTCTTGGCCCGTTCGGGATCCACATGAATCCATTGGTGGTCGCCCGTCGCCTCGGCGAACTGGTTGACCTGCTCCTGGGTGATGGTGATCCAGTCCGTCACGGCCACATCCTGGCCCACGGAAGCACGCACATCGGCGTAAGAGGCAAAGCGTCGTTTCGTCATGCAGCCCACTGTAGCCACCAGGCCGCGCAGGCTTTGTCGGTCACGGGACAGTTGAGGGAAAGCCCCAGGATGCGGCCTTCGCTACAGGCCAACCGCGCATGCAGCGCTGGCCTGGGTACCGGTGCGGTCAGTGGCCGGCGCCACGCTGCACAAAGAACAGGCCGATCCCCACCAGCATCAGCAAACCGCCAAAGACGCGGTTCTGCCAGCGCATGGCTTCGGGGCTGCGCATCCAGCGGCGCAGTGCACTGGCACTGCCGGCGTAGCCGTGCATCACCACCATGTCCACGCCGATGCAGGTGGCCGACATGATGGCCAGCTGCAACCACAACGGGCGCTGCTCGGTCAGAAACTGCGGCAGCACCGCCACCATGAAGATGATGCCCTTGGGGTTGGTGGCATTGGTCAGAAAACCGGCCAGCACGCGATGGCGCCAGGTCAGGGCCGGAGCGCCCTGGGCATGGCCGATGTCCAGACCGTTGCCCACGCTGCGCCACTGGCTCCAGCCCAGATAGATCAGGTAGCAGGCCCCCAGGATCTTCACCGCCGCAAACGCCCATTCCGAGGCAATCAGCAAGGTGCCCACGCCGCCGCCGGCCACCAGCAGAATCAGCAGCAGGCCCAGTTGCAGGCCACACACCGTGGCGCTGCTCTTGCGCAGACCGTAGTTCAGCCCGTGGCTCATGGACAGCACCGCGCCCGACCCCGGCGACAAGGCAATCAGCCAACACGCCATAAAGAAAGCCCACCACGTCTGCACATCCATGCCACACCTGCCCTGCCATCGCCACACCGCATTGCCACGGCAATGCACCAAAGCGGCGCATCTTACGCCTGCCCCGCATGGCGTGCTGGCGCCCGGTGCGACACGGACCCGTGCGCGGCTGAATGCCGCGGCCAGCGCGGCCCACTGCCCCCGTGCTACGCTGCCGGCCATGATCTTCAACCCTTCGCAAGCGGACGTGCGACGCTTCTTCTGCAGCGTGCGCGCCAAGATGAAGAGCGAATCCCCCATGGAAGCCATCGAGACGCTGGCCAGCCTGTGGATTGCCGAACACCCTGAATACTTTGCCGAGCTGGACGATGTGGACGCCGCCGTGGCGCGCAACTACGACGCCGAGCCCGGCCGCACCAACCCTTTCCTGCACCTGTCCATGCACCTGTCCATCAGCGAGCAGTGCAGCGTGGACTCCCCCCGCGGCATCCGCCAGGCTGTGGAACTGCTGGCCCGCAAGCGCGATCTGCATGACGCCCACCACGAAGTGATGGAATGCCTGGGCACCATGCTGTGGGAAAGCCAGCGCAGCGGCCGTCCGCCCGATGGCAACGCCTACGTGGCCGCGGTGCAACGCCGCGCCACCCAGGACTGAGCACCAAAGCACGCCCATCTGGCAACACGCTGCTGAACACCCCAAGGCAAAGGCTGCCGCGGCGCACACCAGGCGCTGCCGCAGCCTTTTTCATGCCGAGCATGCGCCGAGCGCGCCAAGACAAAGCCCGCACAAGGCGGGCTGTGGGGCTGGGGGCTACGTGGCTGTGAGCCCATGCCGCCGGGCAGCGGCCTTCTCAGCGAAAGCGTGATTCCGGCACCGTGTGCAGATCGCCTTCCAGCGAGCCGATGTAGCCCGCCAGCTGCTTCAACTCCTGCAGCGTGAACTGCTTGGCAATGCCGGCCATCACCCCGTTGCTGCGCCCCACCGTGCCCTTGCTGGCATCGCGCTGGTAGGACTTGAGGGCGGCATACACATAGTCTGCATGCTGGCCCGCCACCTTGGGATAGGCCGGATCGATGGGCTTGGCAAAGCCTTCGCCATGGCAGGAGAAGCAGGCACCCTTCTGGATCAGCGCCGCCACGGCAGGTGCCGGATCGTGCGTCTTGGCCGCGCCGGCAGAACCGGCTGCAGGCGCGTTCTGGCCGGCATAGAAAGCGGCCACATCGGCCATGTCTTGCTCGGTCAGCGAATCCGCAATGCCGCGCATGGTGGGATGGCGGCGGTCGGCCTTTTTATAGGCCGCCAGCGCGGATTCGATATAGCGTGCACTCTGGCCCGAAATCTTGGGCACTTTGTACACCTCGGGAAAACTGGCCTGGTAGCCTTCGATACCGTGGCAGCCTATGCACATGGCCACCTTGTTTGCGCCCGCCTGGGCGTCTCCCTTGATCTCCTGGGCCGATGCTGTGAAGGTCACAGAAGCGACAACCAAGACCCCTATCGTGGACAGCTTTTTGTTCATTGCGCGCACAATCCTTGGGAAGTTTTAGCTGGGATTTGGCTCACACAGATTCATTATGGCGAGAACCGTCAAGCGCCCTAATCAATGTTTACGCTGATATAGACCATGAAATTCCAAGGCACCGAGAACTACGTCGCACCCCAGGATCTGATGCTGGCCGTCAACGCAGCCATCACGCTGCAGCGTCCGCTGCTGGTCAAGGGCGAACCCGGCACTGGCAAGACCATGCTGGCCGAGGAAGTGGCCGACGCGCTGGACATGCCGCTGTTGCAGTGGCACATCAAATCCACCACCAAGGCCCAGCAAGGCCTGTATGAATACGACGCCGTCAGCCGTCTGCGCGATTCGCAGCTGGGGGATGAGAAGGTCAAGGACATCCAGAACTACATTGTCAAAGGCGTGCTGTGGCAGGCCTTCACCGCCGATCAGCCCGTGGCGCTGCTGATCGACGAGATCGACAAGGCGGACATCGAATTCCCCAATGACCTGCTGCGCGAACTCGACCGCATGGAGTTCTACTGCTACGAGACGCGCGAGATGATCCGCGCCAAGCACCGCCCGGTGGTATTCATCACCTCGAACAACGAAAAAGAGCTGCCCGACGCCTTCCTGCGCCGCTGCTTCTTCCACTACATCAAGTTCCCCGAAGCGGACACCATGCGCCAGATCGTGGACGTGCACTTCCCCACGCTCAAGAGCGAGCTGCTGACGGCAGCGATGAAGAGCTTCTACGACATCCGCAGCATCCCGGGCCTGAAGAAAAAGCCGTCGACCTCCGAGCTGATCGACTGGCTCAAGCTGCTGCTGGCCGAAGACATTCCGCCCGAAGCCCTGCAATCGGCCGACAGCAAGGTGGCCGTGCCGCCGCTGGTGGGTGCGCTGCTGAAGAACGAACAGGATGTGAGCCTGTTCGAAAAGCTGGTCTTCATGAACCAGCGCAACCGCTGAGCACGCGCGCAAAGGGCATACCCGCTGCCGCCCGTCCACCCGCCCTGCTATGGTCAAACGTTCACCATACACACAGGGAGACAGACCATGAGCACTGCCAAGAAACTGCTGCTGGAAGGCGTCAGCGACGCCGTGGGTTTCATTGCGGGCGCGCTGGCCGGCTACGGCCTGGGCCAGGCGGCGGGCTGGAACATCTTCGATGCCGGCTACGGCGCAACCAGCCTGCTGGGCATTGTCTGCGTCGGTCTGGGCGGCGGCCTGGGCCTGCAGCTGGCACGGCGCTGGCGTGCGGCCCGTGCCCAGCGCGCGCAGGCGGCGGAACGTCCCTGAGTGCACCACCCAGCCAGCTTCTGTCAGCTTCCGCGCGCGAGAATGTCTGGAACCGATTGTTGGAACCCCACACCATGAACACCACAGCCTTCGTCACCCCCGTCACCCTGCAAGCCCATGGCGTGCGCCTGGTTCCGCTGGAACTGGCGCATGAAGAAGGGCTGCGTGCAGCGGCGGCCGATGGGCAGTTGTGGAATATCCGCGTCACCTCGGTGCCCGAGCCGCAGGACACCCGCGCCTACATCGAGACCGCGCTGCAGATGCGCGCGGCCGGCAACCGCTTTGCCTTTGCCGTGCTGGACGACGCCTCCAGCGAAGTGCTGGGCAGCACCAGCTACCACGACATCCTGCCCGCCGTGCAGCGCGTGGAGATCGGCTACACCTGGTACGCCCAGCGCTGCCAGCGCACGCATGTGAACACCACCGCGAAGCTGCTGATGATGGGCCACGCCTTCGACACCCTGGGCTGCCATGTGGTGGGCTGGCGCACCGACAACTTCAACTTTGCCAGCCAGCGCGCCATCGAACGCCTGGGTGCCCGCAAGGACGGTGTGATCCGCGGCCACGCCCTGCGCCGCGACGGCACCATCCGCGACACGGTGATGTACAGCCTGCGCGCCGGCGAATGGCCGGAAAGCCGCGCCCAGTTGCTCGACAAGATGAAGCAACACCTGCGCCAGCCCTGAGCGCCCGGAGGTTCCCACCATGCTGATCGACTTCTTCTACACCCTGCGGGCGGCCAAGCTGCCGGTGTCCGTCAAGGAACTGCTCACCCTGCTGGAAGCGCTGCAAAAAGGCGTGGTCGGCCCCCAGAGCGAAGACGGCTGGAGCATGGATGACTTCTACTTCCTGGCCCGCACCACCCTGGTCAAGGACGAAAAGCACTACGACAAGTTCGACCGCGCCTTCGCCGCCTACTTCAAGGGCGTGGAAATGCTCACCGACTTCAGCAAGGAACTGCCTGCCGAATGGCTGCGCAAGATGCTGGAGCGGGAGCTGACGGACGAACAAAAAGCCGCCATCCAGAAAATGGGCTGGGACGAGCTGATGGAGACCCTCAAAAAGCGCCTGGAGGAACAGAAGGGCCGGCACGAAGGCGGCAACAGATGGATAGGCACCGGCGGCACCAGCCCGTTCGGCCACGGAGGCTACAACCCCCAGGGCATCCGCATCGGCGGCCCGGGCAAGAACCGCAGCGCCGTCAAGGTGTGGGAGCAGCGCGCCTACCGCGACTACGACGACACCCAGGAGCTGGGCACGCGCAACATCAAGGTGGCGCTGCGCCGCCTGCGCAAGTTCGCCCGCCAGGGCGGCGAGCTGGAGCTGGACCTGCCCGACACCATCCGCAGCACGGCGGCCAACGCCGGCTGGCTGGACATCAAGATGGTGCCGGAGCGCCACAACAATGTGAAAGTGCTGCTGCTGATGGACGTGGGCGGCACCATGGACGACCACATCCAGCGTGTCGAAGAGCTGTTCTCCGCCGTCAAGAGCGAGTTCAAGCACCTGGAGTTCTATTACTTCCACAACTGCGTCTACGACTTCATGTGGAAGAACAACAAGCGCCGCTTTGGCGAGAAGTTCGATACCTGGGACATCATCCGCAAGTACAACAAGGACTACAAGCTGATCTTTGTGGGCGATGCCACCATGAGCCCCTACGAGATCACCCAGCCCGGCGGCAGCGTGGAATACAACAACGAGGAAGCCGGCGCCGAATGGCTGCAGCGCCTCACGCATGCCTTCCCGCACCATGCCTGGGTCAATCCCGAACCGCAGGGCGTGTGGGAGTACCGCCAGAGCATCGACCTAATCCGCCGCCTGGTGGGCGGACGGATGTACCCTTTGTCACTGAAGGGTTTGGAAGAAACCATGAGGCTGCTGTCAAAATAGGGAAATGCCCATGCTTTCCCCCACAACGGCGCCGGCCCCAGGGTCGGCGTTTTTGTTGGCCGGCTCGCTATTGCTGAGCGGCTGCAGTCTGCTCTCCAAGGACCACTCCGCAGACGCGGCCGCTGCGGCCGTGCCTTCCGGCCCGCCCAGCTTCAGCGTCGAAGTCGAGGCCCCGGACGCCGTGCGCGAGCTGCTGGAAAAACACCTGGAGCTGGTGCGCTTCAGCCAGCACCCCGATCTGCGCCGCCGCGAAGTGGTCAGTCTGCTGAACGCCTCCGACAGCAACATCCGCGACCTGATCGGCACGCTGGGGTATTTCTCACCCCAGATCCAGCTGGAGCTCAAGGACACGCCCGACTCCAAAGAGGCGCCGATGGAGGTCACCGTCAAGGTCGATCCCGGCCCGCCCACCACCATCCGCACGGCCGACATCCGCTTCTCCGGCCTGAACGCCGAGGAAACCCACAGCGACTGGCAGCGCGACGACATCCGCAAGAACTGGGGCCTGACGCCGGGTGAACAGTTCACCCAGTCGGCCTGGGGCGGTGCCAAGAGCCAGGGGCTGCGCAGCCTCCAGGCCCAGCGTTTTCCCACCGCCAGCATTGCCAGCAGCAAGGCAGACATCGACGCCGACATCCAGAAGGCCGACCTGTCCATCGACTACGCACCGGGCGCCGCGTATTACTTTGGCCCGCTGCAGCTGAGCTACAGCACCCGGACCGAAGATGGCGAGCAGGATGTCGACGCCCCGCCGCGCTACGACCCGGAAGGCATGCGCCGCATCGCCCGCCTGCCGGTGGGCGAGGAATACAAGCAGACCTCGCTGCTGGATGCACAGCAGCGCCTGTCCAACAGCGGCTACTTTGATTCGGTATTTTTGACCCTGGACACCGATGCCGCCCAGCCCGGCCAGTCCGAAGTCCATGCCCCGGTCATCGCCCAGGTGCGCGAAGCCAAGCTGCAGAAATGGGTGTTCGGCGTTGGCGCCAGCACCGACACCGGCCCGCGCCTGTCCGTGGACCACATCCACAACCGGGTGCCCGGCCTGGGCTGGCGCGCGGTCAGCAAGCTGCAGCTCGACACCAAGAACCCCATACTGTCCACCCGCCTGGTCGACCTGCCCAACGAAGACGGCTGGGCCTGGTTCACCGGCGCCAAGGCCGAACGCGAGGAGCTGGGTGACTACAACACCAACAGCCTGCAGCTGCAGTTCGGCCGCACCAAGAGTGCCGACCGCATCGACCGCAACTACTACCTGCAGTACGACTTCACCAAGCTGCAGGGCACGGGCGCACCCACCAGCAGTTCGTCGATCACCGCCAACTACGGCTGGACCGGGCGCTACTTCAACAACCCGATCTCGCCCACCAGCGGCTTCGGCTTTGCCTGGGAAGTCGGTGCCGGCACCACCCTCACACCGGAACGCGAGCCGTTCGGCCGCGTGTCGGCCCGCTGGCTCACCTTGATCGGTCTGGGTGACCCGGACCAGGCAGGCCGGCGCCAAAGCCGTCTGGCCTTGCGTGCCGCCGGCGGCGCCGTGATTGCCAAGGATGGCGTGGACATTCCCGCCACCCAGCTGTTCCTCACCGGTGGCGACACCACGGTGCGCGGCTACCGCTACCAGTCCATCGGGGTGGAGAACGAGCTGGGCAAGCTGATCAGCGGCCGCTACATGGTGACCGGCAGCGTGGAATGGCAGCGCCCCATCACCGTGCGCGGCAACCGCTCCGACTGGGAGCAGACCGTGTTCGTAGATGCCGGCAGCGTGGCCGACAAACCCAGCCAGATGACGGTCTACACCGGCGTGGGCACCGGCATCCGCTGGGCCAGCCCGGTGGGCCCCGTCCAGGCCGATATCGCCTACGGCCTCAAAACCCAACAATTCCGCCTGCACCTGCGCATGGGCTTCACTTTCTGACCATGGCAGATCCCACAGTATCCCCCTCCTCCTCTGACCTCCCCGCTTCTGCACGGGATGGCAGCCCGCCGCCCACTGCGCCGGCACGCAGCCCCCGCCGCTGGTGGCACAAACTGCTGCTGGCCCTGGCCGCCCTGGTGCTGCTGCTGGCAGTGCTGCTGGGCGGCGGCTGGTGGTGGATGGGCCAGGCCGACTCCCTGGCCAGCACCCTCACCCGCGTGGCCGGCTGGCTGCCTTCCGGGCAGACGCTGGAAGCCAAGGAAGTGCAGGGCACGCTGCGCCATGGCGGCAAGATCGGCTGGCTGCGCTGGACCAGCCCTACCTTGCAGGTGGAAGTGGAGCAGGCCGACATCGGCTGGCAGTTGTCCCCGCTGCTGTCACGCGAGCTGCGCCTGGGCCAGGTGCACATCGGCACGGTGCGCATTCGCAGCACCCCCGACCCCACGGACCAGACGCCGACCGAACCGCTGCAGTCGCTGACATTGCCGCTGCGCATCGATCTGCCGTTCCAGGTGGACACCGTGGTCTGGCAGGGCACGCCCGAGGTGCAGGCGACCGAGCTGCAAGGCCACTACCGCTACACCGGCAGCCACCACCAGCTGGCCGTGAACTCGCTGCGCTGGGCAGAAGGCCGCTACGCCGCCCAGCTCAAGCTGCAAGGCGCGGCCCCCATGGAGCTGGAAGCCCATCTGCGCGGCAGCATCCTGACCGCCCTGCCCGAGCAGGACATGCGGCTGCAGACCCTGGCCACCGTCCAGTTGAGCGGCACCCTGGCTGGCGCCGACGCACAGATCGAAGCCCAGGCCAGCGCCTATGCCAAGGATGTGGTGCAGGAAGACAGCGCGCAAGACCTGCCGCAACCCACGGCCCGCGAAGCCGAAGACATTGCCAGCAGCCAGACGCTGCGCGCCCAGCTCAGCGCCAAGCTCCAACCCTGGCAACCCCAGCCCGTGGTGTCCGCCCACGCCCAGCTGCACCAGGTGGATGTCTCGCTGTTCTGGCCCGACGGCCCCCACACCCTGCTCAGCGGGGAAGTGCAAGCCGGCCCTTCTGCCACTGGCTGGGACCTGCGCGCCAGTGTGCGCAACGCCATTCCCGGCCCCTGGGACCTGCGCGCCCTGCCCATCCACGAGCTGGAAGCCGATGTGCAACAACAAGGCACGACCTGGCGGCTGGAAGAAGCCCAGATCAACCTGGGCACCGGCCACCTGACGGCCCAGGGCAGCTACGACGGCGCCACCCGCAGCGTGCAAGGCGATGCCGTGCTGCACCAGGTCGATCCCGCCGCGCTGTGGAGCACGCTGGACCCTGCCCCGCTCAAAGGCCAGATCACCGCACGCACCCCGGCCGCAGAAGCCGGTGCCACGCCGGTGGTGGATTTCAACGTCGACATTGCCACCACCCGCGGCCCGGCCACCGGCCGCGTGGTGCGTACCGCAGGCAACAGCAGCCCGCTGCGCATCGATGCCGTGCGCGCCCAGGGACAGTGGAGTGCCCCGGTCCTAACGCTGCGCCAGCTGCACCTGAACGCCATGCAGGCACAGCTGGACAGCAAGCAGCTGGAATTCCACAGCGACAGCCTGCTGGTGCGCACCACCGCGCAGTTGCAGGCCCCCGGCACCCAGCTGGAACTGCAAGGCCACATCAGCCCGGACGAAGGTGCCGGTCAGGCCAGCCTGCGCCTGCAGTCCGCCCCGCAGATGCTGGCCTGGCTGCAACGCCTGCCGGGCATGGCAGACACGCTGCAGGGCGCCAGGCTGGAAGGCGCGGCAGATGCCAGCGTGCAATGGAAAGGTGGCTGGGGCAAGCTGCAGCAGCGCCTGCAGCACACCGCGGCCACACCCGTCGCCTCGGGCCTGCAACTGCAGGCCAGCCTGCGCAGCGCGGGCCTGCAGTGGACACCGGCTGGCCCGGAGGCCACCACCACCCGCATTGACCAGTTCAGCCTGAACCTGCAGGGCACGCCCGAGCAGTTGCAGGCCACGCTGAGCACGCAGCTGCGCCAGGGTGCGCAGCGCATCGCCCTGGACACCCAGCTGCAAGGCGGCCTGCTGACCAACCGCGGTGCTGCCGCCCTGGACTGGCAAGGCCGCGTGGAGCGCCTGCAAGCCCAGTGGAGCCCCGGCACCGACAGCGCCGGCAGCTGGAAAGCCGAACTGGCCAGCCCGCTGACCGTCAGCCAGCGCACCGTGGGCCAGACCATCCGCAGCCAGCGCATCGACACCAGCGCCGGCCAGCTGCACGTCAGCGCGCCCACCGGCAGTGCGCCGGCCGGGCTGCAATGGCAGCCCATCAACCTGCGCCAGGGCAGCGACGGCAGCTGGCAGGTACAAAGCCAGGGCCAGCTGCAAGGCATTCCGCTGGCCTGGGCCGATGCGTTCGGTGCCGAGCCCGGCAAAGGCCCGCTGACCGCAGCCGGCATCAGCGGTGACCTGAGCCTGAACGGTCGCTGGAACATCGACACCACAGGCCGCAGCCCTGTGGCCGATGTGGTGCTGGAACGCGCCAGTGGCGACATCCGCCTGGCCGTGGTGGAAGAAGAAACCGCCGCCAATGTCACCGTCATCCGCTCGGAAGGCGTAGTGGCGCGCCGTGCCGATGGCGCCGTACAGCAGCAGCGCGTGCCGGGCCGCGGCATGCGCGCCCGCATCCAGAACCTGCGCCTGCAACTGCAAATGCGCGACAGCGAAGTCCGCACCCAGCTGCTGTGGGACACCGAGCGCGCCGGCCACCTGAGTGCCGACGTGCGCAGCTCCCTGCAACGCACGGCCGAAGGATGGACCTGGCCGGAAAACGCCCCACTCTCCGGCAATGCCAAGGCCAACCTGCCCGACATCGGCATCTGGGCCATGTTCGCGCCACCCGGCTGGCGCGTCACCGGCAGCCTGAACGCCGATGTGCGCATTGCCGGCACACGCAGTGATCCGCGCTGGGACGGCACCCTGGGGGCCGACAAGCTGTCCATCGTCTCGCTGCTCGACGGCCTGGATCTGCACGACGGCCGCCTGCGTGCACGCCTGCAAGGCACGCGCCTGGACATCACCGAACTGACGCTGCAAGGCGGCAAAGGCAGCACGGCCCGCATCCTGGGCTACAGCGGCAACCTGACACCCGCTCCGCAGGAAGGCGGCCAGCTGACAGGCTCCGGCTTTGTGGCCTGGAACCCGCAGCCCGCCGCCGGCCAGTCGGGCATGCAGATGGACATCCAGCTGCGCGCCGAACGCCTGCAGGTGCTGGTGCGAGCCGACCGGCAGCTCAGCACCTCGGGGCAGATGCAGGCCCGGCTGGACAACGGCCAGTTCGTGCTGCGCGGCGACCTGACGGTTGACCGTGCCGCCATCCTGCTGCCAGATGCCTCCGCGCCCTCGCTGGACAAGGATGTGGTGGTGCACTCGGCCGCCTCGCGCAAGGCCGAAGCGGAACGCCGCCAGCAGGAAGCCCGCCAGGCCGCGCAACAGGCCAGTGCCGGCGCCAGCCCCAACACTGCCAAGGTACCGGACATTCTGCTCAACCTGAACCTGGGGCGTGACTTTGCGCTACAGGGCTTTGGCATCACCACCCGCCTGCGCGGCCAGTTACAGGTGCGCGGCGGCAGCACGCTCAGCGCGCCCCCGCAGATCACGGGCGAGGTACGCACCGAACAAGGCCGCTACCGTGCCTGGGGACAGTCGCTGGACGTGGAAAGCGGTCTGGTCCGCTTCAACGGTCCCTACAACAACCCCTCGCTGGACATCACCGCCATCCGCCCCAACATCACGGTGCGGGCCGGCGTGCGCGTGCTGGGCAGCGCCACCGACCCGCGCGTGACCCTGTTTTCCGACCCGGAAATGTCCGACGCCGAAAAGCTCTCCTGGATCGTCATGGGCCGCGACACGGCCAGCGGCGGTGCCGAAGCCGCCCTGCTGCAACAGGCGGCACTGGCACTGCTCAGCGGCGGCGGCACCAGCGAAAACTTTGCCGGCCGTGTGGGGCTGGACGAGATCGGCTTCAAGGGTGCCAGCACCGACAGCACCGACGCCAATGCCGGTGCTGCACTCACGCTGGGCAAGCGCCTGTCCAAGGACCTGTACGTCACCTACGAACAGAGCCTGAACGGCGCCATGGGTACGCTCTACGTCTTCTACGAGATGTCCCGCCGGCTCACGCTGCGCGGCCAGACCGGCCTGCAGACCGCCGTGGACCTGATCTATACCGTGCGCAAGGATTGAAGGCCGCTGCCGGCAGGTAGAATCAACGGTTTCGCTCCCCATAGTTCAATGGATAGAACGAGCGCCTCCTAAGCGCTAGATACAGGTTCGATTCCTGTTGGGGGGACCATACCCAGGGCCGCAAGCTTTTATGAGCTTCCGGCCCTTTTTCTATTTTCCCCTCTACAGTTCAACCTTAAAGTGCGCCAAGGTTCGTCACAACGTGCTCAATCTAGGCGAAGCAGAGCGGACATCCGTTTTCCCTACTGATATGCGGTGTAACTCATATCAATTGACCACTTCTCTTGAAACATTTGTTTAAAAAAAATAGAGAGCAATCGATTTCCACATACATTAAGAAAGACATTGTTCCTACAATTTTAAACACCTTGATTTTTATATTTCTAGCTGAAAGAAATTAAAAACTCCAACTATTAATTATATATTATTAATAATTAATTATATAACAGTAACTCACCACCATTTACCTTAGTAATTTTACATTCTATACCAAACACTAATTCTGGTATTTTTTACTCCGCTGCACTTTCCTTTACTATTATTTTTTGATTCTTGGAATACTGTTGATGGAGATGCTTGCGTACCTCACATCATAAAGATATTATCTTCGTTCTTAAATTTTAATAATTAGAATTATATCTCTAAAGCAAATAACAATAACTCCATATCACTGGTGAAATATTTCCGGCAAAAAAAATTAAGCCCAAGGTTTAATCCTTGGGCTTATTCTCATACCAGAAGACAGCACCGATTTCGCAGTATTACTCTTTTCACTACTTTACAGCCCAGACATTCCGATACGCATCTCTTGCTAGTTCATCGGTCCGCGTCGAAATTTCAGTATCGTCCCATTTTATAGCTGCACTGAGCGTTGATCCTAAAGAATATCCATTAGTTGTCAGTAGTAATTTTTTATCCAAAAAATCTTTATTTCCTAAAATCGATCCATTAAATTTAGCAGGAATCAAGATTAGATTTCCTATGGAGTGAACATTTTTCACGCCTACAGACTGGGGAGATATATGTTCGAATGTGCAATCATCGCGATTAATACCAACAGCCCCGTTATTAGCCTTATATAATTTCCACAATGTATATTTAAGCACTTCTTTTCTACGGTGCTCTGAGTAACTTAACTCTTGAAATTTACTTACAAAGGTTGCTTCAGTAGGAATTTTTGATTTTATTTTTATTTTAAACTCCTGAATTGCTTTACTACACTCCGCTGCAGTAGTAGCTGCCGCCAACTCTCGTGCATGTACAGCATACATTTGGGTTACGCCACCCGAAGATGGAAGTCCACAAATGGTAGTGTATATATAATGGTAATTTTCAACTAAAGAAAATAATTCTTTAGCCTTCCCATCCTTTAAAATACCTCTTACATACTGCCTCAATGCAGTAAGCAGCAACGGATTCGCTATCTGTATATTCAAAACATTTGAAATACAATAAATTGAATCCTTTATATCCACTGTGTTTGCATTCCAGCTTTTAATAATATCCGGATTATCAATGGCTCTATATAGAATTGAATCACTCCTCAATTCTTCAAAGAAATCTTTGATATTTTGCTTATCTACATGCTCTCGGTATGCCTTGAATAACTGTCTCTCAATAACAAAAGGGAATTTTGATATCCAGAAGTGGTGCAAGAAGGTACTTATTGGAATTTTTCTCGATGCAGTCTCCAGAGCAGCCTGCATCTCCAGCCAATGATCTTTGGTTCGATCAATACCTCCCCCCTTTGCAGGCATAAGCCGCAAAACGTGATTTTTAATTAAATCAGCAGGAGTTAAATCTTTACCACGAGTATTCATTGTTTCAAAAATCGTATATGCATCATCTTGCGTAGCAAGATTAATAGATACGACTTTTAATCCAAGAAATTTATCTCGTATTTGACCTAGCCATTTTTTTACCTCTTTCGCATGCTGCTTTGGATCAGTAATTGTTGAATAAATATTCTGAATGCCATTCTCAATCTTAGCTTTCAGCACGCTATGAGCAGCAGCCAAAGCATGCTCTTCATCCCCTAATTTTAATTTTTCATTATCTTTTTCATAGCTTTGAATCTTCAACTGAAGATATGGATAAGATGATTCAGTTTTTATTATGTACTGATCTTTATTATCCAACCCAGTTGTTTCAATTAACTTATGAATACCAAGCGCCAAAGCCTCATATCCTAGCTCTTTATATTTATCACGAATAACACATAATGCAATTGTGATACTAGTTAACCGCTGCTGACCATCAACCACACCATACCGAACATCTCCCATCTCATAGGTCACGAATGACCCTATAAAATAGTCTTTCTTAATCTCAGAAGTCGCATCCCTCCATAGTTCCTCGACATTCTCCTTATCCCAGGAGAACGGGCGCTGGAAGCGAGGAATGACGAAAACACCAGAGGAAAGAACTTGCCGTATATCTCGGTCAATACATTGAATTTTCATAACTACAAATTAAATCCATTGAGATAGTTCAAATCTATTTAACTAAATTGGTTGCTTGAAACTTAATTTGAAATTCATAATCACCTATAAAATACAAACAGCTAACTTTCAAATCCACCAATCTGAAGTGATTATTTAATGCATATTTTTTGATTGAATACCGATAAGATTCAAAATACGGCTATCTAAGTTTTTAACACCTCTCTTAAAATTTCGCCTCTTCAGAGATGCTTTATATCACTCGTAACTTACTGTAACCTTAATATCACCTCTGCTATCGAAAACATAGAGTTCATTTGGCATCATTTGTTATAAAATAAGTAGATATTGATCATGCAATTTTGGCAAGCGCGAAATTAAAATCCACCCCTAATTCACTCTATAAAATATAGAAGTAGTGCTAAATCCTGAAAATCTAGTAGAGAAGGCTCAATACCAGTAAAAGCACACGGTCATCGGCCTGCAGTTTTCAGTAGCCCCAGAAAAACCTGACAACGCTGCCGCCGCCTGCAACTACAGTACAACCGGGGCTCCAGTTTTGAGAAGTCCGCCATGAGCATTGTTGTCTACTATCTGCTGAACACCTCGCCCGAAGGCGCCGAGCCGGCCTGGCAGCCGCAGTGCCTGCCGTACTCCGATGCACAGATGGGCGAAGCGCTGCAGCACTGCCAGCGGCTGCGCAGCGATACCCGCCATGCGCATGTCACGATTTCGTCCGAGCTGCGCGACATGATCGGCCCCGTCGGCGTGGCGGCGGTGGAAGGCGGCCGCACCCCGGACGGCGAGCTCTACGACTGGAGCAAGGCCGGCCGTGCCGGGGCCAGCCGCAAACATGCCCAGCAGCCCCCGGTGCAGCGCAAGGACATGGACACCTGATTCCGCTGCACACGCCCTGCCCCTTGGAGAAAGCCCTGCCATGCACCGTACCACCCGCCGCATTCTGATGGCCCTGCTGGCCGCCTTTCTGGCCTATGTGGCCGTGTTCACGGTGGCCATGGTCTCCCAGCTCGCCGACGCGGCCGACCGCGTGCATGCCGGTGCCGGGCAGTGGACCTTCTGGGGTTTGCTGGCCCTGCTGGCCGTCGCGGTGGTGGTACCCACCACCTTGCTGCTGCGCCTGCCTGCGGCACTGCAGCCACCCGCCGGCGACGAACCCGCTGCGCAGGCCGCCTACCAGACACGGTTGCGCCAGCACCTGGCGCGCAACGCCCACCTGACAGGCCAGCCGCTGCAGGCGGATACCGATGTGGCCCAGGCCCTGCAGCAGTTGCAGACCCTGGCCGACGCTGAAACCCGCCGCACCGCCGCCAGCGTGCTGGCCAGCACGGCGCTGCTGCAAAACGGCCGGCTGGACGGCCTGGTGGTGCTGGCCAGCCAGCTGCGGTTGGTGTGGCGTGTGGCACGCATCTACGGCCTGCGTCCCTCGCTGCGCCAGATGGGCTACCTCTACGGCAATGTGGGCGCCTGCATGCTGCTGGCCAACAGCCTGGACGAGATGGACTTTGCCGAACTGGCGGCCCCGCTGGTGCAGGCCACCACGCCCGCCGCCCTGGCCAGCGTACCCGGCCTGGGCGCCATGGGCAGCCTGCTGACCAACAGCCTGGCCGGCGGCGCTGCCAATGCCTTTCTGACCTTGCGCGTGGGCCTGATGGCCCAGGCCTACTGCGCGCCGCTGCAGCGCCCGGAACACGCTGCCGTGCGCCGCAGTGCCACCGTGCGCGCAGCCGGCCAGCTGGGCCAGCTGGTGCGCGAAGCGGGCAGCAACGTCAGCCAGGCGGTCTATGGCCGCATGCGCGATGCCGTCAGCCAGACCGCCCAATCCACGGTGGACAGCGTGCGCCAGAGCGGCCAGACCGTGGTGGACGCCACGCGCGATGCCGCCCGCAGCGCAGCCAGCACCTCCGGCGCCTGGGTGGACCATGCCACCGGCAAACTGCACCAGGCCACGCTGCAGGTGGCCGACCACACGGCACGCGCCGCCGATGCGGTACAGCACAGCACCCAGCAAGCCACGCAGCAGACACGCGACAAGCTGCATGCGGCCATCGTGGCATTGAAGAAAAAGCCTTGAACCAGCGCACTGACCCGCACGCTCTGCATGCCCAGGAGGCCTCCGCGCCATCCCAGCCGGTGTGACCTCCATGGCCACACCACAACCGCCTAGGCCGCCGGCACGGCCGGCCAGCACACCCGCACGCACAGCCCACCCAGCGTGACCGATTCAAGCAGTTCCACCTGCGCGCCCTGGCGCTGGGCAATGGTCTGCACAATGGCCAGCCCCAGGCCGCTGCCGGGAACGCCCGATGCAGCGGCACCGTCGGCGCGCACAAAGCGCTCCAGCGCCCGCGCACGTTCTGCGGCGGGGATGCCCGGGCCGCTGTCTTCCACCCGCAGCTCCACCTGGGCCGGGCGGTCGGGCACAGCAGGCAGCAGCGCCAGCCGCACATCCACCTGCCCACCCGCCGGCGTGTACTTGATGGCGTTGTCCAGCAGATTGCCCAGCAGCACCTGCAGGCTGGCGGACTCCGCCCGCACATGGGCGGCAGCCGCACTGCCTTCGGCCAGCCCCAGGTCCACGCCCTGGGCCTGGGCGCTGGGGGCCAGATCGGCCAGCTGCTGTGCCACCAGCGGCGCCAGATCAACCACCGGGGCCGGGCTGCTGCGCGCCCCTTGCTGCGCATCTTCGCGCGCCAACAGCAACAATTGGTCCACCAGTTGGGCTGCGCGGTCGATGCCGGCCGCCAGCCGCTGCTGGGCCCGCTGGCGCGCCGCCTCATCGGGCGCGCGCTGCAGGCCTTGCAGCTGCAGCTTCAACGCCTGCAGCGGCGAACGCAGTGCGTGGGCGGCATCGGCCACAAAATGCTGCTGGCTGGCAAACGCCTGCTGCACGCGGGCGAACAGCAGGTTCAGCTCCTGCACCAGCGGCTGCACTTCCTGGGGCAGACCGGCCTCGGCCACCGGGGCCAGCGATGCGGCGCTGCGCCCGGCCAGTTCGCGCCGCACCCGCTCCACCGGGCGCAGCGCATGGCCGACCACCCACCACACGGCCAGCGCCAGCAAGGGCGCCAGCAGCGCAATCGGCCATACCGTGCGCCAGGCCAGCGTACGTGCCATCTGGCGGCGCACCTGCAGGTTCTGCGCCACCTGGATCACCTGGGCCGGGGACTGCAGTGAAAACACCCGGTAGGTCGTGCCGCGCACCGGTACATCGGCAAATCCCAGCACCGCCATCTGCGGCAGCGCGGCCCCGAAGGCGGATTCAAAAATGCGCAGGCCCTCATTGGTCCAGACCTGGACAATGAATTCGTGGTTCTCGTCCTCCGGCGGCAGCAGGGGGGAGGCGGCACGCGCATCCACCGGCAGGCCGGCGCGCAGTGCCAGCGCGGTCTGGCGCATCTGGTAGTCGAACAGGGCATCGGCTTCCGCCAGCGCATTGCGGTAGGCCAGCGCGCCCTGCAGCAGCGCGGCCAGCACAATGGCCAGCCCCATCAGTACGATGAGGCGGATGCGCAGCGAAGTCGCCTTCATGCCTTGGGCACCATATAGCCCAGGCCGCGCACATTGAGAATGAACGCGGCGCCCAGCTTCTTGCGCAGGCCGTGGATGTACACCTCGACCGCGTTGCTGCCCACTTCCTCGCCCCAGCCGTAGAGCTTGTCTTCCAGCTGGGCGCGGCTGAGCACCTGGCCCGGGCGGGCGGTCAGGGCTTCCAGCACCGCCCATTCACGTGCCGACAGCGCCACGCTGGCGCCCTGCAAGGTCACGCTGCGGGTGCTGGGGTCCACCTCCACGCCACCGTGGCAGTACGCCGGTTCGGCCCGCCCGCTGCTGCGCCGGTGCAGTGCGCGCATGCGGGCCAGCAATTCATCCAGGTCATAGGGTTTGACGATGTAGTCATCCGCGCCCGCATCCAGCCCGGCCACGCGCTGGGCCACGGCGTCGCGGGCCGTGGCCACCAGCACCGGCGTGCGGTCCTTGCGGGCACGCAGTGCGCGCAGCACGTCCAGGCCATCCATCTTGGGCAGCCCCAGGTCCAGCAGCACCAGGTCGTAGGCGGTGGTGCGCAAGGCCGTGTCGGCCTGCGCACCGTCGCGCGCCCAGTCCACGGCGTGGCTGGCGCCACGCAGCAGGTCCTGGACGGCTTCGCCGATCATGGGATCATCTTCAACCAGCAGCAATCGCATGGTGCAAGCATAGCCGTGTGGCGTCCCGATGGATCCCGCTCAGCCCAGGTGCACGGGGACAAAGATCTTGTCGCCCCCGCGCATCACCAGCAGGGCCACGGTCTTGCCGGCCTTGGCCATGGCGGCCTGCACGGTGTCCATGCTGCTGACCGGCTGGTTGTTGATGGACAGCAGCACATCGCCGGCCACCACACCGGCCTGGGCTGCAGGCCCGGCCACCTGGCCGATCAGCAGACCGCCCTGCACGCCCACCTGCTGCTGTTCCTGCGGGGTCAGCGGGCGCAGGCCCAGACCCAGCTTGCCTTTCTCCACGCTGGCCTGTGCGGTCTTCTTGGCCTTGGCATCGTCCGCGCTGGCCAGGGTGGCGCTCAGCTGCTGCAGCTTGCCCTGGCGCCAGACGGTCAGCTGCACCTGCTGGCCGGGCCGGCGCATGCCCACATAGGCCGGCAGATCGCCGGAAGAGACAATGCGCTGACCGTCCACCTCGCGCAGCACATCGCCCGGCTGCAGGCCGGCCTTGGCAGCGGGCGAGCCGTCCTGGACCGAGGACACCAGCGCACCTTCGGGCGAGGGCAGGCCAAAGGATTCGGCAAATCCCTGGTTCACTTCCTGTACCGCCACGCCCAGGCGCGCATGTTCCACCTTGCCGTGGGCCACGATCTGTTGCTGGATCTGCGTGGCCAGCTCGATTGGGATGGCAAACGACACGCCCTGGTAGCCGCCCGAGCGGGTGTAGATCTGGCTGTTGATGCCCACCACCTCGCCCCGCGCATTGAACAGCGGGCCGCCCGAATTGCCGGGGTTGATGGCCACGTCGGTCTGCAGGAAAGGCACCAGGCTGTCGTCCGGCAGCGAGCGGCCCTTGGCGCTGACCACGCCAGCCGTCACGCTGTTCTCGAAACCAAACGGTGCGCCAATGGCCAGCACCCATTCGCCCACCTGCAGGTCCTTGGTATTGCCCAGGCGCACGGTGGGCAGGTTCTGCGCATCGATGCGGATCACGGCCACATCGGTCTTGGGGTCCATGCCCAGCACCTTGGCCCGGAATTCGCGCCGGTCGCTGAGCTTGACGGTCACTTCCTTGGCACCGTAGACCACATGGGCGTTGGTCAGAATCAAGCCATCGCTGCCCACGATGAAGCCCGAACCTTCACCCCGTGCCGGTGTATCGCGCGGCTGGGCCTGGGCACCAGGCAGGCCCGGCATGCCAAAGCGGCGGAAGAATTCAAAGAAAGGATCGTCCGGGCTGATCTGCGGGCCGGCGCCGCTGTCGTCGTCATCGTCGTCGGCTGCTGCTGCGTCGCCACGCATCTGCATGGCGCGGGCATCGCCCACCACGCTGATGTTCACCACCGCCGGTGCGTTGGCACGGGTGATGGCGGCAAAGTCGGGCATGGCCACGGTGGGCACGGAGGCCGGTGCGGCCGGGGCCACCGCAGCCGCCACGGTGGCGACCGGCGTGGCGCGTGCTTCATGGTGCAAACCGGTCACCAGACCGGCGCCCGCTGCGCCAATGGCGCCAGCGGCTACCAGGGCCAGAACCAGACGACGGGGGGTAGAGAGCAGAGTATCCATGGCGGTTCCTTTTCAGTCCTACCGGCATGCCGGCATTGCGATGGACTGCAGTGTTCCCGCCCAGACTTAAAAGTGACTTAAGAAGTGACTGAAGCCGCCGCGGCCGCCTGCGACTGCGGGCCTGGCACCTTGGTCAACGCCCTCCACAGGCCATGGCCCGACCTATGCACAGAAATGCATGCGCTGGATGGATAGACCGCAACTGCGCGCGGTGCTTCGGCCCCTTGCCTCACGCGGCCGTATCTGCACCACCGGCGGCGCGTGGTGCTTACAGTAGCTCCAGCACCTTCTCGGGCGGGCGGCACAGCGCAGCGCCCTTGGGAGTGACCACGATGGGGCGGTTCAGCAGCGCCGGATGGGCTGCCACGGCCTGGATGATCTGCACATCGCTCACGCCCGGCTGGTCCAGGCCCAGCTCCTGGTAGACCGCTTCCTTGGTGCGCAGCAGCTCCCGCACCGGCACCCCCAGGTGTTCCACCAGCTCGGCCAGCTCAGGCGCCGTCAGCGGCGTGGCAATGTAGTCGACGATATTGGGCTCGATGCCGCGCTCGCGGATCAGGGCCAGCGCGCCGCGCGAATTGCTGCAGCGGGCGTTGTGAAAAATGGTGATATCGCTCATGCAGCGAGTGTAGGGGCAGCGCAGCCGCCGCACACCCGGTCCGGCACGGATTCAAGGCCGGTTGCGCAAACCCAGTCCGGCGGCAGCCAGCACCAGCCAGCCGGCGATCAGGCAGGTGCCGCCCCAGGGCACGAACATGCGCAGGCTTTCCACACCGCCCAGAATGCGCAGATAGACCAGGCCGCTGAACAGCAGTACCCCCACGGTGAACAACAGGCCGGCCAACGCCAGCAGCCGGCTTTCCGCCCGCTGCGCCAGTGCCCCCACGCCCAGCAGCGCCAGCGCGTGGAACATCTGCTGCTGCACGGCCGTCTGCAGCGTAGCACGTGCCGCTTCGCGCAGGGTGGCGTCTTCGATAAAGCCCAGCCCGTGCGTCGCATAGGCGGCCATGCCCACGCCCACGGCGCCCAGCAGCCCTGCCACCGCAATCCAGATTCTTCCACCCATGGCTCTCGGCCCTTTCCTTGTTGCTTGGTTTACCTGCGCCCGGACCGCAGGGTGCGGCTGAGCATGATGACGGGAATCAGACCCACGGCCACCAGCGCCAGCGAAGGCAGTGCCGCCTCGCCCAGGCGCTCGTCGCGCGCCAGCTGGTAGGCCACCACGGCCAGCGTATCGCTGTTGAAAGGCCGCAGCACCATGGTGGCGGGCAGTTCCTTCATCACGTCGACAAACACCAGCAGGCCCGCAGCGGCCGTGGAACGGCGCAGCAGCGGCCAGTGCACGCAGCGCAGCAGGCCCCAGCCGCCCGTGCCCAGCATGCGGGCCGATTCATCCAGGCTCATGGGAATGCGCGAATACCCGCTTTGCACCGACTGCAGCGCCACCGCGCAAAAACGCACCAGATAGGCCCAGACAATACCCACGGCCGTGGCAGTGATCAACGCGGGCAAGCCCCATTCCGGCACCGCCTGCTGCAGCCAGCCCACCGGCAGCAGCAAGCCCACCACGATGACAGCACCCGGCACGGCGTAGCCGATGCTGGCCAGCTGCACCACGCCGCGCGTCAGCCCATCCGGGCGGCGGCGCACGGCATAGGCCAGCGCCAGCGCAATCGCCACCGCCAGCACGGCGGTGATGGCGCCCAGGCGTACGCTGTTGGCAGCCCATTCCAGAAAGCGGTTCCACGGCAGCACCGTCCAGTCGGCCGCCAGCGGGCGCAGCATGAAGGCCACCGGCGCCACAAAGCCCATCACCACGGGCAGCAGGCACACCAGCCAGGCCAGGGCGCAGCGCCAGCCGCGCAGGCGCTGGGGCTGTGCTTCGGCCGAGCCGGCACGGCCCACGCCGCTGGTGGTGAAGCGCATGCGGCGCTGGGCACGCAGCTCCAGCTGCAGCAGCAAGACCACCAGCACCAGCAGCATGGTCGACAGCTGGGCCGCGGCAATGCGGTTGTCCATGGCCAGCCAGGCTTTGTAGATGCCGGTGGTGAAGGTCTGGATGCCGAAGTAGCTGACCACGCCGAAGTCCGCCAGCGTTTCCATCAGCACCAGCGCCACGCCAGCGGCCACGGCGGGGCGGGCCAGCGGCAGGGCCACCGTCCAGATGCGGCGGCGCAGCGAAGCACCCATCAGCCGCGCCGCTTCCATCAGGTGGGCGGCGCGCTCACCCAGCGCGGTGCGGGCCAGCAGATAGACATAGGGGTAGAGCGAGAAAATGAACACCCAGACGGCACCGCCCAGGCTGCGCACCTCGGGCAGCAGGCGGCCTTCCAGGCCATAGGTGTCCCGCAGCCAGACCTGCAACGGGCCGCTGAACTGCAGGAAATCGGTGTAGGCGTAGGCGGTCACATAGGCCGGCATGGCCAGCGGCAGCAACAGCAGCCACTCCATGGCGCGGCGGCCCCGGAAGTCGAACAGCGTCACCGCCGCTGCCGTGCCGGTGCCGACAATGGCAGCGCCCAGGGCCACCAGCAGGCCCAGCCAGATGGTGGTGCCCAGATAGCCCGGCAGCACGGTGGATGCCATCTCGCGCAGGATGCTGCCGGGGGTGGCTTCGCCCTGGCCCAGGGCCTGGTCGATGGGCAACCACGAGGCCAGCACGGCCAGCACCGGCAAAGTCAGAAGCAGCGCCAGCAGCAACAGCGGGAGGGCGCGGGGAGAGAAGGAACGGAAACGCAAGAGCAGGTCCTGGCGGAAGATGGAGGTCACATCCCGGGGTCAGCGACCCACCACAAGTGTCCATTCCGCAGGGAATGGAAAGAATGCAAATGCAAATTCTACGCATTTGCCGTCTTCTACAATTTAGCCATGTTCCTCCAAGTGTCCCAACTCGGCGTGCGTTACGCCGGTCGCCCCCGCCCGGCTGTCGACGGCGTGTCCCTGAATCTGCAGGCCGGCGATATCGGCGTGCTCATCGGCCCTTCGGGCTGCGGCAAGACCACGCTGCTGCGCGCCGTGGCCGGGCTGGAGCCGGTCAGCGAGGGCACGATTGCGCTGGAAGGCCGCGTGGTCAGCTCGCCCACGGTGGCCCTGCCGCCCGAGCAGCGCCGCATCGGCATGGTGTTTCAGGACTACGCCCTGTTCCCCCACCTGAGCGTGGGCCGCAACGTGGCCTTCGGCATCCACGATCTGCCCAAGGCCGAGCAGGAGCGCCGTGTGGCCGAGGTGCTGGAACTGGTGGGCCTGGCCGGATCGGCCGCGCGCTTTCCGCACGAACTCTCCGGCGGCCAGCAGCAGCGTGTGGCCCTGGCCCGCGCACTGGCACCGCGCCCGCAGCTGCTGCTGCTGGACGAACCGTTTTCCAACCTGGATGTGGACCTGCGCGAACGCCTGGCCCACGAGGTGCGCGGCATCCTGAAGGAAGCCAAGGCCACGGCCCTGTTCGTGACGCACGACCAGCTGGAAGCCTTTGCCATCGGCGACAAGATCGGCGTCATCCACGACGGCCATCTGCACCAGTGGGACACTGCCTACCGCCTCTACCACCGCCCGGCCACGCGCTTTGTGGCGGACTTCATCGGCCACGGCGTGTTCCTGCCGGCCGAGCTGCGCCCGCACGGCGACCACGGCGTGGTGCTGCACACCGCGCTGGGCGATCTGGTGGATGGGGATGAATGTCCCCTGCCCTCGGCCTACCCAGGAGGCGAGTGCGATGTGCTGCTGCGCGCCGACGACATCGTGCACGACGACCATGCGCCGGTGCAGGCGCAGATTCTGCGCAAGGCGTTTCGCGGCTCGGAATTTCTCTACACGCTGCGGCTGGACAGCGGCCACAACGTGATGGCCCATGTGCCCAGCCACCACGACCATGCGGTGGGCTCGCGCGTGGGCATCCGCCTGGACATGGACCATGTGGTGACCTTCCCGCGCGAGGAACAGCTCAGCCCGGTGCCCTGAGCGCTGCGCAGTGCGCACTGCGTTGAAGGCTGCTGAGGGGCTGCGCTGCAGCCCCCTGCCCTTCAGCCGATTTTCTTGAAGGCCTTGCGCAGTTCCTTGAGCGCGTTGTCGATCATCTCCTCCACCGTGGGGTGGTAGTACGGCAGATCGCGCAGGCTCTCCGAGGTTTCGCCGCGCTGCACCGCCCAGGCCAGCTGGTGGGCCAGGTGCTCGCCACCGGCGCAAAAGATGCTGGCACCCAGCAGTTTGCGGCTGCTGGCATCGGCATACAGCCGCAGCACATGGTGGGGCGCCTGCATGATCTTGGAGCGCCCATTGCCGCTGCCGCGCGTGGTGGCCACCACGGCATCGGGCGGCAGGCTGTTAAAGCGCTTGCCCACCACGGCCAGGTCCGGGTCGCTGAACACGATCGACAGCGGCGCGCTGCGCCGGCGCACGGGCTGGCCTTTTTCCAGCCCCAGGTGCTGCAGCGCGCGCTGAGCGGCAATCACGCCGCCCACGGCGGCCTCGTGCATCAGCGGCCGGTCGCTGCTCACATCGCCGGCCAGGAACATGGGCACGCCCAGCACCTGCTGCGTGACCGCGTCCCAGCGCAAACGGCCCTTGTCGTCGAAATGTGCGCCGGCCTGCTCCAGCGCCAGCGCCTGGGTCCGTGGCACGCGGCCGGTCGCGGCCAGCACCCAGTCCACCTGGGCCTGCACGGCCCCGGCCTGAAAGTCCACCCGCCCGTCGCTGCGGCGCTGTGCCGTCACCGGCACCTCGAACGCCATGGGAAACTGCCTGCCAAAGTAGTCCAGCGCCGCGCTGTTCACTTCCGGGTCTTCCATCAGCCCGATACGGCGCGACCGGTTGCTGCCCACCACCTGGCTGCCCAGGCGCGACAGCGCCAGGCCCATTTCCAGGCCGATGGGGCCCAGGCCCACCACGGCCAGGCTGCGCGGCAGCGCGTCCAGATAAAATAGTTCGTCGGTGGTGATCAGCTTGTCGCCCAGGGCATCGTGCAGCGCCTGGGGCCGCGTGGCTTCGGAGCCCGTGGCCAGCACAAAGGCCTTGGCCTCCACCGTGGCGCCGCCTTCCAGCAGCAGGGTCTGCGGCCCGGTGAAGCGCGCCTGGCCGCTCAGCAGCGCATCGCCCGCCAGATCGTTGAGCTGGCGGATATTGCCTTCCACCAACTGGTCGCGTGTGGTCAGGGCCTGCTCCCACAGCAGCTGGGGCGTGGTGCTGCCTGCGGGCAGCAGGTCCAGCGCGCGGTCGCGATGGCCCGCAGGCAACAGGCTGCGCAGCATGTCCCAGCGCTTGCCGGCCTGCAGCACGGCCTTGGACGGCATGCAACCCACACGGGCACAGGTGGTGCCCAGCGGGCCCTGGTCAATGATCACGGCCCGCACGCCGGCCTTGCGCAGCGTGCTGAAGGCATTCATGCCCGCTGTTCCGGCACCGATGACGGCCACATCCACTTGCACGTTCGCTCCCATGTCTGCCCTCCTGAACTGATGACTTGCTCACCATTCTGATAGCAGAACGTGCAATCTGCAGTAGGCAAATGGCCCGATGCGCCCGGAAACCAACACGGCCCGGGATCACCGGGCCGTGTGGCAGGGGGAGCGCGCAGGCGAATTCAGTCGCCCGCCGGACCGCAAGGCAGGCCTGCCAGGGCCGCCACGCGCTGGCGCATGTCTTCGCTCCATGTGCGGCGGTCGCGCCCGCGGGCGGTCTCGGGCACACCATAGTGGACCTGGGCCACCAGATCGTCGGCGCGCAGGGTGCGCCAGATGGAGGTCAGCAGCGTGGTATCGCCTTCATAGCTGGGTGCGGTGCTGACTTCGCCGCTCGCCGCCGTGACAAAGCGCAGCGCCACGGGCTGCACCGGCACATCGGCCACCACGGCCGACTGCAGCAGATTGCTGTGGAACGGCAGCAGGCGCAGACCATCGCCCGTGGTGCCTTCGGGAAACACGGCCAGCACATCGCCCTGGGTCAGGCTGTCGGCCATGGTCTGCACCATGCGCTGCGCGTCGCGGCGCGAACTGCGTGCGATGTACAGCGTGCCCGCCGCCGTGGCCAGCCGGCCGATCAAGGGCCAGCTGCGCACATCGTCCTTGGAGACAAAGCGGCAAAAGCGTGCCGCGTGCATGACCGGGATGTCCAGCCACGAGATGTGGTTGGCCACCAGCAGGGCCGGCCCGTCCGACACCGGATGGCCGATCACTTCCAGCCGGATGCCGGCCTTGCCCAGCAAGGCGCTGGCCCAGGCCTGCACACGCTGCTGGCGTTCCAGGCTGTTGAGACGCGGAAAGCGCCACACCACCGTGGCCATGCCCTGCAGGACATGGCCCAGCATGTGCAGCGCGCGGGCGCTGGCCCGCAGATGACTGGCCATGGGGTGTGCTTTCGGCCTTGCTTTACGCGCGCTCGAAGGCGATATGGCCGCCCACCACGGTCAGCTGCACGCGTGCGGGCAGCTCGTAGCCGTTGAACGGTGTGCTCTTGCCCTGGCTGGCCAGTTCGCTGGCACCCACAGTCCAGGCCGCTTGCGGGTTGACCACGCACAGGTCGGCCACGCCGCCATCCACCAGCTGGCCCAGGCTGGCCTGCAGCGTACCCAGGGCACCGCCCAGCACGCGGGCCGGAGCCGCGGTGACCACTTCCAGGGCACGTACCAGCGGCACGTTCTGGTCCTGCGACCACTTCACGGCCAGGGCCAGCAGCAGTTCCACCCCGGTGGCACCGGGCTCGGCTTCGGCAAACGGCAGCACCTTGGCATCTTCATCCACCGGGCAGTGGTCGGAGACCAGGGCGTCGATGGTGCCATCGGCCAGTGCGGCGCTCAGCGCATCGCGGTCGCGCTGCTGGCGCAGCGGCGGGACCAGGCGGGCACTGCTGTCGAAGTAGCCGATGTCGTTTTCGGTCAGGTGCAGCGAGTTGATGGACACGTCGGCCGTCACATTCAGGCCCTCGGCCTTGGCCTTGCGCACCAGTTCCACACCGGCCGCGCTGGACAGGCGGCACAGGTGCACGCGGGTCTGCGAGCCACGGATCAGCTCGAAAATGGTGTGCAGCGCAATGGTTTCTGCCGCCACCGACACGCCGGACAGGCCCATGCGGGTGGCCAGCGGGCCGCTGGCGGCCACGCCCTTGCCCAGGTCCTTGTCCTGCGGGCGCAGCCACACGGCGTAGCCAAAGGTGTTGGCGTAGGCCAGCGCGCGGCTGAGGGTGGTGATGCTGGCCAGTGGCACATCGGCCTGGCCGAAGGCCACGCAGCCGGATTCGGTCAGCTCGGCCATTTCGGTCAGTGTCTCGCCCTTCAGGCCCACCGTCAGTGCGCCCATGGGAAACAGGCGCGACTGGTGCAGCTTTTCCGCACGGAACTTGAGCATTTCCACCAGGCCCTGCTCATCCAGCACCGGATCGGTGTCGGGCGGGCAGACCAGGCTGGTCACGCCGCCGGCCACGCTGGCGCCCATTTCGGAGGCCAGCATGCCTTCGTGTTCATAACCGGGCTCGCGCAGGCGCACGGCCAGGTCCACCAGACCGGGCAGCACCCACTGGCCCGAGGCATCGACCACACGGTCGGCCTCAAAGCCGGCCGGTGCCTGGCCCACCGCCACCACACGGCCGGCGGCCAGCGCCACATCACAGACCTGGTCAAAACCGCGGGCCGGATCGATCACGCGGCCGTTTTGAATCAAGATTTTCATGGTTTCACACCAAATGGGCCGCCCATGCGCTCTGCAGGCGCACAAGCAGCAATCAAAAACATACCCAGCAAAGCCTCACGCCACCCGCCCCTGCACACCGCCTGCGGTCGCAGTGACACCGAACCCGCTGCAACGCAGCGGGCGAAGGGCGAAGCGGCGCAGCCGCTCAGGGGGGTGGCCGGATGCATCAGGCCTCGTTGCCCGCCACGATCGACATGACCGCCATGCGCACGGCGATGCCGAAGGTCACCTGCGACAGGATCACGGCCTGCGGGCCGTCGACCACGGCGGAGTCGATCTCCACGCCGCGGTTGATGGGGCCCGGGTGCATGACGATGGCGTCGGGCTTGGCCAGCTCCAGGCGCTTTTCGGTCAGACCGAAGCTCTTGAAGTACTCCTGGCTCGACGGCAGCAGCGCACCGCTCATGCGTTCGTTCTGCAGACGCAGCGTGATGATGACGTCGCAGTCCTTGATGCCTTCTTCCAGGTTGTGGAAGACGCGCACGCCCATTTGGGCCATGTCCGACGGCACCAGGGTGCGGGGGCCGACCACACGCACCTCGGCCGCGCCCAGCGTGGTCAGGGCGTGGATGTCCGAACGCGCCACGCGCGAATGCAGCACGTCTCCAACGATCGCCACGCGCAGGTTGGAGAAATCCTTCTTGTAGTGGCGGATGGTGTACATGTCCAGCAGACCCTGGGTCGGGTGGGCGTGGCGGCCGTCACCGGCGTTGACCACGTGGACATGGGGCGCCACATGCTGGGCAATCAGGTAGGGCGCGCCGGATTCGCTGTGGCGCACGACAAAGATATCGGCCGCCATGGCCGAGAGGTTGTCGATGGTGTCCAGCAGCGTCTCGCCTTTGGCGGTGGAGCTGCGGGCAATGTCCAGGTTGAACACGTCGGCGCTCAGGCGCTTGGCCGCGATCTCGAACGTGGTGCGGGTGCGGGTGCTGTTCTCGAAGAACAGATTGAACACGCTCTTGCCGCGCAGCAGCGGCACTTTCTTGACTTCGCGGTCGTTGACGTTCACGAAGTTGCTGGCCGTGTCCAGGATGTGGGTCAGGATGTCCTTGGACAGACCTTCGGTGGTGAGCAGGTGGATGAGCTCGCCATTCTTGTTCAGCTGGGGGTTGCGCTTGTACAGCACGTTCATGCCTCTTTGACTTCAAATTGGAAGGTGCCGTCTTCGGTGCGCGCCAGCGCCAGCGACTGGCTGGCAGGCAAGGCCACGCGGGCGGCGGCAAATTCGGCGGCCACGGGCAGCTCACGGCCACCCCGGTCCACCAGCACGGCCAGGCGCACGCAACCCGGGCGGCCGTAGTCGTACAACTCGTTGAGCACGGCGCGAACGGTGCGGCCGGTATAGAGCACATCGTCCAGCACCAGAATGTCCGCGCCATTCACGTCGAAGCCCAGCTGCGTCTGGGCGCTGGAGGCCATGCCGCGCTGTGCGAAGTCGTCGCGGTGCAGGGCCGAGGACAGCACGCCGGGGGTGCCGGGCAGACCCAGGTCCTTGTGCAGGCGTTCCACCAGCCAGGCGCCACCGGAGGCCACACCGGCCAGCTGGGTGTTGGCGCCCATCAGGCTGCGCACGCCGCGCAGCAGCTCGCGGTACAGGGCCTCGGCATCCAGCACCAGGGAACCGGCAGTGCCGGCGACGGAAACGCTCATGGAAGACTCCTCAAAAATTGCTCCAGGATGATGCAGGCGGATGCGGCATCCGCATCCTTGGCGCCACCGGCCAGGGCCTCGGTGGTGCTGTAGCGCTCATCCACTTCATAAACAGGCAGGCGAAAACGCCCATGCAGCTGGCGGCCGAACTTCCTGGCCCGGGCCGTGTTCTCGTGCGCCGCGCCATCCGGGTGGTAGGGCACGCCGATCACCAGGGCCTGGGGCTGCCATTCCTGGATCAGCTTTTCCACGGCGGCAAAGCGCGCATCGGCCCCTTCGGCCTGGATGGTGCGCAGCGGGCTGGCGCCTCCCAGCACCCGGTTGCCCGACGCGCAACCGGTGCGCTTGGTGCCGAAGTCGAACGCCAGGAACTGCTGGAAATGGGCCGGAACGGCAGGCGCCGCCGGCACAGGTGCGGCGGCGGCAGGTGCTGCAGATGCGGCCGATGGGGTCGCGTCCAATTGCACGGCCGGGGCAGCAGCGCTGCCGGGCCGGTGGTCCGGGGTGGGATGGGTCATGCGTGCCCCGCGTCAGGCGAGAGCATCCACGCCTGCAGGCCGAGCAGGCCCAGGGCCTTGTCGTAGCGCTGCTCGGGCGGGGTGTCGAACACCACGTCGGCGTCGGCGGCCACCGTCAGCCAGGCGTTCTCGCCCAGCTCGGATTCGAGCTGGCCTTCGCCCCAGGAGGCATAGCCCAGCGTCACCAGCACGCGGCGCGGGCCGGCACCGGTGGACAGGGCTTCGAGCACGTCTTTGGAGGTGGTCATCTCCAGCCCGCCGGGAATGGTCAGGGTGGAGGCATAGATGGCCGTGTCGGGCGCTGCGCCCTCGACCACGATGGGATCATGCAGCACAAAGCCGCGATCGGTCTGCACGGGGCCGCCCTTGAAGACGGGGGCGGTACTCAGATCATCCCGCCCCATGGGCAGGTCGATCTTGTGCAGCAGGCCTTCCAGGCTCAGCTCCATGGGCTTGTTGATGATCAGGCCGAGCGCGCCGCGCTCGCTGTGTTCACACAAGTACACCACGCTGCGGGAAAAAGATTCATCTTCCAGACCGGGCATGGCGATCAGGAAATGGTGCGTCAGATTGATAGGCGCAGATTCAGCGGGCATGGCCCTGATTTTAGCGGGGTTCGCCCCCGCCGGTCGCAGGCCGCCCGCGGACCGCCGTGGCGCATGGGGTCATAGGACGGCAGAAAAAATGTGAGCTGCCTGTGCTTGCTTGGCAGTTATTCCCGCCATTCGGATGGCGGAATAGCTGACTTTTCTGCTCCAACAACGCCTGCCGCCAGGGCCTGGGCGGCTTGCACCGCCGCGCGGAGGGCTGCAGCGGGTGGACACGCAGTCTTCAGAATTCAGAACTCGACCATCTCGAAGTCGGACTTGCCCACACCGCACTCCGGGCAGGTCCAGTCGGCTGGCACATCTTCCCATCGCGTTCCTGCGGCAATGCCATGCTCGGGGCTGCCCTGCGCCTCGTCATACATCCAACCACACACCACACATATCCAAGTTTTAGGGTCCACCACAGCTAAAAAGGCCTTCACATAGAATGAATCATTTTATCCAGCCCTTAGCGGCGCTCGTCTTGATCGAGCCGACGCCTGGACTCGCGCATGGCCATTTCCCCTCCTTCCCCTCCACCCACCGAATCTGAGGCAGACGACGAGCTGGCGCTCACGGATCCGGTGTGTGTGCTGAGCTTCAACGCCTGCGATCCCTGCGGTGCATCGGGCCTGACCGCCGACATCACCACCATCGCCAGCGTGGGCGGTCACCCGCTGGCTGTGGTGACGGGGACCTATGTGCGCGACACCAACCGCATCTTTGACCACCACCGCCTGGACGACGAATGGGTGTCCGAGCAGGCACGCGCCGTGCTGGAAGACCTTCCGGTGCGCGCCATCAAGGTGGGCTTTGTCGGCTCGCCGGAAATCCTGACGGTAATCGCCGAGATTTCCACCGACTATCCCGACATCCCCATCATCAGCTACATGCCCGACCTGTCCTGGTGGGACAGCGACCAGATGGAGCAGTACCTGGATGCCTTCCAGGAACTGCTGCTGCCCCAGACCTCGGTGCTGGTGGGCAACCACGGCACGCTGTGGCGCTGGCTGCTGCCCGACTGGGAACACAGCCGCCCGCCCACGGCCCGCGACCTGGCCATGGCGGCCCAGGAAAAGGATGTGCCGTTCGTGCTGGTGACCGGCATTCCCTTGCCGGGCCAGTTTGTGGACAACGTGCTGTCCTCGCCCGAGACCGTGCTGGGCAGCAGCAAATACGAGCTGTTCGACGGCAGCTTCATCGGCGCTGGCGACACCCTGTCAGCCGCACTGGCCGCCCTGCTGGCCACCGGCAACGACCTGGGCGCCGCGTCCGAGGAAGCCCTGGAATACCTGGACCGCTGCCTGGACCACGGCTTTCGCCCCGGCATGGGCCATTTCCTGCCGGACCGCATGTTCTGGGCGCAGCCCGAAGACGACGAAGACACCGATGCCACCACCCCGGGTGGCACGGCAACCCCTGCAACCACTGCGCCCCTTGAGGGCTTTGTGATGCCCCCCCATGACACCAAACACTGACCTGAATATTGCCCTGTTCGAACGCGCCAAGGCCGTGATCCCCGGCGGCGTGAACTCACCCGTGCGTGCCTTTGCCGCTGTGGGCGGTACCCCCCGCTTTGTGCAACGCGCCCAGGGCGCCTATTTCTGGGACCAGAACGACCAGCAGTTCACCGACTACATCGGCAGCTGGGGTCCCATGATCCTGGGCCACGGCCACCCCGAAGTGGTGACCGCCGTGCAGGCCGCCGTGCTCGAAGGCTTCAGCTACGGCGCCCCCACCGAGCGTGAAGTGGTGCTGGCCGAACAGATCCGTGCACTCATGCCCAGCATGGACATGGTGCGCATGGTCAGCTCCGGCACCGAAGCCGGCATGAGCGCACTGCGCCTGGCCCGCGGCTACACCGGCCGCAACAAGATCATCAAGTTCAACGGCTGCTACCACGGCCATGCCGATGCGCTGCTGGTCAAGGCCGGCTCGGGCCTGGCGACCTTCGGCGCCTCCTCCTCGGCCGGCGTGCCCGCCGATGTGGCCAAGGACACCGTGGTGCTTGAGTACAACGATGTGGCCCAGCTCGAAGAGGCTTTTGCCAAGATGGGCAGCGAGATCGCCTGCGTGATCATGGAGCCCATCGCCGGCAACATGAACTTCGTGCGCGCCAGCGTGGAATTCACGCGCCGCATCCGCGAACTCACGCAGGAGCACGGCGCCCTGCTGATCTACGACGAGGTCATGACCGGCTTCCGCGTGGCCCTGGGCGGTGCGCAAAGCCTGTATGCCCAGCAGATCCCGGGTTTTGCCCCCGACATCACCGTGATGGGCAAAGTCATCGGCGGCGGCATGCCCATGGCGGCCTTTGGCGCCCGCCGCGAGATCATGGAAAAGCTCTCGCCTCTGGGCCCGGTCTACCAGGCAGGCACGCTGTCGGGCAACCCGATCGCCACGGCCTGTGGTCTCAAGACGCTGGAGCTGATCAGCCGCCCCGGTTTCCATGCCGAGCTGCACCTGAAGACCGGTCACCTGATGCAAGGGCTGAAGTCCGAAGCCAGCGCCGCAGGCGTTCCCTTCAGCGTGGACTGGCAAGGCGGCCTGTTCGGCTTCTACTTCCTGCCCGAGCTGCCCACGACCTATGCCGAAGTGATGAAGACCGACGGCAAGGTCTTCAACAAGTTCTACCACGCCATGCTGGACCAGGGCCACTACTTTGCCCCGGCGCTGTATGAAGCGGGCTTTGTCAGCGCCGCCCACACGGACGAAGACATCGACCGCACCATCGAAGCGGCCCGCCAGGTGTTCAAGACACTCTGAGCGTCCCGCACACCGCTGCACACCACGCCGGGCCTGCCCGGCGTTTTGCTGCCTGGATCAGGGTGCCGGGCGGGTCTCCAGATCCTGGTCCTGTTCCCAGGCCTGGCCATGGGCCTGGATGCTCTGGCACACCACGGACAGGGCCCGGCCCAGCGGCTTGTCCTTGCGCAGCACCATGGCCAGACTGCGCTCCAGCCGTGGCGCCAGCGGGCGCAGTTCCAGATCGTCCCGCGCCCCCCGGCCCTGCATGGCCATCCGCGGCAGCACGGCGTAGCCCAGGCCGATGGCCGCCATTTCCTTGAGTGCCTCCACACTGTCCAGCTCCATCTGGGGACGCGGCAGCTCGCCCCCTCGGCGCAGCCAGGCATCCACCACGCCCCGGGTGCTGGCCGACTTCTGCAGCGCCAGCAGCGGCAGCGGCCGCAACTGGGCCGCCGTGGCGCTTGCGCCGGCCCCCAGCAGCCCGGCACGGGCCACGGCCACCAGTTCGTCGCGCAGCACCGGGGTGGCCAGCAGGGCCCGGCGGTTCACGGGCAAGGTCACCAGGGCCAGGTCCAGGCTGTTCTCCTCCACCCGGCGCACACATTCCTCGGTATTGCCGGTGACCACCACGATGTCGATGCCGGGGTAGCGTGCCCGCACCTGGCGCAGCACGGCAGGCAGCAGGTACAGGCACACGGTCAGCCCGGTGCCGATGCGCACCTGGCCGCTGACCCCGCGCGCATGGGAGCCCAGCGCCTGCTCCAGCCCCTCCAGCGCCAGGGCCACGGCCGGCAGCTGTGCCAGCAGGGCCTGCCCTGCCGCTGTGGGCACGGCACGCCGACCCACACGTTCGATCAGGCGCGTGCCCAGCTGGCGCTCCAGCTGCCGCAGCTGCAGGCTGACCGCGGGCTGCGACAGCTGCAGCAACGCTGCGGCCTGGGAAAAGCTGCCTTCCTGCACCACCAGGCAGAAGCTGCGCAGCAGGACCAGGCTGGGGGCCTTAGCCAAAGTTTCGCTGATACCTTGCATAAGCAACCCAAGATTCCTTTCATAGCTGACGCAGGCGAAGATTAGGCCATATGCACGACGCTTCCGCCCCCTCCTCCCTCCCTGCCACCCAGCCCCCCGCCTTGCCGCCCATTGACGGCGAGCGCCTGTGGCGCAGCCTCGAGACACTGTCCGGCTTCACCCGGCCCGATGTGCCCTGGACCCGCCGCGCTTTCAGCCCCGAATACACGGCCGCGCGCGCCTGGCTGCGCCAGGCGTTTGAAGCGGCCGGCCTGCAGGTGCGTCTGGACGCCGCCGGCAACCTGATCGGCCGCCGCCCCGGCCGGCGCAATGATCTGAAGCCCCTGGCCACGGGTTCGCACACCGACACCGTGAATGCCGGCGGGCGCTTTGACGGCATCCTGGGCGTGCTGGCCGGCCTGGAAGTCGCCCATGCCCTGCAGGATGCAGGCACCATGCTGGAGCACCCGTTCGAGGTCATCGATTTCCTCTGCGAGGAACCCAGCGACTACGGCATTTCCTGCGTGGGCAGCCGCGCCATGGCCGGCCAGCTCAGCGCGGACATGCTGGCCGCCAGCGACGGCCAGGGCGACACCCTGGGCCAGGCGCTGCAGCGCCTGGGCGCCCGCCCCGACGCACTGGCCGAGGCCGACCGTCGCGCGGACGGCTTTGCCGCCTTTGTGGAGCTGCACATCGAGCAAGGTCCGATGCTGGAGCGCGCCGGGCTGGCCATCGGTGCCGTGACCGACATCGTCGGCATACGCCGCGCCCAGCTGTTCTTTGAAGGCCAGCCCGACCATGCGGGCACCACGCCCATGGAAGAGCGCAGCGATGCCCTGGTGGCCGCCGCCACCGTGATCCGCCAGGCCCAGCGCCTGGCATGCCAGTGGAGCCGCACCCGCCCCCACTATGTGGTGGCCACGGTGGGCCGCATGGCGGTGTCCCCCAATGCCAGCAACACCGTGCCCGGCCTGGTCGATCTGACGCTGGAAGTGCGCAGCAACCATGCCCCGGTGCTGCAGGAATTCTGGGAGGTGCTGGCGCGGCGCTGCGACCCGGCTATTGCCCGCCTGGGTGTGCAATGGCGGGTGGAACCTCGCACCCATGTGGACCCCGTGCCCTGCGCCCCCTTGGTCACGGCCGCCGTGGCGCAGGCCGCGCAGCGCCTGGAGCTACCCTGCCGGAGCATGCCCAGCGGCGCCGGCCACGACGCCATGTATGTGGCCCACTGCGGCCCCTCGGGCATGATCTTCATTCCCTGCCTGGATGGCCGCAGCCACAGTGCCGTGGAATGGGCCTCGCCCGCCCAGGTGCTGGCTGGCACCCGGGTGCTGGCTGCCACATTGCAGGACCTGGACCGCCAGCTGGACTGAAGCCCGCAGACGGGAATGCGCCAGTGCTCACCGCAGGTGGGGAACACCCGCCGGGCGAGGGGCGCAGCCTCAGACCGGGCGCTGCAGGCGCTGCTGGGCCTGCGCCGCAGCGGCCCGGGTGACGCAGCCCGGCGCATGGTCGTTGACCATGCCCATGGCCTGCATGAAGGCATAGACCGTGGTGGGGCCGACAAACTTCCAGCCGCGCTTTTTCAGCTCCTTGGACAGGGCCAGCGACTCGGCCGTCTGCGCCGGCACCACCTCCCCGGTGGACGGCGTGGCCGGCTGGTAGCGCCAGAAGAAGGCGGCCAGCGAGCCTTCTTGCGCCACCATCTCGAGGGCGCGCTGGGCGTTGTGGATCACCGCCTCGATCTTGCCGCGGTGGCGCACGATGCCGGCGTCCTGCAGCAGGCGCTCCACATCGGCCGAACCAAAGCGCGCCACCTGGTGGAAATCGAAGTTGGCAAAGCCGGCGCGGAAGTTCTCGCGCTTGTTCAGGATGGTGAGCCAGCTCAGCCCGGCCTGAAAGCCTTCGAGGCTGAGCTTTTCGAACAGCCTGCGGTCCTCCGTGACCGGAAAACCCCATTCGTGGTCGTGGTAGTGCACATACAGCGGCGAGCCATGGCACCAGAAGCAGCGTTCCTGCCCATCGGCAGAAGAAAGAGTGTGAGACATGGCTGCACTGTACGCAAAGCGCCATGTCCTGCGGGGGCTTCCGCCCCCGGCAAGGGGCTTTAGGCTTTACTGCGCCTGCGCCTGCGCCAGGCGCGAATGGCGCATGCCGTAGGCCAGGTAAATCAGCAGACCGATGGCCATCCAGCCGATAAAACGCAGCCAGGTCAGCGTGGTCAGGTTCAGCATCAAATAGCTGCACAGCAGCGCCGACACCACGGGCAGCACCGGCACCAGCGGCACGCGGTAACCGGTCTTCAGATCGGGGCGCTTCTTGCGCAGCACCAGAATCCCGAGGCTGACCAGCACAAAGGCCGACAAGGTGCCGATGTTGATCATCTCCTCCAGCAGCTCCACCTTGGTGAAGCCGGCCAGGCCCGCAATGCCCACGCCCACCAGCAGTTGCAGGCGCACCGGCGTCTTGTGCGTGGAAGACGTCACACTCCAGCTGCGCGGCAGCAGGCCGTCGCGACACAGGGCCAGCAGCACGCGGGCCGAGCCCATCAGCAGCACCATCACCACGGTGGTCAGGCCCATCAGCACACCCACGGCAATCACCTGGGCAGCCCAGTTGGCCCCCACGCTGACGAAGGCGGTGGCCAGCGACGGGTTCTCGGCCTTGGCCAGCTCGGTATAGGGCACCATGCCGGTCAGCGCCAGGGTCACCAGCACATACAGCAAGGTCACCAGCGCCAGCCCGCCAAAAATGCCGCGCGGCAGCGTCTTCTGCGGGTCCTTGACCTCTTCGGCCGAGGTGGCCACCACGTCAAAGCCGATGAAGGCAAAGAACACCAGCGACGCACCGGAGATCACCCCCAGCCAGCCGTACTGGCTGGGCTGGGCGCCAAACAGCCAGGCCAGCATGGGCTGACCCCAGACATCACCGGTCACGCCATGGCCGATCACCGGCGGCTGTGCCGGCGGCACAAAGGGCGTGAAATTCTTCACATCCATGTAGCTGAAGCCCACCGCGATCACAAACAGCGTAATGGCGATCTTGATCAGCGTGAACACATTGTTCACCCGTGCCGATGCCTTGGTGCCGCGCACCAGCAGCGCGGTGAAGATGGCGACGATGACGAACGGCCCCCACTCCATGGCCACCGGGCCCAGATAGAGGGTGCTGGGCACATCCCAGCCTGCGGTGGCAAAGATGGTGGACAGGTAAATGCCCCAGTACTTGGCGATCACCGCACCGGCCGACACCATCTCCAGCAGCAGGTTCCAGCCGATGATCCAGGCCAGGCCTTCGCCCATGGTCAGATAGGTGTAGGTGTAGGCACTGCCGGTGACCGGCACGCTGGAGGCGAACTCCGCGTAGCACATGGTGGCCACGGCGCAGGTGGCGGCGGCCAGGATGAAGGAGAAGATCACCGCCGGCCCGGCAAAGCTGCCTGCCGCACGCGCACCCACCGAGAAAATGCCCGCCCCGACGGCCACGGCCACGCCGAGGATCATCAGATCGAACGCCCCCAGACTGCGCTGGAGCTGGCGGCCCGGCTCATCCGAGTCGGCCAGCGCCTGTTCAATGGTTTTGGTTTTCAGCCACTGCATGCATACCCCCAGGAGCCGGACCGGCCCCAGGCACAGCGACTCCATTGAATTGTTCAAAAGCGAATCCTAGGGTTTTTACTTACTTCATGCAGAATCCTGCAGCTTTTCCTGATCAGACGCATGTTTTGTGTGCAGGCTTGCCACCAGCCCCTGCGCAAGCAGTTAGGCAGCACCCCAGCACTCACGAAGGCTGTGCTTTTCGCTCCGGCCACGCAGGCAGACTGCACAATCCTTTCAGCTGACGCCCAAAACCCTGCATGTCACACCGCGTGTGCACTGGGCCCATGCGCTCCCGGCCCCGTCCGCGCGGGATCCGGTGCGCCTCCGGACGCAAAAAAGCCTGCCCCGGGAGGCAGGCTTTTGTGACACCGGCATGCTGCCGCGCACGCCGGTGGGCGGGACAGACCGCCCTTATTTGGCCGCAGGCTCTGCTGCCAGCAACCAGCGGGCAATCTGCAGCGACTGCGCCTCGTCGACCTGCGACTGGCGCGGCATGATGACCTTGCCCCAGGCGCCCACACTGCCCTCGCGGATCTTGCGGGCCAGGTAGGCCTCGGCATCGGGCTGGCCGCGGTAGCGCTCGGCAATCGCGACGAATGCCGGGCCCACATAGCCGCGGTCCCAGCCATGGCAGCGCATGCAATCGGAAGTCTCCACCAGCTTCTTGCCGGCGGCCAGTTCCGGGTGCTGCTGCACCAGGGCCTCGGCGGCTTTTTCCGCCGGGCTCACCATCATGATGCGCCAGCCGATATTGGCCACGCCCAGAGCGGCAGCCACCATGAAGATGGCGATTGCCCAGCCTATCCAGCGCGGCTTGGGCGGGTAGTGGTCTTCGTCGTCGTGATCAGTCATTGACACTCAAAATGCCTTGTCGCATGCGCCGCAGGCACTGGCGTGCCTGCGGGATTTCGCAAACCCTCCCCGTGCAGCACAACCGCAGCGGGGAAGGCGCACGGCCTCTCAATGGCGGAAGTGGCGCACGCCGGTGAAGACCATGGCCACGCCACGCTCGTTGGCGGCGTCGATCACTTCCTGGTCGCGCATGGAGCCGCCGGGCTGGGCCACGCAGCTCGCGCCGGCATCGACCACCACATCCAGACCGTCACGGAACGGGAAGAAGGCATCCGACGCCACCACCGTGTTCTTCAGGCTCAGCTTGGCAGCTTCGGCCTTGATCGAGGCAATGCGTGCCGAGTCCAGGCGCGACATCTGGCCAGCGCCCACGCCCATGGTCATGCCGTCCTTGCAGAAGACAATGGCGTTGGACTTGACGTACTTGGCCACCTTCCAGGCGAACAGCAGGTCCTGCAGCTCGGCCGGTGTGGGTTGCTTGACGGTGACCACCTTCAGGTCGGCCAGGGCCAGTTCGTGGTTGTCGGCAGTCTGCAACAGCAGGCCGGAACCCACGCGCTTGGCGTCCATGGCGTTGCGGCCTTGCTTCCAGGCGGTGTCGCCGCCGGCAGGCAGGGCGATCTTCATCAGGCGCACATTGACCTTGGGCTTGAAGATTTCCAGAGCTTCAGCGGTGAAGTCGGGGGCCATCAGCACTTCGACGAACTGCTTGACCACGGCTTCGGCAGCGGCCTTGTCCACGGTGCGGTTGAAGGCAATGATGCCGCCGAAGGCGCTGGTGGGGTCGGTCTGGAAGGCCTTGGCGTAGGCTTCGTGCGCATCCTTGCCGATCGCCACGCCACAGGGGTTGGCGTGCTTGACGATCACGCAGGCGGATTCGTCAAAGCTCTTGACGCATTCCCAGGCCGCATCGGCATCGGCAATGTTGTTATAGGACAGTTCCTTGCCCTGCAGCTGTTCGCCGGTGACCAGCGAACCCGGTGCGGGGTACAGGTCGCGGTACAGCGCGGCCTGCTGGTGGCTGTTTTCACCGTAGCGCAGGTCCTGCACCTTGATGAACTGGCCGTTGCTCTGGCCGGGGAACAGGCCGCGCTCGGGCACATAGGTCTCGGACAGCTTTTCGTCTTCGAACTTCACGCTCGACAGGTAGTCGCTGATCGCGCCGTCGTACTGGGCGATGCGGTTGAACGCAGCCACGGACAGGGCAAAACGCAGCTTGTCGCTCAGCTTGCCGGCGGCCTTCAGTTCGCCGATCACAGCCTCGTACTGGTCGGCGGCGGTGATCACGCCCACATCCTTCCAGTTCTTGGCAGCGGAGCGCACCAT
Organism: Comamonas sp. 17RB; assembly: GCF_030056555.1. Lineage (NCBI taxonomy): Bacteria > Pseudomonadati > Pseudomonadota > Betaproteobacteria > Burkholderiales > Comamonadaceae > Comamonas > Comamonas sp. 17RB. The sequence continues at coordinate 106,523 of NZ_JASHHY010000011.1, read as the reverse complement.
GGCGGGACCGCCGATGTCGATGTTCTCGATGGCGTCGGCCAGCGTGCAGCCGGCCTTGGCGACGGTGGCTTCAAACGGGTAGAGGTTCACCACCAGCAGGTCGATGGTCTCGATGCCGTGTTCCTTCAGCGCCGCCATGTGCTCGGGCAGTTCGCGGCGGGCCAACAGGCCACCGTGCACCATGGGGTGCAGGGTCTTGACACGGCCGTCCAGCATTTCGGGGAACTTGGTGACTTCCGCCACTTCGGTCACGGGCAGGCCTTTTTCGGCCAGCAGCTTGGCGGTACCGCCGGTGGACAGCAGTTGCACGCCCAGGGCATGCAGGCTTTGTGCAAATTCGACAATGCCGGTCTTGTCGGAGACGGAAATCAGAGCTTTCATGGGAGCTTTGGAAAAGTGGATAAAAATCAGGTTCTGCAGCTTGCAGGATCAGAGCAAGCCGCTGTCAATTGGTCGTGCCGCCCTGCAGCATCTGGTGGTCCACCAGCTTCTTGCGCAAGGTGTTGCGGTTCAGGCCCAGCCATTGCGCCGCGCGCGACTGGTTCTGGTCGGCCTGCTGCATCACCACTTCCAGCAACGGCTTTTCGACCAGACGCACCAGCATGTCGTACATGTCGTTGGGGGCCTCGCCGCCCAGGTCGCGGAAGTAGATTTCCAGGCTGGAGCGCACGCACTCCTCGATGTTTTGGTTCTGCTGGCTCATGCGGCCATTTCCTCAATGTCGGTTTCCACGCCACCCTCCGGCAGGCGCTCCATCTGGCTGCCCAGTGCGTCAAAGTAGCTGGCCACGGCCTGCCACTGCGCCTGGCAGTCGTCGATGGTGTTGATGTGTCGTCTCAGTTCGTCCCCGCCCGGCAGGCTGCGCACATACCAGGCAATGTGCTTGCGCGCACTGCGCACCCCGGTCAGCTCGCCGTACAGACCGTAGTGGTCCTGCAGATGCTCCAAAAGCAATTCCCGTACCTCGGCCACGGTGGGCGGCGCCAGGTGGGTGCCGGTGTCCAGAAAATGGGCGATCTCGCGGAAGATCCACGGCCGACCCTGGGCGGCGCGGCCCACCATCACGGCATCTGCACCGGTATAGGCCAGCACATCGCGCGCCTTTTCGGGGCTGGTGATGTCGCCATTGGCCACCACGGGCAGCTTCACGGCCTGCTTGACGGCCGCAATCGTGTCGTACTCAGCAAAGCCCTTGTAGCCCTGTTCGCGGGTGCGGCCATGCACCGTCAGCATCTGGATGCCGACATCCTCGAAACGCCGGGCCAGCTGCTCGGCATTCCGGTGGGTATCGCACCAGCCGGTACGCATCTTCAGCGTGACCGGCACATCGAAGGGGCGTGCGGCCTCGACCACGGCCTGGGCAATCTCCACGGCCAGCGGCTCGTTCTGCATCAAGGCGGAGCCCGCCCATTTGTTGCAGACCTTCTTGGCCGGGCAGCCCATGTTGATGTCGATGATCTGGGCGCCGCGCTCGATGTTGTAGATAGCCGCTTCGGCCATCATGGGGGCATCGGTGCCGGCAATCTGCACGGCAATCGGACCGGGCTCACCCGCGTGGTTGGCGCGGCGGCTGGTCTTGAGGCTGTTCCACAGGTCTTTGCGCGATGTGACCATCTCGCTGACCGCATAGCCCGCACCCAGTCGCTTGCACAGCTGGCGGAATGGCCGGTCCGTCACACCCGCCATGGGAGCGACAAACAGGCGATTTGCCAAAGTGTGTTGGCCAATGCGAAGGGCAGACATGCTGGAGAAGAAGAGACGGAGAACGCGGGACGAAAGGAGGCGAGATTGTACCTGCCCATTTTTTCAGCAACAGCCGCACTGCACAAAAGCACCAACCCCACGTCAGGTACCCCGGCTGTGCCAGCCCGCGTCCGTCGGATGCGCCCACCCGCATCCCGGACAGCACTCAACGCCGGCGCTGCTGCACCGGAATGAAAGCCCACCAGGGGCCGGTGACCGAGGCATAGCCCTGCGAAGCCATCACGCTGCGCAGCCAGCGGCGGTTGAATTGCACGTCCGGCGACACCTCGCTGTCGTCCAGCGTCTCCAGATCGGCCGGCCGCTGGCCGCTGGGCCAGGGCGACGGACGGTAGTCCGAGCCCATGTCCACCAGCTCGCCATCGCCCAGCGCCCCACGCACCGTGTCCATGGCCTTGTCGCCGTCCAGCACCACGGCCGTGACGGCCAGCACGCGCTGGTTCAGCGGGGCCGGAGCCAGCGGACAGCCCAGGATGCGAATCGCCAGCCCCAGCGGATGGAGGATTTGCTGCAGTGCAGTCAATGAGGCGGCCTCCAGCCGCAGCCCTTTGCAATCGGCGGCGGCCAGGCGCGCCGCAATCTCGGCCGGCCCCTGGATGGGGATTGGCGTGACCGCCGGCTGCGCAGAGGACGGGGACAGGGCCGGGGCTGCCGCGGCACGCGCGGCAGGTTTCGCCGCGCCAGCGCCCGGCGGCGGGGCCGCATTGCCGGCCCATGCCAGCTGCGCCGCTCCCAGCCAGATCCAGACCAGGCTCCACGCACGCCAGCGGCGCAGGCGGGGCTGCATCCTCCGGGCTCTGGCGTGAAAAGCGGGCCGCAACCTGCGCACGATTCGGTTACACATTGGGGTCATAGCGGGCAGGATAGCGGGTCAATGGATGGCCTCACGCCAGCCAACACCTACACTTGCACCCCATGGAAATCTGGATGCACCAGCTGCTGCAGTGGCTGTCCCTGCCGCAATTCGGTCTGAGCACACTCTTCATCGTGGCCCTGGTGTCGGCCACCTTGCTGCCACTGGGCTCCGAGCCGGCCGTGGTCGGTTTGCTGCAGCTCAACCCCGAGCTGTTCTGGCAGGCCATTGGCGTGGCCACCCTGGGCAACACGCTGGGCGGCGCCATCAGCTGGTGGATGGGCCTGGGTGCCCAGAAGGCCTGGGCCCTGGCACGCGCACGCCGCCAGGCCGGCCATCCGGCCGACGCCGCCCACCCACCGCCCCGTACCCTGTCCCGCCATGAGCGCCGTGCCCGCATCTGGCTGCGCAAGCTGGGCCCCAAGGCCTGCCTGCTGAGCTGGCTGCCCGCCGTCGGCGACCCGCTGTGCGCCGTGGCCGGCTGGCTGCGGTTTCCCTTCTGGCCCTGCCTGCTCTACATGGCCATCGGCAAATTCCTGCGCTACCTGGTGATGACCAGCGCCATCCTGGCCGTCATCCCGGGCTGAGCATCCAGCCGGCGGGCCGTTCCCGACGGACGGTATATCGCCCTCCCTTCCGCAGTGGAACTTCACCCGCGGCCGTGTTACAGAGAGAGTTGCCACATTCTTCTCCCCCACAGCCGATGAATGATCCCGACAGCACCGATGAGATCATCGCCCAGGCCCAGGTCATGATTGCGCGTCTGCGCGCTCTGCTCCAGGCCTCGGACGAGCTACGCCGCCAGCATGGACCGGCCGTGCTGGGCGCTGCTTCCGGGCCCGCCGAGAGCGCCGCGCCGCTGCCACCCGCTGCCGAGGAGCCCTGAGCTCAGGCCACCGCCACAGGCTCCGGCATGCGCGCCCGCAAGGCACTGCGGGCACGCGACAGACGGCTGCGCACCGTCCCCTTGGGAATATTCAACGCGACAGCCGCCTCCTCATAGGACAGCTCGTCAACCACCACCATCCACACCAGCTGGCGCATATGTTCGGGAATCTCGGACATGGCCAGCGCCAGTGCCCGCAATTGCTGCCCCTGGTCCAGCACATCCATCGGTGAGGGCCCGCCGTCCTGCTCCTCCATCAGCAGCTCATCGCTGCAGAAATCGAAGCGGCGGTGGGGCGAGCGGGTGAGGTAATTGCGCACCAGATTCTTGGCAATGCCATACAGCCAGGTCGACAGCTCGGAATCCCCTTTGAAACTGGACAGCGCACGGTGTGCTTCCAGAAAGGTCTGCTGCACCAGATCCTGGGCATCGGCGACATGGCCGATTTTCTGAAGGATGAAACGGTACAGCCTGGGGCCATGCAGATGCACCACCCCATGTAAATGCATGTCTGCTGCCCGCGGCGTATGGGCCAGACTGCCGTCGCCGTTCCGAATGGGGCCATCGCCCCAATGCCTGTGGTGTATTCCCAGATCCATGATGCCTCGCTTGATCGGGCCATCACATGGTGCAGCACTGCCAGCCTTTGCGGCATCTGGCCTGTCTGCGGCGGTGCGCCCCTGTCCAACAGGGACCGACAACCACCCCAGGGATACTGCTATCTATTGCCCGGAATGCGCTATTGAAAGAGGGATGGCGCCCGGGCACCATCCCCAGAAATAACTATTTTTTACGCCTGCATGGGTTAAATAGTTTTTTTCAATAATTAATTGGACCATAAGCAATAAACCAATCTGTCATAAACAAACCGTCCGTCGGATTTATGGCCGCATTACCGATCAATGGAATAGACAGAAATAAAAAGCCCCACAGATTTTCACCTGCGGGGCTTTTAGAGGTTCCATTGCGGCGCATGGGCGCCGCAAGAACTGTCAGACGTTGGTCAGACGTTGAACAGGAAGTTCAGCACGTCACCGTCCTTCACGATGTATTCCTTGCCTTCGGCGCGCATCTTGCCGGCATCCTTGGCACCTTGCTCGCCCTTGAACTGGATGTAGTCATCAAAGGCAATGGTCTGGGCGCGGATGAAGCCGCGCTCGAAGTCGCCGTGAATGACACCGGCGGCCTGCGGAGCGGTGGCACCGATCGGCACCGTCCAGGCGCGCACTTCCTTCACACCGGCGGTGAAGTAGGTCTGCAGGCCCAGCAGCTTGAAACCGGCCCGGATCAGGCGGTTCAGACCCGGCTCTTCCAGACCCAGCTCTTCCAGGAACATGTCGCGGTCGGCGTCGTCCATCTCCGACATCTCGGCTTCGATCTTGGCGCAGATGGCCACCACCGGAGCGCCCTGCGCATCGGCATAGGCCTTCAGGCTGTCGAGCAGCGGGTTGTTCTCGAAACCGTCTTCCGACACATTGCCCACGAACATGGCGGGCTTGGCCGTGATCAGGCAGAACTGCTTGAGCAGCGGTGCGTCTTCCTTGGAAACCGGCACGATGCGGGCAGGCTTGCCTTCGTTGAGCACGGCCTGGATGGGCGTGAGCAGCGACACCAGCTTGGCGGCTTCCTTGTCGTTGCCGGACTTGGCAGCCTTGCTGTAGCGGTTGATCGCCTTTTCGACCGTGGCCAGATCGGCCAGGCACAGTTCGGTCTGGATCACTTCGATGTCGGCAATCGGATCCACCTTGTTGGCCACGTGGATCACGTTGGGGTCTTCAAAGCAGCGCACCACATTGACGATGGCATCGGTTTCGCGGATGTGGGCCAGGAACTGGTTGCCCAGGCCTTCGCCCTTGGATGCACCGGCCACCAGGCCGGCGATGTCCACGAACTCCACGATCGCGGGAACAATGCGCTCGGGCTTGACGATGTCAGACAGTTGGTCCAGACGCGGATCGGGCACTTCCACCACACCGGTGTTGGGCTCGATGGTGCAGAAGGGATAGTTCTCTGCGGCGATGCCGGCCTTGGTCAGGGCGTTGAACAGGGTGGACTTGCCCACATTGGGCAGGCCCACGATGCCACATTTGAGGCTCATGAAAATCCTTTGATGGTCAATGCGCGTGGCGGTGTCCGCCATGCCTGCATCCACATGCCCTGCGGCATACGATGGCTGCTATGAAAAATTGCTGCGTACACCCAGCCCTGCTGGTGTGAATGCATGCCGGAAGCCCTCCTCCGACGACCGGCGCATTGTAATGAGGCTGCAATGACAACGGGCACCTACAGGAAACGCCAAAGCGTTTCTGTGGTGCCCGGTGGATAGACAGCCTGAAAGCCGAAGACTCAGCGCGCCTTGCACTGGACCTGCAGCAAGCGGTGCGTGGAGCTCTCCGCCGCAGCGCCGGGCTCCCGCAAGGGGCGCACACGCAGATCGATGTACCCACGCTCGCCGCACAGCTGCTTGAGCGTGGCCTCGCATTTGCGCAAATCATCGTGGCGCAGATCACACACCAGCGCGTAGTCGTAATCCGGCTTTTCCAGATACGGCGCGGCGTCCTTGGCCATCGGGTCTTTCGGCGGGTTGCTTACACAACCGGCCAGTGCAGCGGCAGCCAAGGTGGCGGCGATCAAAGCGAACTTCATGGATGCATTCCTTGCAAAAGCGTGGAGTGCATCTTAACCGCCCCCTGCAGCACCGCTGCGCGCAGATCAGCGATCGTTGCGCGAGAAACCCTTGCCACCACGGCCAGCGCCGTGTTCGCGGTCACCGCCACGCGGTGCGTACGGCTTGGGCGCACCGGTGTGCTGCTTGCCGGCAAAACCACCGCTGCGGCGTTCGCCACCACCGAAACCACGGCTGTCGCCGCCGCCGAAGCCGCGGGCTTCGCCACGCGGGGCTTCCGAGCGGCCGAAGCCACCACGGTCGCTGCGCTCGGGAGCACGGTCACCAAAGCTCTTGCGGGCATAGCCGTCGCCAGCGCCGTCACGGCGGCCGCCGAACGAGCGCTCGTCACGCGGAGCGTAGCCACCACGGTCCTGGCCACCAAAGCCGCCGCGATCGCGATCACCACCGAAGTTGCGCTCGCCACGGTCGCCGAAGCCACCACGGTCCTGGCCGCCGAAACCGCGTTGTTCACGGTCACCGCCAAAGCGGGGGGCGCGGTCGCCACCAAAACCGCCACGGTCGCCACCGAAGCTGCGTTCACGTCCGCCGCCGAAGCCACCACGGTCACCGCCGCGGTCACCAAAGCCTTGCTTGCGGCCATAGCCGTCGCCATCACGGCGACCACCGAAGCCACCACGGCCACCGGCACCACCACCGCCACGGCGGCCATCGCGTTCACCAGCGGCAGGGAAGCGTTGCACCGGCTCCAGGCCAGGCACCACTTCGGCCTTGAACTGCTGGCGGGTATAGCCTTCGATGTCGAACACACGGCGGCGGTCGCGGAATTCCGCAAACGTCACGGCAATGCCTTCACGACCAGCGCGACCGGTACGGCCAATGCGGTGGGTGTAGTCTTCCGCCTTCATCGGCAGGCCGTAGTTGAACACGTGGGTGATGGTGGGCACGTCGATACCGCGTGCAGCCACATCGGTGGCCACCAGCACCTGCACTTGGCCGTTGCGCAGCGCCATCAGGCGGCGGTTGCGCAGACCCTGGCTCAGGGCGCCGTGCAGTGCCACGGCCGAGAAGCCTTCCTGCTGCAGGTCGGTGGCCAGGCCGTCGCATTCCACCTGGGTGGAAGCAAACACGATGGCCTGGTTGATGGAGGTGTCACGCAGCCAGTGGTCCAGCAGCTTGCGCTTGTGCTGGGCGTTGTCGGCCCAGAACAGCGCCTGCTTGATGTTGGCGTGCTTTTCCTGGGGGGTGTCCACGGTCACCTTCTTCACGCCGGCGCCGTTGTCGTGCATCACGCGCATGGCCAGTTGCTGCACGCGCGGTGCGAACGTGGCGCTGAACATCATGGTCTGCTTGCGCTGGGCGGTCATCTGGTTGACTTCGGCCAGGTCGTCCGAGAAGCCCAGGTCCAGCATGCGGTCGGCTTCGTCGACCACCAGGAACTGCACCTTGTCCAGCTTGATCTGCAGCGAGCGCTGCAGGTCCAGCAGACGGCCAGGGGTAGCCACCACCAGGTCGGCGTTCTGCAGCTTGGCGATTTGCAGTTGGTAAGGAATACCGCCCACCACATTGGCGATGCGGATGCCGCGGCAGTGCTTCACCAGCTCGATGGCGTCGTGTGCGACCTGCTGGGCCAGTTCACGGGTGGGGCACAGCACCAGGGCGCCGGGCACGGCAGCCTTGAAGTTGCGGGCGTTGGTCGGGTCCTTGCGCTTGGCACGCTTGGGAGTGGGCTCGCCCTTGGCAGTGGCTTCGGCGCACAGGCGGTCGAATTCGGCCTTGGCTTCGGCATCGGCCTCAGCGCGTTGCTGGATCAGGGTGTTGAGCACGGGCAGCAGGAAAGCGGCCGTCTTGCCCGAACCGGTCTGGCTGGACACCATCAGGTCGATGAAACCGTTGGCATCAGCGCCTTCGCCCATGGCCAGGGGAATGGCTTTTTGTTGCACGGCGGTGGGCTGGGTGTAGCCCAGGTCGGCCACGGCCTGCACCAGCTCGGGCGCCAGGCCCAGCTGCACAAAACCGTTTTCCACTTCGGGTTCGGCTTCGACTTCGGTTTCCACGGTGTCGGTGTCCTGGGCGGCCAGCATGGCGTCCAGTTGGGATTCTTCAGATTGCAAAAGAGATGCGGCAGGCGCAGCAATGCCCTGCTCAAGGAGTGTGTCGTTCATGGTTTTCTCATGCGAGCAGCGCCACAACATCGGTGTTGCGGTGGCTGCTTGACGGTCATAAAAACATCAACCGTCAAACGCTTCGGCTCTGCAAGAGCCTGGAGGGCGTGCTTCGCGGCGGAGGCTGTGGAGGTGAACCACAGTCCTGTATCGCCAAAATGGGGCCCGGTGTGTGATGGGAGATGCGCGATTGCCCTGCCATACAAAAGTGGCGGGTAATGGGGCAAGACCGCAATTGTCGCACAGTTCGGGTTTTCACGTAAACCCCTTATAGCAGATCGGAACTCCCTCTCCGACCAAACCAGGCAGAAGCGGCAGCAGCCGGCCCCCCGGTCCCCCGGTCCCCCGGTCCCCCGGTGCCCCGTAGCCCTGCGGCCCGCCCGCGCCTACAGCGCCAGAAAGTGCGCCCGGTAGTGGGCCAGCTCGTCGATGGACTCGATCACATCCGCCAGGGCCGTGTGGCGCTGGGCTTTCTTGAAACCGTCCACCACGGAAGGCTTCCAGCGGCGGGCCAGCTCCTTGAGGGTGCTGACGTCCACATTGCGGTAGTGGAAGTAGGCCTCCAGCTTGGGCATGTAACGCACCAGAAAGCGGCGGTCCTGGCCAATGCTGTTGCCACACAGGGGCACCTTGCCCTTGGGCACGTATTTGGACAGGAAGGCGATCAGCTGCTTCTCGGCATCGGCTTCGGTGATGGTCGAGGCCTTGACCCGGTCCACCAGCCCGCTCTTGCCGTGCGTGCCCTTGTTCCACGCATCCATGCCGTTGAGCAGTTCATCGCTTTGGTGGATGGCAAACACCGGCCCTTCCACACGCACCGACAAATCGGCGCTGGTGATGACCACGGCAATCTCGATCAGGCGGTCGGTTTCGGGCTGCAAGCCCGTCATTTCGCAGTCCAGCCAGACCAGGTTCAGGTCGGACTTGGGCAGCACTGGGGTTTCATGGGAGGCGGCATCAGACATCTCTAAATTGTCGCCTACACTCGCCGCACATGCCGTCTACCGACTCTTTTCCTTCTTCGCTGCTGCTGACTCTGGCCTTTGCCGCCGCACTGGCACTGCAGTTGCTGCTCAAGCTCTGGCTCAGCACCCGCCAGGTACGCCATGTGGCAATGCACCGGGGCGCCGTGCCCGCGCCGTTTGCGCAACGCATCTCCCTGGCTGCGCACCAGAAGGCCGCCGACTACACCCTGGCCAAGGCCCGGCTGGGCTTGCTGCACCTGGCGCTCTCCACGGTGATGCTGCTGGGCTGGACCTTGCTGGGCGGCCTGGATGCGCTGCACCAATTGCTGCTGACCCAGCTGGGAACCGGTTTGGCACAGCAGCTGGCGGTGCTGGCCGGCTTCGCCCTGATTTCCGGCCTGCTGGAGCTGCCGCTGTCCTACTACCAGACCTTTGTGCTGGAGCAGCGCTTTGGCTTCAACCAGATGACACCGCGCCTGTGGCTGGCGGATCTGCTCAAGTCCACGCTGGTCGGCGCCCTGATCGGCCTGCCGCTGGCTGCGACCGTGCTGTGGCTGATGCTGGCCACCGGCAGCCTGTGGTGGCTCTGGGCCTGGTGCCTGTGGACGGGGTTCAACGTGCTGCTGATGTGGATCTTCCCCAGCTTCATCGCCCCGCTGTTCAACAAATTCGAACCGCTGGCCGATGAATCACTCAAGGCCCGGGTCACGGCGCTGATGCAGCGCTGCGGCTTTGCGGCCAAGGGCCTGTTCGTGATGGACGGCAGCCGCCGCTCGGCCCATGCCAACGCCTACTTCACCGGCTTTGGCTCGTCCAAGCGCGTGGTGTTCTACGACACCTTGCTCAAGCAGCTCGATGGCGACGAAGTGGAAGCCGTGCTGGCCCACGAACTGGGCCACTTCAAGCACAAGCACATCGCAAGGCGCATGGTGCTGATGTTCGCACTCAGCCTGGCCGGTTTTGCGCTGCTGGGCTGGCTGTCGCAGCAAGCCTGGTTCTACAGCGGTCTGGGCGTGATGCCCAGCGTGCAGCTGGCCATGGGCATGCCCCAGGGGGACGACAACGCCGTGGCGCTGCTGCTGTTTCTGCTGGCCCTGCCGGTGTTCACCTTTTTCGTCTCGCCCCTGGTGGCCATGGGCTCGCGCCGCGATGAATTCCAGGCCGACGCCTATGCCATGGCCCAGGCCGACGGCTCGGCCCTGGCCAGTGCACTGCTGAAGCTGTACGAGGACAATGCCTCCACGCTCACGCCCGACCCGGTGTACGCGAAGTTCTATTACTCCCACCCTCCGGCGCTGGAGCGGCTGGCACGCATGCCGGCTCCGGCCCACTCTGCAGGAGCCGCCGCATGACCACGCCTTCCCAGCTGCAGCCCGTCGATTGGTCCCGCCTGCCCCGCCGCCAGGCCATTTCCGCCGCCGATGCCGCCCAGCGCCTGGTGCGCCACCCGGGCTGGACCATCGAGGGCGAAGGCACAGGCACCGCCCTGACCAAGACCTACCACTTTGCGAATTACTTCCAGACCCTGGCCTTCGTCAATGCCCTGGCCTGGATCGCCCACCAGCAGGACCACCACCCCAGCCTGCAGGTGGACTACGGCCGCTGCACCGTGCGCTGGAACACGCACGATGCCGGCGGCCTGTCCGACACCGACTTTGACTGCGCCCAGCGCACCGACACCCTGGTAAGCACCCTGTGAGCAAACGCCGATCCGCCCCTCCCGCCTCCAGCGCGGGCAATGCCCCCCAAGAAGGCCTGGTGGTTGGCAGCCATGGCCGCCACTGCGTGGTCGAAACGGCCGACGGCCACCGCCGCATCTGCCACCCGCGCGGCAAGAAGAGCCAGGCCGTCGTGGGCGACCGTGTGCTGTGGCAGGCGCCGCCGCCCGGCCAGGGCGAGGAAGGCACGATCGAGAAGGTGCTGGAGCGCCGCAACCTGCTGTACCGCCGCGACGAAATCCGCACCAAGATGTTTGCCGCCAACATCGACCAGGTGCTGATCCTGATCGCGGCCGAACCCGTTTTTTCCGAAAGCCAGCTGGCGCGTGCGCTGATCGCAGCCGAGGACGCACACATCCAGCCCATCATTGCGCTGAACAAGAGCGACCTGGAAGAGCCCTTCTTCGATGCCTGGATGCGCCTGTCCGCCTACCGTGCCATCCAGGACGAAGACGGCAGCGACCACTACCCCGTGATTCCGCTGAACCTGACCAGCGACGATCCCGATCAGCGCGAAGCGCTGATGGACCTGTTCGCCGGCAAGAGCACGCTGGTGCTGGGCCCGTCCGGCTCCGGCAAGAGCACGCTGATCAACCTGCTGGTGCCCGGCGCCAATGTGGCCACCAACGAGATCTCGCAGGCCCTGAACTCCGGCAAGCACACCACCACCACCACCACCTGGTACTGGATGGACGAGGCACGCAGCACCGCGCTGATCGACTCGCCCGGTTTTCAGGAGTTCGGCCTGTACCACATTGCCCCCACCGATCTGCCGCGCTGCATGCCCGATATCGGCGCCAAAGCGCAGGAATGCAAGTTCTACAACTGCACCCACCTGCACGAACCCGGTTGCGCCGTGATGGCCGAAGTGGACAATGAGGGCAGCCCGCACCACATTGACGCGAACCGCTACCGCATCTACAGCGAGCTGTTCGAGGAACTGAGCCAGTCACCCTGGCGTTGAGCCTGCCCGGCTCCGGGCAGATGCAGGCACAGAAGGCCGGCGGCACAGGCCAGGCGAGATTCAGAGTCCCTAAACGCAGGCCTCAGGGTGCCGGCAGAAAAACCGGGGATGTCCGCCAGAGCACCCGCAGCAAGGCTGCATGCGCGCCCTGCGCAACACTCAGCCCAGCAGGCGCGCCAGGGTCAACAGGGCGAGCAACAGCATCCAGACGACGACCGAGCGCCACACCAGCCCCACCACACTGCGCAGATGGCTGACCTCGGCCGCACGGCCGGGGGTGGAACTGGACCCCTCCTCATCGTCATACAAGGGGCCGGTGGCCAGCTCTTCGCGCTGGCGCAGCGCCTCGCCCCCCAGCTGCACATTGATGGCACCGGCCGTGGCGGCCAGGATCACACCATCGTTGTCATGCGGAAAGCGCTGGGCGTAGTAGCGCCAGCCGTCGATCGCCTCTTCAAAGCTGCCCACAATGGCAAAGCCCAGTGCCGTCACGCGGGCCGGCAGCCAGTCCATGGCCTGCCAGGCGGCGCGCGCGGCCTGCTGCAGGCGCTCGCTGACCGGAGGGGCCCCGGCAATCGACCGGCGCGACCAGTAGCGCGACAGGTATTCCGCCGTGCGGTAGACCACCGCACCGGCCGGGCCCAGACCCAGCATGGACAGCACCACAAACCACAGCAGCACGCCAAACACATGGCGGTGGGCACAGATCACCGAATACTCGACCACATGGCGCACGACTTCGCTGCGCGGCAGCTCGCTGGCGTCCACCTGTTGCCAGTCGGCCAGCGCTTCGCGTGCGGCGTGCTCGTCCCCGGCCTCCAGCGCATCGCGGATGCGGGTGAAATGGTGGCTGAACTGGCGAAAGCCCAGCGTGGTGTAGAGGATGGCCACATTCCACACCATGGCCGCAGGCCAGCCGATGAAATAGTCCAGCAACCAGTAGATGCCCGCCGCCAGCGCGGCCGGCACGATGGCTGCCAGCGCCCAGGCGACCCAGCCATGGTGTGCTTGGCCCGCATCGAAGTTGCGTCGCACTGACACCGTCCAGGCCCGCAGGCCGGCATGTACCGGGTTGCTGCGGGACAGCGGGCGCGCCTGCTCCAGCAGCAGGGCAATCAGGATGGCGAAAAAACTCATCCCCCCATAATACCGGCTGCAGGTAAAGCGCTGCTCAGGCCGTCAGCCTGGCGACGATTTTCATGCCAGCGGGACCTGCATGAAGCGGTAGAAATTGCGCAGCATGCCCGCCGTGGCGCCCCAGATGTAATGCTGGCGGTCGCCGTTCTGGTAGGGCATGGCAAACCATTCACGCTGCATGCCGTTCCACTCGTAGCTGTGGCGCTCGTGGTGTGCGGGGTCCAGCACAAAACGCAGCGGCACTTCAAAAATATCCGCCACCTCATAGGGATTGGGTCGCAGCGGCGCCGCAGGGTCCACCAGCGCCACCACCGGCGTGACCTGAAAACCGGTGCCGGTGGCATACACCGGCAGACAGCCCAGCACCTGGACGTAGGCCGCATTCAGCCCCACTTCCTCATGCGCCTCGCGCAGCGCGGTGGCCACCGCATCCACATCCTCCGGATCGCGTTTGCCTCCGGGAAAAGCCACCTGACCCGAATGGGTGGACAAATGCGTGGTGCGTTCGGTCAGCAGCACCGTCAATTCCTCGCGCAGCACCAGCGGCAGCAGCACGGCGGCCTGGGTGGGGGGACGGTCGGAAAAACGCGGCTCACGCCGCAGCTCGGGCTCCCACTGCACAGCCGCCGCAAAGCGCTGGCGCAGCGCCGCTTCCGTCTGCCAGGCCAGCGGCACCGCCGGCAAGTGGGCATCCACCCCCACCAGAGGAGCATGTCGCGGATCGAACGCAGAAGGCAGGCGACTTGGGGTCCCGGTCGGTGCGGTGCCACCCGTGGGGGCCGGCGCGGGTGCGGAAGAGGCAGTGGACATGGCGGGCGGTGCAGAGCGGTACAGGCAAGCGGAGTACGCAGACAAGGGGTACGCAGCAGGCATAAAAAAAGCCGCCACAGCGAACTGTAGCGGCTTTTCCGGTCAAGCTCCGGTCGCGTGGATGACCTGGCCACCGCAGCGGCCAGACCCCACACGTTCGCGCTTTACGCGGCTGCGACGGCAGCCTTGTTGACGCGCTGGGGCAGCTTTTCCTTGATGCGAGCCGACTTGCCGCTGCGTTCACGCAGGTAGTACAGCTTGGCACGGCGCACGTCACCGCGGCGCTTGACTTCGATGCCGGCGATCAGAGGGGAGTAGGTTTGGAACGTACGTTCCACGCCTTCGCCGCTGGAGATCTTGCGCACGGTGAAGCCGCTGTTCAGGCCGCGATTGCGCTTGGCAATCACCACGCCTTCGTAGGCCTGCACGCGCTTGCGGCTGCCTTCGACCACGTTCACGCTCACGATGACGGTGTCACCAGGGGCGAAAGCGGGGATGGTCTTGTTCAGACGGGCGATTTCCTCTTGCTCGAGGGTCTGGATCAGGTTCATGGTTGCATCCACTCGATCGTGTCCGCGCCAGAATTGGCAAGCGCCGGGATTGGCGCTATAGGCTGCATTCAAACCGATGCAGCGGCCGGATAGAGGATCGAAGAACCAGCCATTATAGCGGGGACGCGATTTTTGCCAAATAGGCTTCGTCTTTGGCGTTCAACAGGCCCTGGTTGCGGGCCTGGGCAATCAGCTCCGGCCGGTGGGCGGCCGTGATGCGCAGGCGCTGGTCGCGGCGCCAGCGCTCGATCTGGGCATGGTGTCCGCTCAGCAGCGCGGCCGGCACCTCCTGCCCATGCCACTGCTCCGGCCGGGTGTAGTGCGGGCAGTCCAGCAGACCATCCAGCGCCGGGTTGAAACTGTCTTGCTGGAAGCTGCCTTCGTCATTCAGCACCCCGGGCTGCAGGCGGGCAATGCTGTCGAGCAGCACCATGGCCGCCAGCTCGCCACCGGACAGCACAAAGTCACCCAGGCTGATCTGGTGTGTGACATGGGTGTCGATAAAACGCTGGTCAATGCCTTCATAGCGGCCGCACAGCAGCACGGCGCCCTGGCTCCCGGCCCAGTCGGCCACCGCCGCGTGCTTGAGCGTGGCGCCGATGGGCGAAAACAGCACCAGCGGCGCGGGCTGCGTGGCTTCCTGCGCCTGCTCTGCCACGCGCGCGGCGCGGATGGCGTCCAGGCAGTGCTGCAGCGGCTCGGCCAGCATCACCATGCCGGGCCCGCCACCGAAGGGGCGGTCGTCCACACGGCGGTAGTTGCCCTGGGCGTAGTCCCGCGGATTCCACAGATGCACCGCCACCTGCCCCGAAGCGTAGGCGCGCCGTGTGACCCCGCTCTCCAGGAACGGGGCGAACATTTCGGGAAACAGGGTAATGATGTCAAAACGCATGGTGCCATGGCGCAAGCAGCGCCCCAGTTCGCAGCCGATCAGTAGTCCAGCTGCCAGTCCACCAGAATGCTCTTGCCAGCCAGGTCGACCTTGTCCACATAGGCGTCGACAAAGGGAATCATGCGCTCACGCTCCTTGCCGCCTTCGTCATAGGCCAGCACCAGCGTGGTCTGCGGACCGGTGGCCAGCAGATCCTTGACCACACCCATGGCCACACCTTCGCGGTTGACCACGGACATTCCCAGCAGGTCCACCCAGTAGAACTCGCCTTCGTCGGGCGCCGGAAAGGCCGTGCGCGAAACAAAGATGCGCGCGCCACGCAGGGTCTCGGCCGCATTGCGGTCTCCCACGGCTGCTGCAGTGGCCACGATGGAGTCCGAGTGCGTGCGCGCCTGCTTCACGGGCAACAGCACGGTGCCGGTGAAATGCTTGGCGCCTTTTTCGGCCGGCAGCAAATACCAGTTCTTGGCGGTGAGCAGCACTTCGGCGTCACTGCTGTAGGAGATGACCTTGAACCAGCCCTTGATGCCCCAGGCATCGGCAATGCGGCCCACTTCCACGGCGTCGGCAGGCAGGGTGGTCACTTCAAGTTCGGGCATCTGGCTCATGGCAGTCACTGACAGGTTTGCACACAGAGAAAATAAAAAAACGGGTTCCGTCAGACTGGCCGACGGAACCCGTTTTAAGGGGAGTGCTGATTAAGCAGCAGCCTTGGCGGCAGCTTGCTTGATCAGGCGTTCCACGGTGTCGGAAGCCTGAGCACCAACGCTCTTCCAGTAAGTCACGCGGTCCAGCGCCACGCGCAGGCCTTCTTCAGCGCCACGGGCGCTGGGGTTGTAGAAACCCAGACGCTCGATGAACGAACCGTCGCGACGCACGCGCTTGTCGGCGGCAACGATGGTGTAGAAAGGGCGAGCCTTGGAGCCGCCGCGGGACAGACGAATAACGACCATGATTAATCCTTCGGGTGGTATAGGCAGCTTGCGCTGCCACATTTTTTGCTCCGTTTGAGACACGCGACATAGCCACCCGGCCAGCGACACGCAGCAAAGTTCGCGATTATAGCGGCTTCTGTGCAAGCTGCCTACACCCCTCGCAATCAAGGGCGCTCATCCAGTGCCGTCCGGTCGCAGTCCGCCCCTGCAGTCCGCCCCTGCAGGCCGCGGCATGCAGGCACTCGCCTGGTGCCCGGCGGCGAGCCATGGCGTAGTCCCTAGCTGGTCGCGGCGGCCAGGGACCCGAATAATCCCTGCATGCGCAAGAACAAGACCGTCGCCGCCTGGCTGGCCTTTCTGGGTGGCCCGCTGGGCCTGCACCGCTTCTACCTGCACGGCCTGGGCGATCTGCCCGGCTGGCTGCTGCCCATCCCCACCGCGCTGGGCCTGTACGGCATCCAGCGCATGCAGCAGCTGGGCCAGGACGACCAGCTCAGCTGGGTGCTGATTCCGCTGCTGGGCTTCACCATCGCCGGCTGTGCGCTGAAGGCCATTCTGTACGGACTGGCCACGCCCGAGCGCTGGAATGCGCTCCACAACCCCTCGGCCGCCCCCGATGCTGCACCCGGCCGCACGGGCTGGCCCACGATTTTTGCCATTGCCGCCGCACTGATGGTGGGGGCCGCCGTGCTGATGGCCAGCCTGGCCTACAGCTTCCAGCACTACTTCGAGTACCAGATCGAAGAAGCGCGCAAGATCTCCCAATAGCGCAAAGCCCCACCGGCGGCATCTCTGCGGCGGCCTGTTGCTATCCAAAATCGAAGCAACCCAGGCTTGCCGGGCCGTCCGATACGGCTGAAAACAGCCAGAAAGCTTTAGACACCGCGCACCCGCAGGACCGGTTTTCAGAAGCCCCAGGGGTCTGTGGCTTGGATGCACACACCCAAATAAGAATAAGAACTATTTTCTAGAATAGAAAAATCCCTGACCGCCGCCGCTGCCGCCCATGTCCTCCTCCCCCCTGTTGCACAGTGCCCTCGACAACTACCGCTCCCTGGTGGGATTTGTCGCCCGCAGGATGGGCGACCGGCAAGAGGCCCATGACCTGGTGCATGACGCCTGGGTGCGCGCCGCAGAGAGCCAGCCCACGCTGTCGCAGGAGTTGCACACCCCTTCCTCGCGCGCCTACCTGTATGCCGTGGCGGAAAACCTGGTGATTGACCATTACCGCCGCCGCAAGCGCCAGCAGGATGCGCTGCAGGGCGTGGCACTGTGGCAGCCCGCACAGACCGACGATGTGAAAGACACCCACAGCCTGCGCCAGGCCATTGCGGCCGTGGACCAGGCGCTGGCCGACCTGCCCCCCCGCTGCCGTGCCATCTTTCTGGCCGACCGGCTCGATGGCACGCCCCAGACCGACATTGCCGCGCAGCACGGCACCTCCGTCAAGACGGTGGAGCGCGAAGTGCAGCGCGCCATGGACGCCATCGAGCAGGCGCTGCACCGCTGGCGCGGCGACCCCGCTCCGGCCGCACGCAAGGGCCGGCGGCGCACGCTGGGAGCCCTGCTGTCGCTGGCGGGCATCGGTATGGGCGGCTCCAGCGCCTGGCTGGCCTGGCGCCAGTGGGTACCGTCCTGGCAGCTGACCCTCAGCGCCGCCCAGCACCAGCCGCTGCAGCAAGCCCTGCCGGACGGCAGCAGCCTGGCACTGGATGCACAGAGCCTGGCCGACGTGGCCTTCTACGCCCACCAGCGCCATGTGCAGCTGCACCGCGGCACCGCCTTTTTCAACGTGCAGCGCGATGCACAGCGAGCCTTCATTGTGGATGCGGGCAGTGCCCGCATCACCGTGCTGGGCACCCGCTTCGAGGTGGCCCTGGAAGATGCGCACACCGTGCGCGTCACCGTGGAGCAAGGCCATGTGCAAGTGGCCCAGCGGGACGGCGCAGCAGAACGCCAGGCCGTGGAACTGCACGACGGCGAAACCCTGCGCTGGACGGCGGGCCACGCCCCCCAGCGCAGCCAACCCGGCGGCGAGGTTGCCACCTGGCGCAACGGCTGGCTGGAACTGGACAACCTTCCGCTGGAAGCCGCCATCCAGCGCATCAGCCGCTATTGTTCCCAGCCCGTGCGGGTGGAGCCTTCTGCGGCGCAGTTGCGGGTGTTCGGGCGCGTACAGATCAGCCACGCCGCCGACTGGGTGCAGCTGCTGCCCGCCATGCTGCCCGTACAGCTGCGGGCCGAGCAAGCCCACGGGCAGGCGTGGATCGTCATCACCCGGTCTTGAGGCTTTTTCCAGGTGGCTACTGCTTTTCTTTGAGGGATTTGCAGCGCGAGTGCGTTGTACCGCATGAGATCTGCCGCAGCACGTCCCGTTGACTGCGGGTGGCAGATCGAGGATTCCGGCACGCCATTCCCGACGAAGACCGGAAAACGAAGCACTCTCATTTCTCTTTCCGTTATGCCCGACCGCTCTTTCGCCCCCCATCCACCCGCCACGCTGCGCCTGCTGGCCGCCGCGGCCCTGGTGGCCATGGCAAGCGCCCCTGTCCACGCCCAGCCGGCGCCCGTCTCGACCGCCGCCCAAGCCCCCATCGCCTTCCAGATCCCGGCACAGGCGCTGGACAGTGCCCTGGCCCAGCTGGCCCGCACCGCCCAACTGCAGCTGATGGCTCCTCCGGCACTGCTGCAAGGCCGCAAGACCGCAGGTGTGCAGGGCACGCTCAGCCCCCAGGCTGCGGCGCAGCAGCTGTTGCAAGGCAGCGGCTTGAACGCCCGCATCAGCGGCAACACGCTGCTGATCACCGCCGCCACCGGCGAGACAGCGCTGCAGGATGTGACCGTGCGCAGCCGCGCAGACGGCCTGCCTGAAGCCTATGCCGGCGGCCAGATCGCGCGCGGCGGCAGCCTGGGTGTGCTGGGCACGAATGACGTGATGGATACGCCTTTCAGCGTGGTCAACTTCACATCCGAGCTGCTGGAGAACCAGCAAGCCCGCACGCTGGCCGATGTGGTGGTCAACGATGCCTCGGTGCGCTCGCTCACAGCCTCGGGGGGCTTTGGGGATTCGTTCCAGATCCGCGGCTTCAACGTTGCGAACGGCGAGACCTTTGTGAACAACTTCGGCGGCCTGGCCGCCACCACCACGATCCCCCTGGAAATGGTGGAACGGGTCGAGCTGCTCAAGGGCCCGGGCGCATTGGCACGCGGCCTAGGGCCAGACGGCAGCATTGGCGGCAGCATCAATCTGGTGACCAAGCGCGCCGGCGATGCCCCCCTGACCCGGCTGACCACCACCTACACCAGCCAGGCCCAGTTGAGCACCCACCTGGACGTGGGCCGCCGCTTTGGTGAGGACAAGGCCTGGGGCATTCGCGTGAACGGCGTGCTGCGCGGCGGAGAAGGCAATATCGACGGTGGCCGCCAGAAGATGGGCATGGGCTCGCTGGGGCTGGACTACCGCTCCAGCCGCCTGCGCTGGTCGCTGGACGCCCTGGCCCT
Source organism: Comamonas sp. 17RB (assembly GCF_030056555.1). NCBI lineage: Bacteria > Pseudomonadati > Pseudomonadota > Betaproteobacteria > Burkholderiales > Comamonadaceae > Comamonas > Comamonas sp. 17RB. The sequence goes on along the minus strand of NZ_JASHHY010000011.1, from coordinate 86,759 downwards.
GCACGACGACACCCGGGAATTTCGCCCCCAGGCCATGGTGCTCTTCGGCCCCGGGGGCTACAGCGACACGCGGCTGCCCGCCCCTCCAGACGGCCGCCTGAACTTCTACCCCGGCACGTCCATCGACTCCACCAACAAGATGGTGACCAGCCGGCTGGAATACGACCTGACCGACCGCCTGACCCTGATGGCCGGCGTGGGCTACAACCACTTTCGCGTGAACCAGAACTTCCCGTCGGGCAACCTGCTGGATTCCAGTGGCCGCATGCTGGTGGGCAACTCCATCTACGACGATGCCCGCGAGACCACCACCGCCGACCTGGGGGTGAAGACCAGTTTCCGCACCGGCGCCGTCGACCACCGTGTCGCCCTGGTCGCCAACTGGCTGGACCGTGACAGCGGTTACTACTATGACGGCACTCTGCCTTCCACCAGCTCCACGATCTACGACCCCTTGCCCATCGTCGATGGCAGCCACGGCAAGCCCGTCAAGGACAGCAACCTGCGCCAGCAGGGCCTGGCACTGACCGATTCGCTGGCCATGCTGGACGACCGCCTGCTGCTGACCTTCGGTCTGCGCCACCAGCGCATCAAAACCCACAGCCCCTACAGCCAGACGCAGACCTCGGCGAACTCGCCGCTGGCGGGCATCGTCATCAAACCCGTGGACCACCTGGCGCTGTACGCCAACTACACCGCCGGCCTGACCGATGGCGGCACAGCCCCCGTGGGCGTGAGCAATGCCTTCCAGACCATGTCGCCCTTCAAATCCAAGCAGCTGGAGGCCGGCGTCAAGGTGGACTGGGGCAACATGGTCACCCAGGCGGCCGTGTTCCAGATCAAAAAGCCCAGCGGCTATACCGACCCGGTCAGCAATGTCTACAGCTATGCGGGTGAACAACGCAACCGCGGTCTGGAGCTGTCCACCTATGGCGAGCTGCAGCGCGGTCTGCGCCTGATGGCCAGCGCGGCCTTCACCCAGGCCAAGCTCACCCGCATCGAAGACCTCAGCGTGCAAGGCAACAACGCCCCCAATGTGGCGCGCCGCACGCTGAGCGTGGCCGCGGACTGGGATGTGCCGGGCGTGCAGGGCCTGAGCCTGAACGGGCGCGCACTGTATGTCTCGTCCGTCCACCTGGACAACGCCAACACCTTGCGCGTGCCCGGCTGGACGCGCCTGGACTTCGGCGCCCGCTATGCCATGCAGGTGGCCGGCAAGCCGGTGGTGCTGCGCGCCAACATCGAGAACCTGGCCAACCGCCGCTACTGGCTGACCACCACCGTGTCCTCGAGCTACTCCTACGCCATGGTCAGCGCGCCGCGCACCTTCACGCTGTCTGCGGCCATCGACTTCTGACACCCGTCAGAGGTTCTCCCTGGCCCTGCGCTGCCGCCCCCACCGGCCGCGCAGGGCCTTCGCGCTCCTTCTTTTCTTGAGCTGCCATGCAAAACACAACCATCAAGACCTGGGCCTGGGTGCACAAATGGAGCAGCCTGGTCTGCACCGTCTTCATGCTGCTGCTGTGCCTGACCGGCCTGCCCCTGATCTTCCACCACGAGATCGGCCACCTGCTGGGTACCGAGGTCGAAGCCCCGGCCATGCCGGCCGATACCCCACGCGCCAACCTGGACGACGTGCTGGACGTGGCCCGCGCCCAGTACCCCGACCGGGTGGTGCAGTTCGCCTCCCCCGGCGAGGACGACTACAACCTGTGGTTCGTCACCATGACGCCCACGCCCGAGCCCACCACGGACTTTCGCAGCGTGGTGGTCGATGCCCGCACCGCCGCGCTGCTGGCCGAGCCCCGCTTTGACCAGGGCTTCATGTGGATCATGTTCAAGCTGCATGTGGACCTGTTCGCCGGTCTGGCCGGCAAGCTGTTCCTGGGCTTCATGGGCTTGCTGCTGCTGGTGGCTATCGTCAGCGGCACCGTGCTGTACGCCCCCTTCATGCGCAAGCTGCAGTTCGGCAGCGTGCGCCGCGAGCGCCAGACGCATGCGAAATGGCTGGACCTGCACAACCTGCTGGGCATCATCACCCTGGTGTGGCTGCTGGTGGTGGGTGCCACCGGCGTCATCAACACCTGGGCAGACCTGGTCATCAAATACTGGCAGCACGACCAGCTCACCAGCATCCTGCAGCCCTACCAGGGCCAATCCCTGGTGCCCGCCGCGCAGCGGGCCCAGCTGCAACCCGCGCTGGAAGCGGCCCAGCGCCAGGTGCCGGACAGCCGGTTGTTCTTTGTGGCCTTCCCGGGCACCAGCTACTCCAGCCCGCACCACTACACCTTCTTCCTCAAGGGCAACGAGCCCCTGACCTCCAAGCTGCTGTGGCCGGTTCTGGTCGATGCCCGTACCGCCGAGGTGACCGCCGCCCCGTCCATGCCCTGGTATGTGAAGACCCTGCTGCTGTCCCAGCCGCTGCACTTTGGCGACTACGGCGGGCGGCCCATGCAGATTCTGTGGGCGCTGCTGGACATCGCCTCCATCATCGTGCTGGGCAGTGGCCTGTACCTGTGGCTGCGCAAGCGCAAGACAGCGCCCCGGACCACGGCTCCCGTAGCATCCACCGCCACCGCGGACAACGCAGAAAGTGCCGCATGACGCCACCTCCCAAGTACCGCCACTTTGTCTTTCTCTGGGCCTGGCCCATCGCCCTGGGGCTGCTGACCGCCACAGGCCTCGTCGCGGCCCTGTTCAGCGAGGATGGCTGGGGTGACCACCTGGCCGCACTGTGCCTGGGCATCCCGGTGCTGGTCGGCTTGTGGTTCGGCTGGCTGCGCCGCCAGACACCACGCCGCACCGATCCTAGATAGCGGCCCTTGCGCATAGCAAAAGAGAAAAAGAGGAACAAAAAAAGAGAAGCAAAAAAAAGGACTTCCAGGCGTTGCTGCCTGGAAGTCCTTTTTTCATGCGCAGCTGCAGCTATCCGCTGCCGCTTTATCAGTACAGCTGCAGGCTGACCCAGTATGCGATGGCGGCCACGAAGGCGCTGGCCGGGATGGTCAGAATCCAGGCCCAGACGATGTTGCCGGCCACGCCCCAACGCACCGCGCTCATGCGCTGGGTGGAGCCCACGCCGACGATGGCGCCGGTGATGGTGTGGGTGGTGGACACAGGAACGCCCAGGAAGGTGGCGAAGAACAGCGTCATCGCACCGCCGGTTTCGGCACAGAAGCCGCCCACGGGCTTGAGCTTGGTGATCTTCTGGCCCATGGTTTTCACAATGCGCCAGCCACCAAACATCGTGCCCAGGCCGATGGCCAGGTAGCAGCTGATGATGGTCCACAGCGGAGGCGAAGCTTCGCCTGCCGTTGAGTAGCCGGTGGCGATCAGCAGCAGCCAGATGATGCCGATGGTCTTTTGTGCATCGTTGCCGCCGTGGCCCAGCGAATAGGCACCAGCCGACACCAGCTGCAGACGGCGGAACCACTTGTCCACCTTGTTGGGACGGGTGCGGCGGCAGATCCAGGCGACCGCCACCATCATCAGCGAGCCGAACAGAAAGCCCAGCAGCGGCGAGATGAAGATGAAGGCCACGATCTTCAGGATGCCGCCGGCGATCAGCACGCTGGAGCCGGCCTTGGCAATGGCGGCACCCACGATGCCGCCGATCAGCGCATGCGACGAGCTGGACGGAATGCCGTAGTACCAGGTGATGACGTTCCAGACAATGGCCCCGGCCAGCGCACCGAACACCACATGGGTGTCGACGATGTCCGGCTGGACGATGCCCTTGCCCACCGTAGCCGCCACGCTCAGGTGGAAGACAAAGATGGCGACAAAGTTGAAGAAGGCGGCAAACACCACGGCCTGCGTGGGTTTGAGCACGCCGGTGGAGACAACGGTCGCAATCGAGTTCGCCGCATCATGAAACCCGTTCATGAAGTCGAACACCAGCGCCATCGCCACCAGCAGAATCACCACCCACAGGGCGGCTTGTACGGTTTCCATGGTGGAGAGCTCCTGCGTGCTTAGGAGTTCTCGAGGACGATGCCCTCAATGATGTTGGCCACGTCTTCGCACTTGTCGGTGACGGTTTCCAGCAACTCGTAGATGGCCTTGAGCTTGATCACTTCACGCACATCGGGCTCTTCACGGAACAGCTTGCTCATGGCGGCACGCAGCACGCGGTCGGCATCGCCTTCCAGGCGGTCGATCTCTTCGCAGGTCTTGAGTGCGGCTTCGGCCGTGCTCTGGTCGGCGATGCGGTCCAGCAGCTTGACGGCGTCGCGCACGCGTTCGCAGCACTTCACGCTCAGGTCCGTCAGGCGGTGGATTTCGGCCGTCATGTGGCGCACGTCGTACAGCGCCATCGATTCGGCACAGTCCTGCAGCAGGTCGGCCACATCGTCCATCGTGTTGATCAGCGTGTGGATGTGCTCGCGATCGATGGGGGTGATGAAGGTCTGGTGCAGGGTCTTGTTGACCTCGTGCGTCACGCGATCGGCAGCGCGCTCGGCGTTGTCCACGTCCTGGTTGTACTTGTCGCGCAGGTGTTCATCGCCATAGTTGGCGACCAGCTGGGAAAAGGCACGTCCGGCCTCCACAATGCGATCCGCATGCTGGTTGAACATTTCGAAAAAATTGCCCTCGCGCGGCAACAGCTTGCCAAACAGCATCAATGGCTCCTCATGACTGACAGATGCCAGTCACCCGAATGGCAGCTGGCGCGAAATTTCGGCGAAGTGTAACCGCCGGGTAATCGGGCCTGGCTGCCGGCCTTCTGTGCCGTCAGCCTGCGGTGCCCTTTTCCATGGGCGCCGGCAGGCCATCGCAGTACGTTTTTCGTGTGACGTGCACATGTCGGTACTGTCGATAGGCGGCAATTTTTACCCAAACCGCCTGGGGTTCGCAGGCAGTAGGGCATCACCCCCTCCTGCGTAGGGACGACTCACTTCCGTTGGCAGGCCGTGTTTTCAGAGGGGCGGGCGCCGCACCGGGCGGCAGAAAATAAATCTGCGCAAAATGTTGCGCCGCAGCGACAAAGGCCTCGCCGTGCGGCCATCCGCCGCATCCACTCCTAATAGAGGAGCTATCTATTCTTTTGCACTATGGATATGGCGGTGTTTTTATATCAAAAATAAATATAGATATGCATAGATAGCTATATTTTTAATAGCAATCATTTTATGCACCGCCAGCACTGCGGTGCATTTCCCCGCACAGAGGGCTGCAGGGAGCCAGTTACCAACCGGTTTCATGCCCTTGCCAGGGCCACCCCACCCTGCTGCGGCCACTCCGGCTGGCAGCAGAGGCTGGGCGCTTACTCGCCCAGGTAGGCAGCGCGCACGCGCGGGTCGTCCAGCAGGGTCTTGCCCTCGCCTTCCATGGTGATGTTGCCGGACTCCATCACATAGCCACGGTTGGCCAGTGCCAGCGCACGGCTGGCGTTCTGCTCCACCAGCACGATGGTCATGCCCTGGGCGTGCACATCGGCCACCACCTCGAAGATCTTGTCCACCATGATGGGAGACAGGCCCATGGATGGCTCGTCCAGCAGCAGCAGCTTGGGGTGGCCCATCAGCGCGCGCGCCATGGCCAGCATCTGCTGCTCGCCACCGGACATGGTGCCGGCCAGCTGGTCGCGGCGTTCTTTCAGGCGCGGGAACAGCACGAACATGTGCTCGATGTCGGCCGCGATCTGCGCCTTGTCGTTCTTGGTATACGCCCCCATCAACAGGTTTTCCGTGATGGTCATCCGGGCGAACACGCCGCGCCCTTCGGGCACCATGATCAGGCCTTCCTTGACCAGATCCCAGGCACCGCGCCCCTGCACGCTCTTACCCAGGTAGCTGATCTCGCCGCCATTGGCATTCAGTGTGCGGGTGATGGCCTTCATGGTGGTGGTCTTGCCGGCACCGTTGGAGCCGATCAGCGAAACCAGCTCGCCCTGGCGCACCTCGAAGTCCACACTCTTGACGGCCTGGATCCCCCCGTAGGACACCTTCAGGCCCTTGACCTGCAGCAGCACCTCCCCGGTGCGCTGTGTTGCTTGCTCTGCCATGCTCAATGCCCTCCGGTGCCCAGATAGGCCTCGATCACTTTGTCGTTCTTCTGCACTTCGGCCGGCGTGCCCTCGGCAATCTGCTTGCCGTAGTCCAGCACCGTCACGCGGTCGCACAGGCCCATCACCAGCTTCACGTCGTGCTCGATCAGCAAGATGGTGCGGTTGTCCTTACGGATGCGGTCGATCAGCTCGCGCAGCTGCACCTTCTCGGTGGCGTTCATGCCGGCGGCCGGCTCATCCAGCGCAATCAGCTGCGGGTCGGTGGCCAGTGCGCGGGCGATTTCCAGGCGCCGCTGGTCGCCATACGACAGCGTGCGCGCCTTGAAGTCGGCGTACTTGGCAATGCCCACGTACTCCAGCAGCTCGTGGGCACGCTGGCGGATGGCGGCTTCCTCGGCCTTGAAGCCAGGGGTGCGCAGCACGGCACCGATCAGACCGGAATGGGTGCGTACATGGCGCCCCACCATCACGTTCTCGAGCGCCGTCATTTCGGCAAACAGACGGATGTTCTGGAACGTGCGGGCGATACCGGCCTTGGCCACCTTGTGCACGGCCGTGGGCTCGTAGGGATGGCCCGCCAGCGAAAAGCTGCCGCTGTCGGGCGTGTACAGACCGGTGATCACATTGAAGAACGTGGTCTTGCCGGCACCGTTAGGGCCGATCAGCCCGTAGACCTGACCGCGGCGGATGGTCACGCCCACATCACTCAAGGCCTGCAGGCCGCCGAATCGCTTGGAAATGCCCGCGACCTTCAACACCACATCGGTGTCAGCAGCGGCGGGGGCCGTGGTGGCTGTCATTGCTTCAACTCCTTGCATGGCGCTCATCCCTTTTGCGCCAGGCTCTTGCCGTGTTCCGGGGTCGGCCACAGGCCGCGCGGACGCAACAGCATCACGACGATCATGGCCATTGCGATCAGCAGCTGGCGCAGGATGGCGGCGTCCAGGCGGCCGCCGGTCAACTCCTGCAGCGGGCCTGCCACATAGCGCAGCACCTCCGGCAGCGAAGCCAGCAGCACGGCGCCCAGGATCACGCCGGGGATATGGCCCAGACCGCCCAGCACCACCATGGCCACAATCATCACGGACTCCATCAGGCTGAAGGATTCCGGCGACACAAAGCCCTGGAAGCCGGCAAACATGGCGCCCGAGACGCCGCCGAAGGTGGCGCCCATGCCGAAGGCCAGCAGCTTCATGTTGCGCACATTGATGCCCATGGCCTTGGCGGCGATCTCGTCTTCGCGGATGGCCATCCAGGCGCGGCCGATGCGCGAATCCTGCAGGCGGTAGCAGATCACCACCGTGATCAGCACCAGCACCAGGAACAGGTAGTAGTACATGGTCACCGAGCTGATGTCGAAGCCGAAAATCTCCTGCCGCTTGGCCAGGTCGACACCGAACACCTGGATCGAGTCGATCTGGCTCAGGCCCTTGGGACCGTTGGTGATGTTCACCGGGTGGTCCAGGTTGTTCATGAAGATGCGGATGATTTCACCGAAACCCAGCGTCACGATGGCCAGGTAGTCGCCGCGCAGCTTCAGCACCGGAATCCCCAGCAGCACCCCGGTACAGGCCGCCAGCAGCGCTGCCAGCGGAATCACCAGCCAGATGCTGGAGTGCAGCCCGTCCGGGAACATGGACTGGAACCAGGCGAAGGTCTCGGACAGGTGGGGCGACGCCATCAGGCCGAACATGTAGGCGCCCACGGCGTAGAACGCCACATAGCCCAGGTCCAGCAGGCCGGCATAGCCCACGACGATGTTCAGCCCCAGGGCCAGCATCACATACAGCAGCGCCAGGTCGGCGATACGCACCCAGGCGTTGCCGAAGTACTGCAGCACCAGGGGCAGCACCAGCAGCACAATGCCCCACAGCGCCCATTGCACGGTTTTCTTGGATTGCATGTTGCGTTCCCTCTCTTATGCGCGGTCCGCCACACGCTCACCCATCAGGCCCGAGGGGCGCAGGGTCAGAATGATGATCAGCACGATGAACGCAAAAATGTCGGTGTAGTGGCTGCCCAGCACACCGCCGGTGAGCTGGCCGATGTAGCCAGAGCCGATGGATTCGATCAGGCCCAGCAGGATGCCGCCGATCACGGCGCCGGCCAAGTTGCCGATACCGCCGAACACGGCCGCCGTGAAGGCCTTCAGACCGGGCAGGAAGCCCATGGTGTGCTGCACCGTGCCGTAGTTGGAGGCCCACATGATGCCGGCGATGGCCGCCAGCACCGCACCGATGATGAAGGTGGCGGAAATCACCATGTCCGGGCGCACGCCCATCAGGGCGGCGACGCGCGGGTTCTCGGCCGTGGCACGCATGGCGCGGCCCAGGCGGGTGTAGTTGACCAGGTAGACCAGCGTGGCCAGGGACACGGCCGTCACGGCCAGGATCAGGATCTGCGTGGGCGTGATCACCGCACCGGCGATCTCATAGGGATCGGGCGACAGCAGCACCGGGTAGGCCTTGGGATTGGGCTTCCAGATGATCATGGCCAGGGCCTGCAGCAGGATGGACACACCGATGGCGGTGATCAGCGGCGCCAGGCGCGGGCTGTTGCGCAGCGGGCGGTAAGCGATCTTTTCGATGCAAAAGTTCAGGCAGGCCGCCACCACGCAGGCGATGACCGTGGCCAGCAGCAGGATCACCCAGCCCGGTGCGCCGGGCATGGCCTCCTGCATCAGGCCGATACAACTCCAACTCGTCAACGCGCCCACCATCAGCACTTCGCCGTGGGCAAAGTTGATGAGCTGAATGATGCCGTACACCATGGTGTAGCCCAGGGCTATCAAGGCGTACATGCTGCCGAGGACCAGACCATTGATGATCTGCTGCAGCAAGATATCCATATGTCGCTTCCCTTCAAGGTGGCAGGTTTCCAGACAAACCACCCGTTGGTCCACCCAGCCCCGCGCACGCCTTTTTCCAGTAGCAAAAAACCCGCCAGAAAGATTTCGGGCGGGCGGCCGGAAAAAGCAATGGCAGCACGTTATGGACTTGGTCAGCTCCCCAAAATGGGGGTTACCCTTGCCATTGCGGTGCACCGCCGCGCTGGAGCAGCAGCCGTGCAAGGCCGTCCATCCATGCACAGCATGCAATGAAAGTGTTTGCTGCTTCGCAGCAATTAATGCCTGCCACGCATCAATACACACTGCACCAGCAGCGTGCACACCTACGCACCACACGCGGGCTCAGGGACAACCCGCAGGCACCAAGTCTTCAGCCGCCTGTCAGCCTGGGGCAGACCCTGTGTCGCCTGGCGCAGACGGTTGCGGGTCCGTACCGGGTTCTGCCGCCTCCCGGGCCGCCGCATTCAGCGCGCGCAGCTGGGCCAGCTTGTCGCCGATCTTGATCTCCAGGCCGCGCGGCACGGGCTGGTACAGGCGCTGCTCGTCCATGCCATCGGGAAAATAGCGCTCGCCGGCGGCAAACGCGCCCTCCTCGTCGTGGGCGTAGCGGTAGCCCTTGCCCCAGTCCATGTCCTTCATCATCCGGGTCGGGGCGTTGCGCAGGTGCATGGGCACCGGACGGGTGCTGTCGCTTTTCACCAGCGCACGCATCTGGTTGTAGGCGTTGTAGCCGGCATTGCTCTTGGGGGCCACGGCCAGATAGAGCACGGCCTGGGCCAGCGCCAGCTCGCCCTCGGGGCTGCCCAGCCGCTCATAGGTCTGCGCCGCCTCATTGGTGATCTGCATGGCACGCGGATCGGCCAGGCCGATGTCTTCCCAGGCCATGCGGATCAGCCGCCGCGCCATGTAGCGCGGGTCCGCGCCGCCGTCGAGCATGCGCACCAGCCAGTACAGCGCCGCATCCGGGTCGGAGCCGCGCACCGACTTGTGCAGCGCACTGATGGTGTCGTAGAACTGCTCGCCCCCCTTGTCGTAGCGGCGCATGCGCTCGCCCAGCACCTGCAGCAGCCAGACATCGGTGATCACCTCCACCTTCGCCTGCTCGGCCGTGATGGACAGCGTCTCCAGCGTGTTCAGCAGGCGCCGCGCATCGCCGTCGGCATAGGCAATCAGGCGCTCCAGCGCATCGTCCTCGATAGGCGGCACGGCGCCCAGAGCCTGCGCCTTGGCCACGATGCGCTGCAAATCCTCGGCCGTCAGACTCTGCAGCACATAGACGGCCGCGCGCGACAGCAGGGCGGAGTTCACCTCGAACGAAGGGTTCTCGGTGGTGGCGCCGATGAAGGTGAACAGCCCGCTTTCCACATGCGGCAGGAAGGCATCCTGCTGGCTTTTGTTGAAGCGGTGCACCTCGTCCACGAACACGATGGTGCGCTGCTGCAGCAGGCTGTCCCGCGCCATCTGGGCTTTTTCCACGGCCTCGCGGATGTCCTTGACCCCGCCCAGCACGGCGCTGATGGAGATGAACTGGGCATCGAACGCATCGGCCATCAGCCGGGCAATGGTGGTCTTGCCCACCCCCGGGGGACCCCACAGGATGCAGCTGTGCGGCCGGCCGGATTCGAACGCCAGCCGCAGCGGCATGCCTTCGCCCAGCACCTGCTGCTGGCCCACCACCTCGCCCAGCGTATGCGGGCGCAGGCGCTCGGCCAGCGGCTGGTGGGCGGGCAGGGCCGCTGCGCCACCGGCGGCACCGACCGCAGGGGCGCCAAACAAATCAGTGGTTGTGGCAGGGTTACGGGGCATAGCCATATATCAGAAGTTCACATCAGGCAAAATAGGGTTTCAGCGGACACATGCTCTCCATTTGCGAGGTCACCCCTCACGCGGATGGAACAGCAGCGCCTTCTGGCCCGTCAGCCACAAGCTTAACGGCCCCTGCCCTGCCCGATTCGGTTGCCGCCTGCTGCCACCCAGTGCCTGGCAACGTGCAGCCTGCGACCGGCCTACCGCCGGCCAGTGCCAATGCACTCTACCGAATCCCCGCTTTCGTTTGGTTTGCAATGTTTTCAACGCATCCCCGGGCGCGCTTGCGCTGCCGGGGTGCAGGGCTTTTGGTATGACAACACTCAAGACGCGGGACCTGATGGCCCTCGGCTTCATGACGTTTGCGCTGTTTCTGGGCGCAGGCAACATCATCTTCCCCCCCATCGTCGGTCTGGCCGCAGGTGAACACCTGTGGAGCGCCGCCGCGGGCTTTCTGCTCACCGGCGTGGGCCTGCCGCTGGTCACCGTGGTGGCACTGGCCCGCGTGGGCGGCGGCCTGCAGACCATCACCGCCCCCATCGGCAAGGTGGCTGGCGTGCTGCTGGGCGCCGCCGTGTACCTGACCATCGGCCCGCTGTTTGCCACGCCGCGCACGGCCACCGTGTCGTTCGAGCTGGGCGTGGCGCCGTTCGTGGGCAACAGTCCCCTGGCGCTGGGGGCCTACACCGTGCTGTACTTTGGCCTGACCCTGCTGCTGGCCCTGTTCCCCGGCAAGCTGGTGGACACCATCGGCAAGCTGATCACCCCGGTGCTGATCCTGGCCCTGGTGGTGCTGGGGGGCGCCGCCTTCTTGCTGCCCGCCGGTACCTTGTCAGCCAGCCTGCCCGATTACCAGAGCAGCAGCCTGGCCCTGGGCCAGGGCTTTGTGCAGGGCTACCAGACCATGGACGCACTGGCCGCGCTGGTGTTCGGCATCGTCATCGTCAACGCCATCAAGGACAGCGGCATCACCGACACCCGCCTGCACACCCGCTACACCATCATTGCCGCCGTCATCGCGGCCACCGGCCTGGGCCTGGTCTATGTGTCGCTGATCTACCTGGGCGCCACCAGCGGCGGCCTGGTGCAAAGCGCCTCCACCGGCGTGCAGATCCTCACCACCTACGTGCAGCACACCTTTGGCGCCGCGGGCATGGTGCTGCTGGCTGTGGTGATTCTGCTGGCCTGCCTGACCACCGGCGTGGGCCTGGTCAGCGCCTGCGGCAGCTATTTCAGCCAGTTGCTGCCGTTTTCCTACCGCACGGTGGTGACTGCGCTGTGCGTGTTCAGCGCCGTGGTGGCCAACCAGGGCCTGGAACAGCTGATCGCCGTGGCTGTGCCGGTGCTGGTGACAGTCTACCCGGTGGCGATCGCCCTGGTGGCGCTGAGCCTGCTGTCGGGCTGCTGGAAGCATGCCCGCCGCGTCTACGCCCCGGTGATGGCCGTGGCCCTGCTGCTGGGCCTGCTGGACGGAGCCAAGGCCGTGGGTCTGATGGAGCTGCCCGCGTGGATCACCACCCTGCCCGGAGCTGCCATGGGCATGGCTTGGCTGACCCCGGTGCTGGCCATGCTGCTGCTGGCCGCCACCGCCGACCGTCTGCTGCCCGCCCGCAGCCACCCGGCACAGGCCTGAGCGGCTTTTCCGCCGCACCATGCCAAAGGGCGCACCTCTTGCGGGGTGCGCCCTTTTTGCTGGGAGTCTCTTTCAGCATGCCTGCAGGCTGCGGTGGACTGCATGGCAACCTTGCATGCAGCACGCCACTCAGCATGATCTTCTTCAGCTGGAACACAGATCAAAAGCGCGCGCTCACACCGAAATTTCAGGCGCAATGTTCGCGCGGTACACCTCCCGGCATACGCCGGCGTGGAACGCCGTTACTGCTTGAGCACGTCCGCCCCGGCCGGCGGGGTGAAGTGGAATGTGGATGCCGGCAGCGAAGGCAGCAGCTGCAACTGGCTGAAGCGGATCAGCGAACGCTGGCCAAAGCTGTCCACAATGTCCAGTGCCGCCAGCTTGCCGCCGGCAAAGCCCACGCGCACCTGGCGCAGCTGGTTGTCGCTGGAACGCGGTTCGGCCTGCACCCATTCCATGCCGTCGGCATCGGGGGCGTTGCCCAGGTTGAAATCCTTGCGCAGGCCATTCAGATCGGTGGCCGAGGCCAGGATGGCCGCCGGCGTGCTGGCCAGCGCCTGGCTTTGCGGACGCTGCGTGACCTGGTTCAGATCCTTGTCCAGCATCCACAGCGTCTTGCCATCGGCCACGATCACCTGCTCGAACGGCTTGATGTAGTGGAAGCTGAACTTCCCTGGGCGCTGGAACTGGAACTCGCCACTGCTGGTCTTGGTGCGGCCGGGCTGGCCGTCCCGCCCCGGGGAGGTGACCGTCTGGGTGAACTGAGCCTTGCCCGCCTGGGATTCCTTCATGAAGGATTCCAGGCTGCCCATGCCATCGGCCAGGGCCCACAGTGGCAGCACCGACAGTGCCAGGGCGGAAATCATCTTTCGCATGCGCGAACTCCTTGTCGCAATCTCAGGGGCGGCCAACGGCAGCCGCCCTCATTCGTCCCCACGGCCAGCCGGCACCAGCACTTCACGCTGGCCGCTGGATGTGAGGGAGCTGACCAGACCGGCCCGCTCCATCTGCTCCAGCAGATTGGCCGACCGGTTGTAGCCGATGCGCAGCTTGCGCTGCACATAGGAAATGCTGGCCTTGCGGTCTTTCAGCACAATCTCGACGGCCTGGTCGTACATGGGATCCTGCTCGCCATCGCCGCCACCTTCTCCGTCGCCCCCGCCGCCTTCATCGGACAGCGAAGACTCCAGCACCCCGTCGATGTAGTCGGGCTCGCCCTGCTCCTTCAGGTAGGAGACCACGCGGTGCACCTCATCGTCCGAGACGAACGCACCGTGCACGCGGATGGGCAGACCGGTACCGCTGGCCATGTAAAGCATGTCGCCCATACCCAGCAGCGACTCGGCGCCCATCTGGTCCAGCACGGTACGGCTGTCGATCTTGCTGGAGACCTGGAAAGCGATACGCGTCGGGATATTGGCCTTGATCAGGCCGGTGATCACGTCCACGCTGGGGCGCTGGGTGGCCAGAATCAGGTGGATGCCGGCGGCACGTGCCTTTTGCGCCAGGCGGGCAATCAACTCTTCGATCTTCTTGCCCACCACCATCATCAGGTCGGCCAGTTCGTCGATCACGATGACGATGTGCGGCAGGCGCTGCAAGGGCTCGGGCGATTCCGGCGTCAGACTGAACGGGTTGCCAATGATCTCGCCCTTGCTCTTGGCGTCATCGATCTTGGTGTTGTAGCCTGCCAGATTACGCACCCCCAGCTTGGACATCAGCTTGTAGCGGCGCTCCATCTCGGCCACGCACCAGTTCAGGCCGTTGGCCGCCATCTTCATGTCGGTCACCACCGGGCACAGCAGGTGGGGAATGCCTTCGTAGACCGACATTTCCAGCATCTTGGGGTCGATCATCAACAGGCGCACGTCCTTGGCCTCGGCCTTGTAGACCAGGGACAGGATCATGGCGTTGATACCCACCGACTTGCCCGAGCCGGTAGTACCGGCCACCAGCACATGGGGCATCTTGGCCAGGTCGGCCACCACAGGCTTGCCTTCGATGTCCTTGCCCAGGCCCATGGTCAGCAGGCTCTTGGCGTCGTGGTAGACCTGCGAGCCCAGCACTTCCGACAGCCGGATCGACTGGCGCCGCGCATTGGGCAGCTCCAGCGCCATGTAGTTCTTGCCCGGAATGGTTTCGATCACCCGCACCGACACCAGCGACAGCGAGCGCGCCAGATCCTTGGCCAGGTTCACCACCTGCGAACCCTTCACGCCGGTGGCGGGCTCGATCTCGTAGCGCGTGACCACCGGGCCGGGCGTGGCCTGCACCACATGCACTTCCACGCCGAAGTCCTTGAGCTTTTTCTCGATCAGGCGGCTGGTCATCTCCAGCGTGTCGGCGGACACGGTTTCCTGCTTGGCCGGCGCGGCGTCCAGCAGGTCCACCTGCGGCAAGGCGCTGTCGGCCATCTCCTTGTCCTCGAACAAGGGTTTCTGGCGTTCCTTGATGACCCGCTCGCTGGGCACCACCGGCGGCGCTGCCGGGGTGTTGATCTGCACCGGCTTGGGCTGGTAGGCCTCTTCGGCGCCCAGGTGCACGTCGTCCAGCACGTCCCGGCGCTCCTGTGCGGCCTTGCGGCCGACCGCCACATCCTTGACCTTTTCGCGGTGCTGCTGGCCAATGCGCACCAGGGTGTCGATGCGCGCGCCCAGGGTCTCGGCCACCGTGCCCCACGAGAAGTGGAACACCAGTCCCAGACCCAGGATCATCAGCATGATGCCCAGCAGCCCGGAGCCGGTGAAGCCGAACCAGCCCACACCGGCCTTGCCCAGCAGATAGCCCATCACGCCGCCGGCATGGCCGGGCAGATGGGTTTCCAGCCGGTACAGGCGCGACCATTCCAGCGCCGTGCTGGCTGCCAGCAACAGCAGCAGCCCGCCCCAGAACGTGAGGTTGTCGCGCCAGGCATGGCCTTCCAGCGTTTCACCACGCATCCAGCGGCGCAGCGAACGGCCCCAGGCGAACACCGCCGCCAGTACCGCCCACCAGACGGAATAGCCAAAACCGAAGTACGAGGTATCGGCCAGCCAGGCCCCGAAACGCCCCGCCCAGTTGCGCACGACCACGCCGTTGGCCAGGCCGCTGGTGGACCAGGCCGCATCTTGGGGAGAGTAGGTGCACAGTGCCAGCAGCCAGAAGATCAGCGCCAGCAACGCCACCACCAGGCACACCTCGTGTCCGAAACGAACAATGCCCGCTTTGGGCGGGACTTTTGCAGACGCGGTGTTCAAGGCATTCAGTGAATAAGTCATACGCAAGGCGGGTAGCTTACCGCAGCGCTCCCGGCTCCCCCAGGGTTCCGGTCGCCGGGCAAATGCAAACAGTTGCAACAAAACTTGCACTGCATCAGGCAATGCATGCAGCAACAGCCCGATTCGGCACAGGGCTCTTGCGCTTTCTACAATGCTTGCTTGTTCCGGTCCAGCACCTTGGTAGTGGTGGACCCGGGTTCCAAGGGGCAGCGCCTGCGCGCGGCCCGCTGATTGATTGCGCACATGACCACTCCGACACACGCCCAAGTCCTGATTCTCGGTTCCGGCCCCGCCGGCTATACGGCCGCCGTCTACGCCGCCCGCGCCAACCTCAAGCCGCTGCTGGTGACCGGCATGGCCCAGGGCGGCCAGCTGATGACCACCACCGAAGTGGACAACTGGCCTGCCGACGTGATGGGTGTGCAAGGTCCCGAGCTGATGCAGCGTTTTCTGGAGCACGCCGAGCGCTTCAAGACCCAGATCGTGTTCGACCACATCAGCAAGGTCGATTTCAGCAAGCGCCCCTTCACCCTGACCGGCGACAGCGGCACCTACACCTGCGACAGCCTGATCATCGCCACCGGCGCCTCCGCCAAGTACCTGGGCCTGCCCTCGGAAGAGGCTTTCATGGGCCGCGGCGTGTCGGCCTGCGCCACCTGCGACGGTTTCTTCTACCGTGAGCAGCCCGTGTGCGTGATCGGCGGCGGCAACACCGCCGTGGAAGAAGCGCTGTACCTGTCCAACATCGCCAGCAAGGTCACCCTGGTGCACCGCCGCGACAAGTTCAAGGCCGAGCCCATTCTGGTGGACAAGCTGATGGACAAGGTCAAGGAAGGCAAGATCGAGCTCAAGACCCACTTCACCCTGGATGAAGTGCTGGGCGACCAGTCGGGCGTGAACGGCATCCGCATCAAGAGCACGACGGACGGCCACACCGAAGACATCGCCCTGCAAGGCGCCTTCATTGCCATTGGCCACCACCCCAACACCGACATCTTCCAGGGCCAGCTGGAAATGGAAAACGGCTACATCGTCACCCAGGGCGGCCTCAAAGGCTTTGCCACCCAGACCAGCGTGCCCGGCGTGTTTGCCGCTGGCGACTGCCAGGACCATGTGTACCGCCAGGCCATCACCAGCGCCGGCACCGGCTGCATGGCGGCCCTGGACGCCCAGCGTTTCCTGGAACAGGAATAAGCCCTCCCAGGGAGGCGCAGTGTCCGCGCCTCCCGCTCCGGATCGTTTTCACAGCCCCGCATCCAGCCCGCGCCAGCCGGCTCGAAAGCCGCACCGCCCTGGCCCGGGCCCTGCACGGTGAGCGCCCCGCCGCGCTGGAGTCCTCCTTCGACGGCACGGCCAGCGGGGTGCAGGTGCAGCGTCTCCCCGGGGGATTCCAGGCCGCGCCCCAGGGCTTTTCCAGTTCCTGGCTATAATCCCTGGCTTTGCTGGATATGGGACTTCTGTAACTACAGACTGGGACATGGATAGCAAACGGGTTACCGCCACCCATTACAAACTGGCGAGGTGAGGTTGTCGGCACAACCTGCAGTTGCAGGACCTCAGAGCCGGCAGCCGATTCAACTATCGGAGTGTCCCAATGGCACGCGTATGTGAAGTTACGGGCAAGAAGCCCATGGTGGGCAACAACGTTTCCCACGCCAACAACAAGACCAAGCGTCGTTTCCTGCCCAACCTGCAGTACCGTCGTTTCTGGGTGGAAACCGAGAACCGTTGGGTGCGTCTGCGCGTCTCCAGCGCTGCTCTGCGCCTGATCGACAAGAACGGTATCGACTCCGTGCTCGCAGACATGCGCGCCCGTGGCCAAGCTTAATTTCCTGAAGGAGAAACACCATGGCTGCTAAAGGCGGACGCGACAAGATCAAGCTGGCATCTACGGCTGGCACCGGTCACTTCTACACCACCACCAAGAACAAGAAGACGATGCCTGAAAAGATGTCGATCATGAAGTTCGACCCCAAGGCTCGCAAGCACGTCGAGTACAAGGAAACCAAGCTGAAGTAAGTGTCGCTGGGACCACAGGAACAGCTCTTGGGCTTTTCTCGAGGTCACACCACCACATCAGCAAAAAAGGACACTTCGGTGTCCTTTTTTTTGTGCCAACCATTCCCGGCTGGGTAGCTTTCAGGTGCCGGGCGGGCCTGGGCCCTCCCACGCAGGGATCGCACAGGTTCCGGACCTGTTGCGTGGGCCTGATGGCCAGCCGTCGTGCCCTTTTCCAGGTGAACCCCGGACGCCGCAGCCCCTGCCACCCGGAACACCTGCGCCGGCATCCGGCGTTTACAAGCTCGTTACAATCCCGGCTCTCTCCTCCCCAGCAACAGGTCTGTCGCAACGATCTCAGCCAAGCCAGGAGTTCTCTTTTGTCATCCGGCTGAGGTGTCCCTGTGCCCGAGCGCTACTACAGAGAACTGCTGCGGTATTTCACACGCAGCGCAGGCGACCGTGATGTGGCCGCCGACTTGGTGCAAAGCACCTACACCCGCATCTATGCCTTGCAACGCGCAGGCGGAACGGTGCGAGATGCCCGTGCCCTGCTGTACCAGACGGCACGCAACCTGGCGGCCAGCGGTGCGACCCGGCGGCAGGCCGAGCAGCGGGTACTGGATGCGTTGCGCCTGGTCGCGCCCACAAGTGCGCCTTCCGCCGAAAGCACGGCCATGGCCCGCGAGCATCTGAACCTGTTTCTCCAACGGCTGGAAGCCATGCCACGCAAACGGCGCGATGTGTTCATCCTGGTACGCATCTATGGCTACAGCTACCGCGAAGCCGGCGAACATCTCGGCATGACCGAAACGAATATCGAACGCCACGTCATGCGGGGCATCCTGGACTGCGCGGCCCATGCGCCCTCACGCGCCTGACGATGGAAGCGAACCCACACCATGGCATCCTCTGAACCTCCTCGCAAACTGGTGGAAACCGCCTTGCTGCTGGTGGGCCGCACCCACCGGGGGGACCCGGCCTCGGCCATGGCGGCCGGGCAGGAGCTGGAGCGCTGGCGCACCGGCTCCCCGGAATGCCGCGCCGCGCTGGAGACAGCAGAGCACCTGTGGGCCAGCACCGACGGCAGCTTTCTGCAGTCGAGCGTTCCGGCACCGCAGCGCCATGATCCGCAGCGCGCCAGGCGCAACACGCTGGGGCTGCTGGGACTGGGGGGGCTGACAGCCATGCTGTGGGGAGGGGGACGTTGGTACTGGCAACAGCCTGTCTTCGAACTGGCGCTGCACACCGAACATGCACAGCAACGTGACATGCCGCTACCCGATGGCTCGGAAGTCAGCCTCGCGCCGCACACCCGTGCGCGCATCGTGATGTACCGCGACCGGCGCGAGGTCCAGCTGGAAAAAGGCGAAATGCGATTCCGTGTAGCCCAGGACGTGGACCGCCCCTTCACGGTGGCCACCGCATGGGGCTACGTGCGCGTGCTGGGCACGGTGTTCAGCGTCAGCGCCCGCACCGGCCAGATGCGCGTGGAGGTGGCCGAAGGCCGGGTCGCCGTGTGGCCAGCCGACCGGGCGGGGACCCCGACCGAAATGGGCCCCGCCCCCATCACGCTGACGGCAGGAGAGGCCGTGGAAGCAGACCAGAGCGGTCTGGGACCGCGCGCGCAGGTGCCAGCCGACAGCGTGGCCGCCTGGCGCAATGGTTGGCTGGTCTTCAACAACACCCCGCTGGACCAGGTCCTGGACCAATGGAACGACTACCTGTCACGCCCATTGCGCTTGGGCAGCCACCCGCGCCTGCGGCAGCTGCGGCTGTCGGGAAGCTTTCCGTTGCGCCAGCCACAGGCCTTTCTGGCAGGGTTGCCCGACATGCTGCCGGTGCGCTTGCAGCACAACGCTGCGGGCGATATGACCGTGGAATTGCGTTGAGACAAGCGCGACCAGCCCCACGCCGCACTGTTACAAATTAGTCCCAGATTTTTTGTCAGGGTTGAAGGCTCTTGTTGGTCTTCTGCTGGAACCCCTCCAACGGAAGCACCTTCTCATGAACCGAAATCTCCAGACAGCACCCGCTGCACGTGCGTTTGCCCTGTCGCCGCTGGCGCATGCCGCCCTGGCCTGCGCAGCCACATTGGCCATGGTCGGCATCACGCCCGGCGCCCAGGCCCAGACACCCGGCAACGAGCAGCGAGTGCAGACGTCCGTCCCCGCCCAGTCGCTGGCACAGACACTCCATGCCCTCTCCCGGCAGACCGGCATTGCCATTGGCGCCGATGCCGCGCTGCTGCAGGGTAAGTCCGCACCGGAGATTCCTGGCGGCCTCAGCCTGCAGCAGGCCATGGACCGCGCCCTGGCCGGCAGCGGCCTGGTGGCGGTGCGCAGCGGACCGACCACCATCTCCATCCGCCCTCAGCCACCTGCAGGCCAGGGCATGTCGGCACTGCCCGCGGTGACAGTCACCGCCGCCATGGACGCGGAAACAGCGATCGGCCCCCTGTCGGGCTATGTGGCGCGGCGCGCCACGGCAGGCAGCAAGACGGATACCGCCATCATTGACACTCCGCAGTCAGTGTCGGTGGTGACCAGCGATGAGCTGCGCAGCCGCCAGGCCGAGACCCTGTCCCAGGCGCTGAACTACACCCCGGGCTTCACCAGCCAGCCCACCAGTTTCAACCGCACGGCCGACCGTTTTCGCATCCGCGGCATCGATGTGGAGTCGGCCAACAGCGGCTCCATGCGTGACGGACTGCGGCTGCAAAGCAATTCCTACGATGGCATCCAGGAGCCCTATGGACTGGAACGTGTGGAAGTGCTGCGCGGTGCCGCTTCGGTGCTGTATGGACAGCTGTCCCCCGGTGGCGTGGTCAACGCCGTCAGCAAACGCCCCACGTCCGAGCCCATCCGCGAGCTGGGCCTGCAACTGGGCAACCACGACCGCCGCCAGCTCACGGCAGACTTCAGCGGCCCCGTGCCCGGCAGCGACACGCTGGACTACCGGCTGACCATGCTGGGGCGCGACAGCAACACGGCAGATCGCTACATTCCGGACGACAAGCTGTACATTGCGCCCGCCCTCACCTGGCGACCCAGCGCCGATACCTCGCTCACCCTGCTGTCCTTCTACCAGAAGACCGACACCCGCTTCTCTGCCCCCCTGCCCTACCAGCTGGTCGAAGGCGTAGGCAGCGGCCCCTACACCATCGGCCGTGGCGACTTCATTGGCGAGCCGAACTACGACAAGATGAAAGGGGAGATGTTCACGCTGGGCTATGAACTCAAGCACGCGCTGAACGCCAGCACGCGCCTGCACCACAGCCTGCGTTACTTCGAATCCAAGGTGACCTGGAACTACCTGCAGGCACAGACCGGCGCGGCGGCCATTGCCGCCGCAGCCTCCACAGGGGTGCTGCGTCGCCAGTACAGCGACCGGCAGGAACATGCCAAGGGACTGGCCTCCGACACCCGGGTGGAATGGAACGGCAAGCTGCTGGGGGCAGAGCACACGCTGCTGGCAGGTCTG
Organism: Comamonas sp. 17RB; assembly: GCF_030056555.1. Classification (NCBI taxonomy): domain Bacteria; kingdom Pseudomonadati; phylum Pseudomonadota; class Betaproteobacteria; order Burkholderiales; family Comamonadaceae; genus Comamonas; species Comamonas sp. 17RB. Next base: position 65,724 of record NZ_JASHHY010000011.1, on the reverse strand, counting down.
GACGTCTACCGCATGGACTATGACTCGCAGAACTTCCGCGCCAACACTGCTTCGCTGAATCTCGGCAGCTACCAGTATGGCCAGCCGGTGGTGGTCAATCGCGATCCGGCGCTGAACCGCGGCTCGCGCCTGAAGACCACGCAAACCGGCCTGTACGTGCAAGACCAGCTCCACCTGGGAGACCGCTGGACCATCCTGGGCGGCCTGCGCCGCGATTGGGCACAGCAGGACCAGACCGCACACCGGGACGGCAGCAATGCCGTGCAGAAGGACGAGGCCACCACCTGGCGGACTGGCGTGGTCTACAAGGCGTCCAACGGACTGGCTCCGTACCTGAGCTACAGCGAATCCTTCTTCCCGGTTTCGGTGTCCGAAGTGTCCGGCCAGACCTTCCGGCCCACCAAGGGCAAGCAGTACGAGGCAGGGGTGCGCTACCAGCCCGATGGCAGCCGCATGCTGCTGAGCGCTGCCGTGTACGAGCTGGTGCAGGACAACGTGCTGAAGTTCGATGCGGGGCAGAACACCTACCGCCAGACAGGGCAGGTGCGCGCACGCGGCTTCGAGCTTGAAGCCAAGGCTGAAGTCTCGCGCGCGCTCAGCGTGATCGCATCGTATGCCTACACCGATGCACGGATCACCCGCAGCACCATCGCCAGCGAAATCGGCCAGCGCAGCGAGGACACGCCCTACCACCAGGCCGCGATCTGGGCGGACTACAACTTCGCAGCCTGGGGCATGCCACAGCTGCGCCTGGCCGCGGGGGCCCGCTACAAGGGTACCACCCAAGCCTCGGGCATCGCCACACCCATGCCGGCCTATACGCTCATCGACGCCATGCTGGGCTACCGCATTGACGCCCATTGGGACTTCAGCCTTAACGTCAGCAACCTCGCCAACAAGAAATTCACCTACTGCGAGTTCGCCATCTGCCGCTACGGCGATGCGCGCCAGGCCAGTGCCAATCTGACCTACCGCTGGTGATGCCGCGGCACAACGCATCGCTGCGGGGCTGGCTGGTCATCGCCCACCGCCTCGCCGGCCTGGCGCTGGCGGCTTTCCTGGTGGTGGCTGGGTTGACCGGTAGCCTCCTGGTGTGGAACACAGAGCTGGATGCGGCGTTAAACCCGCACTGGCTTCGGACCACGGGCTCCAACGCCAGCGCCCAACCCATGGACGCGCTGGCGTTGCGCGACGTGGTCCAGGCACACCATCCCCATGCCTTGGCCGTGCGTGTACCCCTGGCGCAGGAGCCCGGCCATGCCATGGTGTTTCTGCTGCGCCCGCTGCCGGGCAAGCCACCGTTGGAGAACGACCAGGTCTTCGTTGACCCCTACAGCGGCCGCATCCTGGGCGAGCGGCGCTGGGGAGACATCACCCAGACTTGGCGCAACCTGATGCCTTTTCTTTATCGCCTGCATTACTCGCTGGCCCTGGGGGCGGTCGGGACCTGGCTGCTGGGCGTAGTGTCGCTGCTGTGGATGGTCGATAGCGTGGTGGGCTTTTGCCTGACGCTGCCGGCAAGCGCGAAGAACGCCCAACGCCCCTGGCTGGGGCGCTGGGCCCGCGCCTGGAAGCTGGACATGCACAGCCGCTGGCGCGCCACCTTCGACCTGCACCGTGCCGGTGGCCTGTGGCTGTGGCCTGCCCTGTTCGTTCTGGCATGGAGCAGCTTCGCCCTCAACCTGCCGCAATGGCACGACCCCATGGTGCGGGCCTTCAGCACGCAGCAACCAGGTACGGCCGATCTGCCCCGGCGCGCCAAGCCGCTGTGGCAGCCCGCGCTCGGCTGGCAAACTGCCCACCTGCGGGCACGCGAGCTCATGCAGGAACAAGCGGCGCTGCGCGGCTTCGCGGTGCTGGCAGAAAGCTCTCTGGCCTACGACCCGTCGCGAGGGCTGTACCGCTACGACGTGCGCAGCAGCCTGGACATCAAGGACCAGGGCGGCAGCACCCGGCTGTTTCTGGACGGCGACAGCGGCACTCTGGTCGCCACCTGGTTCCCGACCGGAGCGGCAAGGGGCGATACCTTCATCACCTGGATGAGCAATCTGCACATGGCCTCGGTGGGAGGGCTGGCCTACCGGGTGGCGATCACCCTGGCCGGCGCGGGCGTCGCAGTTCTCAGCGTCACCGGCGTGCTGATCTGGCTGCGCAAGCGGCGCGCGCGGCACAAGCACTGACATCCGCCACCCCTCATGCCAGGCCTTGCCACCTGGCACTAGGCCTGGGTATAGGCGGTTTTCACCGAAGTGAAGAACTCCGCTGCGTACCGGCCCTGCTCACGCGGGCCGTAGCTGGAGCCTTTGCGGCCGCCAAAAGGCACGTGGTAGTCCACGCCTGCGGTGGGCAGGTTCACCATCACCATACCCGCCTGGGCGTGGCGCTTGAAATGGGTGGCGTGCTTGAGTGACTGGGTGGCAATGCCTGCTGCCAGACCGAAAGGCGTGTCATTGGCCAGCGCCAGGGCTTGCTCGTAGTTGGTGGCCCGCAGCACGCTGACCACCGGACCGAAGACCTCTTCGCGGTTGATGCGCATGGCTGCATCCGTATCCGCAATCAAGGCCGGACGCATGTAAAAGCCGGGCTGACCATCCTTGCTGAACGCCATGGCCTCGCCGCCACACACAACACGCCCTCCCTCTTCCCGGGCCATCGCCACGTATTCCAGGTTCTGGCGCAATTGGGACTGGTCCACCACCGGGCCGATATCCGTGCCGACCTTGCGCGCATCATCGATGGTGAGGGTCTGCATGCGCTGCGCCATGGCGGCAACAAAGCGATCGTGGATGCCGTCGGTCACGATCAGCCGCGAGGATGCGGTGCAGCGCTGGCCGGTCGAGAAGAAGCCGCTGTTGATGGCGCAGTTCACCGCCACATCCAGGTCGGCATCGTCCAGCACGATCATCGGGTTCTTGCCCCCCATTTCCAGCTGGAACTTGGCCATGCGGGCCACGCAGGATGCCGCCACCCGGTGGCCGGTGGCGACAGAACCCGTAAACGAAATCGCCGTGACGCGGGTGTCGTCCAGCAAGGTGGCGCCCACCTCCGAGCCCCGCCCCATCACCAGATTGAAAACGCCCGCCGGCAATCCGGCGCGGGAGAGGATTTCTGCCAGCGCCCATGCCGAGCCCGGCACCAGGTCGGCGGGCTTGAATACCACGCAATTGCCATAGGCCAGTGCCGGGGCGATTTTCCAGGCAGGGATGGCCATGGGGAAGTTCCAAGGGGTGATGATGCCAATCACGCCCAGAGGCTCGCGCGATATTTCCACCCCCACGCCGGCACGCACGGAAGGCACCAGCTCTCCTGTCGGGCGCAGGGCCTCACCCGCAAAGAATTTAAAGATATGGCCCGCGCGGGTCACTTCGCCCATCGCCTCGGGCAGGGTCTTGCCTTCCTCCCGCGCCAGCAGATCCCCCAGTTCCTGGCGTCGCGCCAGTATTTCCGTGCCGACGGCATCCAGAATGTCAAAGCGTTGCTGGGGGGTCGACAGGCTCCAGCCCGCAAATGCCGCCTGCGCTGCCGCAATGGCATGCTGTGCCTGGGCCACGTCGGCTTGCGCATATTCCCCCACCAGATCGCGCGTATCCGAGGGGTTGATATTGCGCGACACACGCTGGCCTTCCAGCCAGTCTCCACCGATGAAATTCTTGAACATCGCTCCCACTCTTTGCTTGTGATTGGCCTGCCAACCCTTCGGCAGGTACCGTCATCAGAATAGAGAGCCGCCTGCTTCTTGCCCCTACACAAAAAAATCAAACGCTGGCATTTTTTCAAGTCCTAGTGGCGCTGGATGCGCGCCTTGGCAATGACATCGGCCCACTTCCGGGTGTCGGCCTGCATGCGCTGCGCCATCTGTTCCGGGGTACTGGCCTGCGCGACAAAGCCCAGATCCAGCAGCTCCCGCTGCAGCCCGGGATCGGCCACTGCCTTGGCGATGGCGGAGTGAATGCGCTGCACCACCTGCGGCTGCGTGGCTGCAGGCACCGAGATACCGTTCCAGGAAGCCGCCTCGAACCCGGGCAGGCCGCTTTCGGAAACCGTGGGTACATCGGGCAACCGGGCAAAGCGCTTCAGCGCGGTGACCGCCAGCGGGTGGATGGTCCTGTTCTGGACCGGCCCCAGCACCGCGGGCAGCATCTCCAGTGCCACCTGCACGTCCCCCGCACGTACGGCACTGACCAGGTCGCCCGTGGTCTTGTACGGAACAATCAGCACATCCACCCCGGCCATGGACCGGAACAGCTCCCCCGCCAGATTCTGGGTGCTGCCCACCCGGGCCGTGCCCAGCGCCAGCTGGCCAGGGTGTGCCTTGGCAAAGGCGATCACATCCGCCACGGTCCGGAATTTCTGCTGCCTGCCCGCCACCAGCACCAGATCGAACGAGGACAAGGTGGAGATGTGTCTGAAGTCTTTCGCCAGGTCATAGGGAAGCCTGTTGAACAAGGCCGACGTCAATGCGGTCCCGCTACCGGCCATCAGCAAGGTGTGTCCGTCCGGCTTGGCACTGGCCACCAGGGCGGCAGACGCCACGGGCACGGGCCTGTTTTCAATCACGACCGGCCGGCCCAGGTCTTCACCCATCTTCCTGGCCACCAACCTGGCCACGATGTCCCCCGCACCACCGGGCGCAAAGGCCACCACCAGCTGGATGGGCTTGCTGGGATAGGCCTGCCCCAGTGCGGCCGCACACCAGAACGCAGCCATGGCTGCGCCGGCGCACAGAACTTTTCGTCTTGTGTGCATCACGATATTTCCCGAAAGAATGAACGGAACGACCGGGCTATGTCAGCAGTGCCGGCAACCTGAAAGTGGCGACCGATGCCACCAGGGTGGCCGCCTGGGATCGCAGGGAATCCGAGGTTTGTTCGCTGGTCTGCACGATCGCGGCATTGCTGCTGCTGACCTGGTCCACCTGCGCCAGCATCTGCATGACCTGCTTCAGACCATCGCTTTGTGCGACGCTGGCAGCACTGATCTGCGCCACCAGCCGCGACACCTGCTCGATCGCACCCATGATCTCCTCCATGGTCCGCCCCGCCTGCTGCACCTGCTCGCTGCCTTGCGCGATGCGGTGAACGCTGTCGTCGATCAGGCCCTTGATCTCCTTGGCTGCCCCGGCGCTTCGCTGCGCCAGCGCCCGCACTTCCGCTGCGACCACGGCAAAGCCTCGGCCCTGCTCTCCGGCCCGTGCTGCCTCGACGGCCGCATTCAGCGCCAGCAGATTGGTCTGGAACGCGATCCCGTCGATCACCGAAATGATCTCGGCAATTTGCCCGGAGCTGCTGTGGATGCCCTGCATGGCCTGCACCACCTGGGTGACCGCCACCCCGCCCGCACTGGCCACCGAAGAGGCTTGCTGCGCCAGACCGCTCACCTGCAAGGCACTGCTGGAGTTTTCCTGGGCCGCCTTGCCCAACTGGTGCAGTCCCGCGCTGGCCACCTGCAGCACCTGCACCTGCTGGCCTGTGCACACGCTCATTTCCTGATTGCCCAGGACGATCACCCCGGCAGCATCGGCGACCGCACACGAATGCTCCCGCACTTCGGAGACCACCTTGACCAGGGCATGCTGCATGGAGGCCAGCGCCGCCAGCAACAGCGAGAACTCGTCGCGCTCGCGGTCGACGATGTGCGCGGTCAGCTCCCCACGGCTGACCTGCTCGGCCACGGCACACGAGGCCTGTATACGCCGCTTCAGCACCTTGGCCACATGCCAGGACAACAGCGCCAGCCCGGCAATCGCCGCCATCACCAGCCCTCCCAGAATCAGCAAGGTGGTGTGGATCTCGTCTGCCGCTACCTCCAGCTCGGACCGCAGCGCCTCCCCCTGGCTTTTGACCGCATCGCGCAGCGCGTTGAGCAGCTCGGTGCGTGCAGGGACCGTCTTGTCCACCAGAAAGGCAAAGGCGTCGTCCTTGCGCCCCTGCTCGACCAGCGTCAGGTCCTGCTCGGCCACCGCGAAGAAGGTGTCCATCAGCCGCACTATGGACGTGAAGCTGCCTTGCTCCGCGGCATCCACCAGGCTGCCTTCATAAGCCTTCAGGGTTTGGTAGACCTGCCCGCGCTTTTCGCGAATGCCTGCCACCGCGCGCTCCAGCTCCTGCGCATTGCGCGCCAGCATGCTGTGCCTCAACAGCAGCAGCACGCGGGTCACCTCCAGTTCAATCGCGGACACCCGTTTGAGCTGCACCACCCGCACCGCCTCGGTACGTTGCACCAGATCTGCAACATGCCCGAGACTGAACCAGGTGAAGGCACCGGCACCCAGAAGTGCCAGTGCCAGACCCAACGACGCTCCATAGAGTCTTTGCGCGATGCCCATGGCGTTCAGTTGGCTCCGGGCGGTACATACTGGGGCGTCGAATCTTCCCAGATGTTGTCGGTCAACTGCCGCTTGTTGCTGCCATCGGCATCCATCACGAACAACTGGCCGTAAGGCTGGAAGGTGTTGTCGTAATGGCATGCCTCATCGCGGTAGCCGCCCTGCGCACCGTTCCACAGGATCTGCTTGCCTCCGTTGGTCCACACCGCATGCCCATCGCTGGATTCGTGGGTGGTGAGCCGTTGCAGATGGGTGCCGTCCGGGTGCACGGTGAAGATGTCGAAGTTCGACCACTTGGTACCCGGAATCTTCACGCCACGGGTGAACATGATGCGGCTGCCGTCCGGTGACCACAGCGGCAGATTGTCGTAGCCCCGGGCGATCACGCGCACCTTGCGCGACTCCAGATTCAGCACGGCAATGCCGCCCAGCGATGCGCTGTTGGGGTCCTCCTCCGCAATCCGGAAAGCGATTTCCTTGCCGTCGGCGGAATAGCTGGGGAAGCCGGCGTTGAAGATGCTCTCGTCCGTCAACTGCTCCAGACCGGTGCCATCGCGCCGCACCCGCATCAGCTTGGCACGCCCCTTGCCGCGCTGGGTGAACCACTGCCCCACACCGAACACCACCCACTCGCCATCGGGCGACCAGACCGGATAAAAAGCGCCAGCCAGACCGCGCTTGACCAGGGTGGGGTCGAGGCCACTCGACTTGCTCACGTCGTAGATGCGCCGGCGCTGGCTGCCGTCCGCACGCATGATGTCCACCGACGAGTCATCGCCCTTGGCCGTCAGTGCCATCCACCCGTCCCGGGAGAAGGCGGGCCAGACGTCGGTGTACCGGTAGTCACGGCTGGCGTCCCAGCTGTACAGGGGCTGGTTCTGCTTCCAGCCGCGCCAGGTGAACTTCTCATACACCACCTGCTGGCCGTCGGGCGACCAGCTGGGCGTGCGCAGCCGGGCGATCTTCACCGCCGCCTTGCCTTGCACCGTGGAATACAGCCCTTCGCCTTCCCCGCCCTTGCGGCGGTAGGCAATCTCGTCCTGGCTCAGGTACTGCGGACTGATCTTGAAGCCGGGGCCGCTGGTGTGGACCTGGCGTTCGCCGCTGGCCACATCGACCGACACGATCTGTGAGTCGATCTTCGGCAGCAGATCGGGGCGCAGCACCCAGTACGTGTATTCGGACAAGGTTTCATAGAAGACGATGCGCTTGCCGTCGGGTGACCACTTCGGAGACCCCTGGCTGTACTCGGGGCGTGTGGCGACCTGGCGGAAGCCGGAGCCATCCGTCCGGATGATGTAGATGCTCAATGCCTGGGTATGCTCCCAGCCCGCGCCGTCATGGTGGCCTTTCCAGGAGGTATTGCGATCGGACGAGAAAGCAATCCACTGGCCGTCCGGCGACCAGCTGGGACGGAAGAAGCCGCTGGGACTCTTGTTCAGGTCCGCGGACTGGATGCCCGCCACCCCCGTCAGATTGCGCAGCGCCTTGGTCTTCAGGTCCATCACCCAGATATTGGCCAGAAAGCCATCGCGCGTGCTGACAAACGCCACCTGGCTGCCGTCCGGCGACAGGGACGCGGCATCTTCCACTGCCGGCGAGTCCGTCAGACGCTCCACCTGCGAGCCATCGGCACGGGCCCGGTAGAGGTTCGAATTCCCCAGCCCGTCGCGCTCCGAGGTGAACACAATCCACTGGCCATCGGCGGAGAATGAGGCGTTGTAGTCCAGGCTTGCGCTGTCGATCAGCGTGCGCTCATTCGAGCCATCGGCATTGGCAATGAAGATCTGCGATGCCGACGGGCCGATGCGGTTGAGCAGCAGCGGCGGCTCCGTGGTCTGCGCTGCCAGACCGGACAGCGGCGTGTGCAGCAGTGCCAATGCCGTCACCGAAGCGCCTCCCAGGAATTTTCTACGATCCATCTTGTCTCCTCTTTTTTGAAGTTATGCCGACCTGCACCCGGTGCACAGTCAGTTCGCGAACAGGACACTGACCGGCGCGGGTGTGTCCACGGATTGCCCCATGTCGGTCAACAGCCCCGAAGTGCTGTCGATACCGAGCAAGCGAAGCTGGTTGCTGCGGTAGTTCGCCACCAGCAGCCAGCGGCCGGAGGCGTGGATATCAAAAGCCCAGGGGGCATCGCCACCGCTCGGCAGGGTCTGCAACAGCGACAGCTGTCCGCTGTCCTGGTCCACCCGGTAGACCTCCAGGCTGTTCTCACCACGGTTGGCCACGTACAGGAACCGGCCATCCCGGCTCAGCGCCATTTCCGAGGCGCTGGTGGCATTGGCGGTACTGCCTGGAGCGGCAGAGCGGGACAGCTCCAGGCGCTGCACCTCGGCGAGCTGCACGGACTGAGGGTTCCAGCTCAGCACGGAAATGGCGGCATCCAGCTCCCCCAACACGTAGACATGGCGACCATCCCGGCCGAAGAGGGCCCGGCGCGGGCCGCTGCCCTCGGGTGCGCGCCAGGACACGGGCGCAGGCGATGCGGGTGGTGCGGCCAGCAGGCTGCGGCGGTTCCGATCAAATCCATAGACCCAGACACGGTCTGACCCCATGTCCGCCACCAGCACATGGCGCCCGGAAGGGTCGACCACCACGCCATGGGCATGGGCCGATGCCTGGCGCCGGTGCGGCCCTGAACCTGTCGCCGCCAAGGTCTGCGTGAGAGCTCCCAGACGGCCATCGGTCTGCAGCGGCACGCTGGACACCGAGCCGCTGCCAAAATTGGCCACCATGACCGTCTGAGAGGTCTCGTCCAGCCAGAGATGGGTGGGACCTGCTCCACCAGATCCGGCCTCCCCCCAGGGCGCCAGCGTTCCGCTGCGTTCATCCAGCACATAGGCCTGGACCAGGCCTTGCTTCTCCCCGCCCTCGACGGCTGCATACAGCACGGGCCGCTGTGGATGGCGCAGCAGCCAGCGGACCTTGCTGGCATCCGCAGCCAGTTGCACCGGCCCGATGAAACTGCCGGTGCAGGCATCAAAACGCACCGTGCGGATGCCCGATTCGCCCGAGCCCACCACCACCATGCCATCGGCCTGGCAGGCACTGGCAACGCCGGTATCCATCCAGCACAGCAGCTCCAGCAGTGCCAGCAGCGACAGGCGAAAAGCCATCGTGCGGGGCTTGAATTTCAGCTTCTTCATTCCGTGGCCCACTTCCATTCCTGCACGGTTCGGCAATACCTGCCCACACCGCACGTCAGCCCTTCTGCCATGTCTGCTCCTCGCCCTGCGTTTGCGGGCTGCACTTTATGTACTGTCCTGCTGCAAGCATAGGAGCCCGGCATTCCGCAGCCCCTACACGAAAGGCAGATTCACTGGCACTTTTGCGCAAACGGGCTTGACGCGCGTCAATTCAGTGGTAGCCATGCCTCCATGAAAAAGCCCCTGCTCATCGGAGCAGGGGCTTGCGGGCACCCGGGGAACGGACGCTATCGGGACAGGGCGGCCATCACATCATCGGTTGGGTCTGCTCACGCGCCGTGCTGCGGAACTGGCTGGGCGACTGCCCCACTTCCTTGCGGAAAAAGCGCGTGAAATACGCCGTGTCCACAAAGCCCAGGCCATAGGCAATCTGCTCGATCGACATGTCTCCAAAAATGAGATTGCGCTTGGCTTCCGTGATGAGCCGGGCATGGATCAGCTTGGTTGGACTCAGACCTGCAGCCGCCAGGCATGCGGCACGCAGCTGGGCCAGGGACACCGCCATCTTGGACGCGTAGGTCTGCAGCCTCAGATTTTCCCGGTAGTGCTGGTGCACCAGCTCGCGAAAACGGTTGGTCAGCTTGATGGCGTTGCGCGTTGCGCCTTCCTTGTCGATCTGGTCCAGCCGGGTGCCACGCACCAGCGTCAGCAGCAGCGAGGTGAGCAAGGCCTCCATGCCCATCACATGCCCCATGGCCTTGGAGCGTGCTTCCTGTTCCATCCAGGTCACCAGCGTCTGCACGCCGGTGGCCGCCTCGGCGCTGTAGGTCAGCGGAATCACGCGGGGCTCGGTCCACAGCTGAATGAACTCCGGCAGCTTGGCATTCACCTGCGTCAGATAGGTTTCCTCGACGGTCACCACCCAGCGGTCCACATCGATCTCGTATTCCAGACCGTGCACATATTCGTTGGGCAGCAGCAGCGCGCACGGGCCTTCGAAGGGAATCTTGCGCCCCTCCAGATTCAGCACGCCCCGACCGATGCGCACAAAAATCACCTGCCCGTACGCGGGGTGTGAATGCGGTGCAGTGCGTCGGCGCCCCCCTTCGGTGACATGGCCTACGTTCACAAACCAGGTCTTCTCCTGCTCCGCACTTTCCACATACAAACGCACCTGCGGCACGGGCGCCAGTCTGGGGGCAGCAGGTGGATACCAGTCACGCTGCGATCTGGTCGTGGAAAGCTGTTTCATAGGTACACCTGCGCGTCGGAGAAATGCCAGAGATCTTGGCAAGGACTGACCTCCCCCACCCGATGCAAAAGGCCCTGGGGAGATCAAAAACACCTGCCGCAGAATGATCCCTGATGGGCATGTGCAAGGCCAGAGGGGAATCCCGGTCAGGCCCATGCCCCATGGCTTGCATCCCCGCGCAGGTGGCCTGATGGTCAGCCCAGGCAGCCGGTCACATCGTCAAAAAGCTCATCCACGCTCAGCTTGTGCGGAATGATCTTTTGGTCCAGCGCCCAGTCGATGGCCAGCTGCAGCCCCTTGCGATTGGCTTCCAGACCCATCGGCGGAAAGACGGCAGGCACGCCGCCTTCGGTCAGCGCACGGCTTTCGGCAAGCATGCGGTAGATCTCCCGCACCACGTCCGGGTGCTTCTTGGAAACCTCCTTGTGCACCACGAACATGTGGTTGATGGGCACCACGCCTTCGCGCTGGAACCAGGTCTTGGCGGCGTTCTGCGCATCGGGCACCAGGGTGCGCACACGCGGGTCCTTGGGCATGTCCTCGCCCAGCAGGGCCGCCGCCAGCTCCCCCTTCATCATCATGTCGGGGATGGAGGCGCCGGCGGGAAGCCGGACACAGTTCTCGGGGTCCTTGTACTCGGCCAGATGGCCGTCGCCCAGGGTCATCCACGTCACCTTGTCCAGATCCACACCGTATTCATGGCGCAGGATGCCGCGGATCCACAGCCCCGTGGTCTGCGCATAGGTGCGCACGCCCACCTGCTTGCCTTCGATGTCCCTTGGATTCAGATGCCCGAAGTCCAGGTTGAAGCCTGCACAGTGGTGCTGGAATCGCCCGGAGACCGGTGCCGGTAGCAGCACATAAGGCTTGCCATAGGCCTTGGCCTGCAGATAGGTGACGATGGCCAGTTCGCCCGCATCGAACTTGCTCTCGCGCACCATGGCCTTGAAACCATTGTGGGCGGGCGTGGGGCCGCAGTAATCGAGGTGGACCCGGTCGGACGCCACGCGCCCGTCCTTCATCGCCTTGGTGACGCCGTAATCGGCCAGGTTGGTGCGCAGGCTCACCACATCGGCAGCAATCGTACTCATGTTGTCTACTCCCTTGTTGTCTGAAATTCAGAGACGCACTTCGATGAGGCAGGGGCCGGGCTCCCTGGTCGAATTGCACATGGCCTGGTAGAAGCTCTCAGCGCTTTCCACCGCCACAGCGGGCACACCCATGCTCTTGGCCATGGCCAGCCAGTCAATGCGCGGCTTGTCGATGTCGATCATCGCCAGCGCTCTTTCCCCAGGGACGCCGGCACCCATGTTGGCGTACTCCGCCTTGAGGATGGCGTAGCTGTTGTTGGCAAAAATGATGGTGGTGACGTTCAGGCCTTCACGTGCCTGCGTCCACAGCGACTGGATGGTGTACATCGCACTGCCGTCCCCCACCATGCAGAACACGCGGCGGTCCGGGCAGGCCAACGCAGCGCCCACCGCCACGGGGGTGGCATAGCCGATCGATCCGCCCATGTTGTTGATCAGATCGTGCGGCCGGGCCCCCATGGTCAGGCCCATGGATTCACGCCCCGTGGTCAGCGATTCATCGACCACAATGCAGCCTTCCGGGATGGCGGCTGCCAGCGCGTGCGCAATCGTGGTGGGATTCAGGGCCCCGGTCGGTACAGCGGTCTCCACGCGCTGCTGCAACCGGGGCGCTGTGTCCTTGGCCTGCAGCAGGTCCAGCAGCATCTCCAGCGCCAGCGCGCTGTCTTCATCGGCTTCGACCAGCGGGTGCACGGCGCAGTCTTCGCGCTTCAGCAGGCTGGGCTTGTCGGGGTAGGCGAAGAATGCCACCGGCTCCCGTGTCTCCACCAGAATCAGGTGCTTGATGCCGGTGAGAAAGGCCTGGGCCTGGGGCACGGCGTAGGGGATGCGCTCGATGGGGACCCGGCCCGCACCGCGCTCAATCCGCGCAGTGAAGAACTGGGACCCCAGACGCGCCCCCGTCGCGGCGGCAACCTGGCCGGCGCGCTCCAGCGCCTGGCCCCGGGTGGCCTGGTTGGCCAGCACGATCATCGCTGGCTCACCGGACTGCAGAATGCGCGCCACATGGGCAATGCGCTCCTGCACCGGGGCTTTGCGCACCGGTGCTGCTGAGGCCGGTAGCGCGGTGGCTCCGGCCTGCTGCCAGGATGCATCGCCCGGCAGGATCAGCGTGGCAATCTTGCCGGGGTGTTCCGACGCCGTGGCCACGGCCTGGGCCGTATCCCAGGCGATGGAGTGGGCCCCGTCCACACGGCGTACCCAGTGGCTCAGCGGCCTGGCCAGCCCCTCGATGTCGGACGTCAGCGGCGGGTCGTAGCGCAGATGGGCCGCCGAATGCTCCCCCACGATGTTGACCATGCCCGACGACGCGCGCTTGGCGTTGTGGATATTGGCCAGGCCGTTGGCGAGACCGGGCCCCAGATGCAGCAAGGTGGACGCGGGCTTGTCTTTCATCCGGTACCAGCCATCGGCCGCACCGGTCGCCACCCCTTCGAAGAGGCAGAGCACGCTGCGCATCTGCGGGTTGTTCCCCAGCGCCGCCAGAAAGTGCATTTCCGAGGTTCCGGGGTTGGCAAAGCAGATATCGACCCCCTGCTCCACCAGGGTTCCGACGAGACTTTCAGCTCCGTTCATCAACGCCCCTCAGTAGCTGGTGACCGCTTCACGCGCCAGGCCCACCACACCGTAGGTGCGCTGCGGGGCCGCCATCAGGAAGCGGTAGCCTTCGTCCAGCAGACGGCGGTGGTTCTTGGCCGTCACATGGGGGTTGCCGACCACCACATGGTTGCGGTGGCAGATGTCAGCGATGCGGCGCATCGCGTCCTGCACCTCCGGGTGCTCGTACTGGCGCGGGAAGCCCATCTCCTGGCTCAGATCGCCTTCCCCGATCAGAATGAAACCGATGCCGGGCACATTCTTCAGGATGTCGTCCAGGTTCTCGATGGCCTGCGTGCTCTCGCACATCAGGCCCACCAGAATTTCGCCTTCCGGCACCAGCGGCCAGACATCGGCTTTCTTGTAGTAGTCCGCCATGCTCAGGCCCCAGTAGCGGGAGGCATTTGCCGGGCCATCGCCGCGCACCCCTTTGGGTTCGTACAGCGGTGCATTCTTCGGCCGTGCGTAGCGGCAGGAAGCCACTGCGTTGTAGGCCTGTTCCACCGTCGCCACATGGGGCCAGATCACCCCGTAGCAGCCACGGTCAAGCACCTGCTTGGCAAAGCTCTGGTTCATCTCTGCACCGTTGGCAGGGATGCGTGCAATCGGCGTCACCTTGGGTGCCACAGTGCCCCCTTCGGCGATCTGCTTGCGGCTGAGCATGTACTGCAGCGAATCGCCCAGCGCCGCCACATCGTAGGGGTTGTGCTCCATCTCGTAGACGATGCCGTCATAGGGCGAATCGCTCATCTCGATGGCGGTTTGCTTGTCCAGCTTGGCGAATGCCGCGAATGCAGGCTTGCCGGATTCAAAGGCACGGATGATGCTGTTAAGGCGTGTATCGGACATGTTCAACTCTCCTGATTGGCTGCTTGTTGCGTGCTGCCGCTGTCTGCGGCATTCCAGTACATGAATCCCATGCCTTCGCCCGTTCCCGCGGGGGTACGCCAGCAAGGCACATAGTCCACCAGCGTCATCTGTGCACCGGTGTGCTGCATGACCTTCATCACCGTGGAATAGATCTTGATTTCCGACGTGCCGGACTGGAACCAGCCATCCGGGATCGCCGCCAGACCGTCGTAGTCGTAGTCCGCCAGCTTTTTCAGAATGTCCTGGTCGAACTCTTCGTCGTTGACGAAGTGCGACAGTCCGCCCGAGGCGATGACCGCCACGCGCACGTCCTCCGGCCAGGCCAGAAGGGCGTCCCGCAGCACATCGCCGAACTCGATGCAGCGCCCCATGGACGGCTGCGTGGGCGGATAGAACAGGTTCATCAGCACCGGCACATGGGGCGGCGGGTTGTCACCCATGATCTGGTGGTAGACGAAGCTGTAGGCATGTGGCACGACCGGGTAGTCCGCCCGGCGTTTCATCTGCGACTCCATCCACACGTTCTCGGGCCACGCATAGAGGTCCGTCAGATCGAAGCCCTTGCCCTGGAAGGTGTTGACCAGATAGGTCGCCAGCTCCGGGTGGCATGCATGCGTGACATGGTGGTCCGGGGCATAGACGGAGCGCTGCGGCGGCCCGTTGTGCACCTCCTCGCCGGTGTAGATGGCAATGGACGGCGAGAAGTGGGTGAAGATTTCCTTCTGGTCCTTGCCCAGGATGATGGCCACGTCCACATTGGCGCGCCGGTAGGCAGCTGCCATTTCATCGAGTGCCGCACGGCAGCGGCCGGCGCGCCGGGTGCGCTCCTCCAATGTCAGATAGGGCTCGAAGGCGGCACCGCGGTGCTGCTCCAGCTCCGGATAGGTCCAGGTCCGGTTGCGAAACCAGAGCTCCGGATTGTTGCGGTCCCGCTCGGCGTTCTTCAGCCAGTCCTCCGGGGCCTGCCCCAGCATTCCGCTGTGGGGGACTGCCATCCCGAATACGATTTTTGCCATGTTGTTATCTGGTGTTGGTTTTTGACAAGGTTTAGGCTTGGGCCACTTTGGGCGCCCACTTGGGACGCAGCAAAACGGCGGTATTCACTGCGCCCACAAGCAGGAACAGGACGATCACTTTCATGGGCAGGTCATAGCTGCCGCTGACATGCAGCAGCCATCCGGACAGGCTGGCCGACACACCGCCCGCCAGGCTGGTGGCCAGTTGCTGCACGCCGGTGGCCAGGCCGATGGCCTGCTTGGGAATCAAGGTGAGCTTGCACAGCGCCAGGTTGTTGGCCGTGGCCAGCCCCAGCAGCGTGAGCGACAGCACATTCCAGAAAAGCGCCTGCTCCAGGCTTTGTGCGAACGTGCCCATCAGCACGGTGCTGCCACCCACAAAGCCGGCAATCACAAAGGCCTTGCGCACGAACACGGCGTCAGCACCCTTCTCGATGAAGCGGTCGGCCAGCCAGCCGGCAAAGGTCGCCACGATGGCAATGCCCGCAAAGCTGAAGAAGGTGTAGAGACCGGATTTGCCGAGCGACAGACCGCGTTGCTCTACCAGATAGGCCGGCATCCACGTCATGCAGTAGAAGGTGAAGTAGCCGTAGCAGAAGTTGTTGACCATGGCCCCCCAGATGACGGGGCTCTTCAGAATGCTGCCCAGCGTGACCGAGGAAGCACGCTTCTTCGTCGTCACCAGTTGCTCCTTGCTAGGCAGGTCGTTGCGCACCAGCTTCAGCCAGGGGATCAGCCACAGCAGTCCCAGCAGACCGGTCGCCACAAACATCCACTTCCACGAGTAGGTGACGATCAGCCAGGCCGCCACCGGCGCACCGATCGCAGGGCCGAACTTGCCGCCCATGGACAGCACACCGGCAGCCAGGCCCTTGTGGTTCTCGCTCATGTTGTTGCCGATCCAGCGGTAGCTGGCAGGAATCACCACGGCCTCGGCTGCCCCCACGATCAGGCGCATCACCAGCATGGCCGACAGCGCCGTCACCAGGCCGGTTGCAGCCGTCGCGATGCACCAGAGCAGAAAGCAGACCGTGTACGGCCACTTGACGCCATAGCGATCGACCAGCCAGCCCATGGGCAGCTGCATCAGTCCGTAGGACCAGAAGAAAGCAGAGTTGAGCCAGCCACGGTCCACACTGCTCAGGGCAAACTTTTCGATGAAATGCTTGTCCGCCAGCGCAGAGGACAGGCTGGTGCGGTCTATGAATGAAATGAGCAGACCCAGAGTGAGCAGCGCCAGAATGGCCCAGACATAGTTGCCCCCTCCCTGCGCGTGCGGTGAATTGTTTGTCTCCATTGCTTCTTCTCTTTTCTTGGTTCGGCCACCCTGCGGCGGCAGGCCCCTGCCGCCGCACCATCCCTGTCAGGCCAGCGTGGGATACAGCTTCTGCGCGGTCTTGCCAAAGACCCACGCCTGGTCGGCAGCGCTCAGGCTGGCCAGCCCCTGCTGTGCCGTCGCCAGAATCTCGGACAGCGTGCCGGGCGACGTGGGGAAATTGGACCCCCATGCCAGGCGCTGCGCCCCGAAGCGGCCTACCACCTGGGGAAAGAAGGTCTCGGCACTGGCCTCCCCCTTGGCCACATCACCAAAGATGCGAGGCGTCAGCTTCAGATAGATGTTCGGCAGATCGGCCAGCGCAAACAGCGAATCGGCGTTGCGGTAGGGAGGCCCATCCAGCACATCGGGGCGGCCCAGATGGTCCAGGATGATGTTCACCTTGGGGAATTTCCTGGCCAGCATGGCGACCTGCGGCAAGCCCACAGGCCCCGTCTGTATGCACATCGGAATGCCCAGATCGGACAGGACTTCCCATGCCTGGAAGGACTTGGGGTGGTCCAGCTCGCTGGGATCGAAGTCCTTGGTGGAGCCTCCCGTGAAAATGCGCAGCCCGGCCAGGCCCCTGGCAGCCCAGTGCTGGATCACCGCGGGCACGTCATCGGCCAGCATGTCCACGGACCCTACGGCCGCCAGCCGGTCCTGGTACTGCTTGCAGCCGTCCACCACGTAGCTGTTGTCGAAGCCGTAGGTGGTGGAGGAATGCACCACTGCGGCCTTGTGCACGCCCGCCGCATCCATGGCGGCAATCAGTGTCTCCACCGTGCAGGGGCGTTCCTGCGACCAGTCGGAGCGCTTGCCGAACAGCGGTGCCGGGGGATAGCGCTTTTCATCGTCGGAGATGATGTGCGGATGGATATCGATGATGTTCATGGTGTCCCTCGATCACAGGCCCTTGGCCTTGAGCAGTTTGTCCAGACGGGGATACACGCGGCGCGCATTGCCTTCGAAGATCGCGTGGCGGTCCTGCGCGGACAGCGCATCGCAACCTTCCACATAGCGCTTGGTATCGTCAAAGTACTGGTTGGTCAGCGGATCGCGGCCACGCACGGCGCCGATCATTTCCGAGCCGAACAGCACGTTCTTGGTCGGAATCACCTTGGTCAGCAGCTCCACGCCGGGCTGGTGGTAGACGCAGGTGTCAAAGAACACGTTGTCCAGCAGGCCTTCCAGCGGACGCTGGACCATCTCCAGCGACATGCCGCGGTAACGGCCCCAGTGGTAGGGCACGGCCCCGCCGCCATGCGGAATCACCAGGCGCAGGGAGGGGAAGTCCTTGAACAGATCGCCTTGCAGCAGCTGCATGAACACCGAGGTGTCTGCATTCAGGTAGTGCGCACCCGTGCCGTGGTGGCAGACATTGCACGAGGCGGCCACGTGGATCATGGCCGGCACATCCAGCTCGCACAGCACCTCGTACAGCGGGTACCAGGAGCGGTCGGTCATGGGCAGGCCGGTCCAGTGGCCACCGCTGGGATCCGGATTCAGGTTCGCGCCCACAAAGCCCATCTCTTCGACGCAGCGGCGCAGCTCGGGAATCGAGTTCTTGGGCGGTGCCAGCGGCGACTGGGGCAGCTGGCAGACCGGCACAAAATTGTCCGAGTACATATCGCAGACGCGGCGCACCAGGTCGTTGGAGATCTCGGCCCATTCCAGGCTGGTGCGCTCATTGCCCAGGTGGTGGCTCATCAGCCCGGCAATGGGGGAGAACAGGGTCAGGTCTCCACCACGCTCCTTCTGCAGCTTGAGCTGGCCGTTTTCAATCGCTTCGCGGATCTGGTCGTCGCTGACGTGGGCATCCCGCAGGGCGGGGGCATTGGCAGGATCGTTTGCCGCTGCAATCTGCTTGGCGCGCCAGTCGCGGAAATGGGGGGGAACGGTCGTGAAGTGGCCGTGGCAATCAATGATCATGGCTGCACCTCGCTCACGGTTTCAGCCAGCGGATCCACGAACAGCTCGTCCATGGACATGCGGCGCGGGGTCAGGCCTTGCTTGAACGCCGTGGCTTCCAGCGCCTCGATCGTCTTGCGGTTGGCTTCGATGCCATAGGGCAAGGGGTCATGGCCCACAATCTTGCGCAGCTCCAGGTACTTCTGGTCGGTGGCGCTGTTGGCCTCACCCGCATCCAGCTTGCGCAGATAGTCCTGCTTGGCCTTGTCGAATGCCTCGTACAGCGACTTGGCCACCCAGGGGTGTTCGGCCAACACCGAATCCTTGACCACAATCGTCCCGTGCATGGGGTAGATGCCGGTGCGCTCGTAGTAGCCGCGCTCCAGCTCGGCCGCATTGGGCAACAGGTCGGGGTAGTTCGCTTCCACCTCCTGCCAGCCACCGGTGGGATTGCCGGTGCGGCCAATGCCGGCCGCGCCATCGAAGCCGGCCACCAGCTCGCCGTCGGCCATCATGTCGGCCAGCGGCCGGGTGGCGTGGATCACGTTTGGTGGCAGCTGGAGCTGGGTGACATGCTCTTCGTCATCCACGACCCAGGTCACCTTGTCGTTGTCCAGCCCGAGTTCATCCATCAGCACCTGGCGGGTCCACACGCCGGTGGTGACGGAATACGCACGCACGCCCACCTTCTTGCCTTCCAGGTCCTTGGCCGTCTTGATGCCGGCGTCGGGACGCACCAGCAGACCGCCATGGTGAAAGCGGCGCACCACAAAGATGGGAAGTGCCACGAAAGGTGCGCCATAGGCGCGGGCGATGATGTACGTCGTGGGAGCGATTTCGCAGACGTCGAATTCCACATCGCGCACCATGCGGCGGAAGGCCCCAATCTGCGGCTTCACGGTGATGATTTCGGCCTCCACCCCTTCGATGGGGATGGAGCCGTTGCGAATCGCCGCAGTGTGCGGATGCTCTGCAATGGCGATTTTGAGATGTACTTTCTTGCCGGACAATTGTGTCTCCTTGAGCGCCCTGCGACCGACCACCGGATGCAGGACTTTTGACTGGACAGACTCAAGGTTAGGCGTCCGAGCTGCATGCGCCCATCGACAAAAAACAGATTCACTTGCACTTTCTGAAGTCGTCGAAACAGGTTTCGCCATCACACCGGGAACAGGTGCCGGATACCGATTTTTTTCTTTTCCGATGGCGCTGCGCCACCGAGCTTTCCCCGTGCACCAGCGATGCAATCAGCGCTACAGGCAGGTGCACAAAAACAAAAAAACGCGGGCCAGATCCTCCGGCCCGCGCAAAGACTCCCCCTACCCGCTGATCAACTCGGTTTTCGTTTCAAGCAGCAGACTGCCCCTGCCGAGGCGCTGCAGCACGGGACAGGCTGCATCCCGCCTCCGGGCGCTCGTCCTCCTTGGTCTGGGTTGCCTGCTGCCCCACGGGTTTCAACAGGAAATGCGCAAGTGCCGGCAGCAGCACCAGGGCGCCCACCATGTTGACCACAAACATGAAGGCCAGAAGCACCCCCATATCGGCCTGGAACTTGATGGGGGAAAACGCCCAGGTCGCCACCCCCAAAGCCAGCGTGATGCCGGTGAGCATCACCACCTTGCCCGTGAACCGCATGGCCCGCAGATAGGCCGTACGCAAGCTGGCGCCGGCGCGCAGCTGGGCCAGCACAACGCTCAGCACATACAGCGCATAGTCCACCCCAATCCCCACCCCCAGCGCCACCACCGGCAAGGTCGCAACCTTCAGGCCTATGCCCAGTTGCACCATCAGCGCCTCCGACAGCACCGACGTGACCGCCAGCGGAATCACCGCACACGCCACGGCGCGCCAGGAGCGGAAGGTGATGTAGCTCAGCAGCAGCACCGCGCCGTACACCCACAGCAGCATCTGGCGGTTGGCTTTTTCCACGACCGCATTGGTCGCCGCTTCAAAGCCGGCATTGCCGGCGGCCAGCAGGAACTTCACCTCCTCACCATCATTGCGGCTGGCAAAGTCTTCCACCGCCGCAGCCACCTGTTGCAAGGTGGCTGCCTTGTGGTCGGCCAGATAGACCTGCAGCTGCAGCAGGCTGAACCCGGCATCCACCAGCTGACGCGGTGCGCGGGAAGCGGCCGTGTTCAAGGCCCCCTGGTTGGGCTGCAACTCATACCAGCGCGGATTGCCTTCATTCATCGCCACCGCGGTCTGCCTGGCCAGCGAAGCCAGGGACTGCGTGCCCTCCACCCCGGGCAGCTGGCGCAGCACCCATTCCAGCTCGTCCACCTTTTCCAGCACCGCATGCGACATGGCCTGCTGGCCGGGCGTGCGGACCATCACCGTCAGCACATCGCTGCTGGTGGCGTAATGGGCCGTCAGGTAGGCGTTGTCCCGGTTGTAGCGGGAATCTGCCCGCAGCTCCGGCGCACCGGCATCCAGATCGCCGACCTGCAGCAGGCGACCGTGGTACAGCCCCCAGCCGGTGATCACCACGGAAACCGCAATCGCCGCCACCGCCCAGCGGCGCTGCGTGAATTTGCACAACAGCGCCCAGAGCCCTGCTGCCTGGTCTTCCTCGCTGTCGGCCAGCGCGGCACGGCGTGCGGCCGCGCTGCTCACCCCGGTATAGCTGAGCAGCACCGGCAACAGAATCAGGTTCGTGAACACCAGAATCACGACACCCAGACTGGCGTTGATGGCCAGCTGCCGTATGGACTGTATGTCGATCAGCAGCAGCACCGCAAAGCCCACGGCATCGCATGCCAGTGCCGTGAAACCGGCCACGAACAGACGGCGGAAGGTGAACCGGGCCGCCACCAGCTTGTGCGTGCCGCGCCCGATGTCCTGCATGATGCCGTTCATCTTCTGGGCGCCGTGGCTCATGCCAATGGCAAACACCAGAAACGGCACCAGCACGGCATAGGGATCCAGCACAAAGCCCAGCCCCGGCAACAGGCCCAGCTGCCAGACCACGGCCACGATGGAGCACAGAATGACCAGCGCCGTGCTGCGCACACACCGCGTGTACCAGAACACGATGGCCGCGGCGATCACCGCCGCCAGGGCAAAGAACACCAGCACCTGGGTCAACCCTTCGATCAGGTCGCCTGCGACCTTGGCAAAGCCCGTGATGCGCACCGCCAGCGTGGCGCTGTCATAGCGCGCACGAATGGCTTCCAGCCGCTCGGAAAGCTGGGCATAGTCCAGCGACCTGCCGGTATCCGGATCCTTCTCCGCCAGCGGGACGATCAGCGCACTGGACTGAAAATCCTTGGCCACCAGCTGCCCCACCTCCCCGGAGCGCTCGATGTTCAGGCGGACCCGCGCCAATGCGCTGCTGGAGCCGTCGTAGTTGTCGGGCATGACGGTGCCGCCCTCGAACCCACTTTCCGTCACCGCCGTCCAGCGTGTGGAAGGCGTCCACAGCGATCGCATCTGACCCCGGACCACACCCGGCAGGGCAAACAGTTCATCGTTGAGCTTGCGCAGCTGGGACAGGTATTCGGCATCCAGAATGCTGCCGCCATCCCGCCGCTCCAGCACCACGCGCAGGCTGTTGGCCTGGGAGGCCAGTTTGCTCTTTTCCGCCAGGTAGTTCTGCAGATAAGGGTGCGAGAGCGGCAGCATGCCTTCGAAACTGGCATTGGGCACCACACGCGTGGCCTGCCAGCCCAGCACCAGGGTCAGGAGCAGACTGATCACCAGCACCGCAATGCGGTGGTTGAACACCAGGCGCTCCAGGCGGCTGCCGGAGGAAAAATCAAAATCGTGGATATCAGACATAAGTGCAAGGCCGCATTCAGGCGGCCAGCGATCGGACCATGGAAGAAGTGCTGAACGGCTGCACCGTGCTGGCAAGCTCTGACGGGGCCAGCCTGACCAGACCACGCATGCCCGTCAGCAGCAGCGCACCGTCCGGAGCCTGGGTCACGCCCGTGAAAGGGAAACGCTGCCGCAGCGTCACCGGCTGGAAGCGGTTGCCACCGTCTTCGCTGAGCAGCAACTGGCCGGCCGCGCCCACCAGCACGGCACGCCCGTCACCCAGTTGGGCGCCCGCCATCAGCGCGGCATCCACCGGGGTCTGCACCATGCGCCAGGCACTGCCCGGCGCTTCGCTGCGCAACAGCTTTCCACGCAGGCCCAGCAAGAGCACCGCGCCGTCACCCAGGACCTGCGCGCCAAACAAGCTGCCATTGGAAGGGGACTCCAGTGCAGCGAATTCCGCGGCAGAGCTTGGCGCCCCCAGCAGCAGCCCCTGCTCGCCGTAGAGCAGTGTCTGCCCACGCCGCTCCACCATGCCGTAATAGCTCAACCCGTCCGGGTTGGGCCACCGGTGCATCAGCGAGGTCCAGTGCTTTCCGCCATCCTTGCTGGAGAACGCCAACCCATAGGCACCCACCACATACAGGGTGCCATCGGCGCTGTAGCGCACGCCCAGCAAAGGCTTGTCTCCGCCTTCCTCCACCAGTTGCCGTGCGGCGTCCAGCAGTTCTGTCGAACCCGCTGCCTTCGCCTCCATGAAGGCCAGGTGGGCTGCCGCCAGTCCATCCAGGCATTTGCGCCAGCTGGCCCCTCCATCTTCCGTGGCCAGCACCACCCCCATATTGCCCACGGCCCAGCCGCGCCTGTCGTCGGCAAAGCACAGCGCCGTCAAGGTCACGGACACCGGGACGGAAGCCTGGTTCCAGCTCTGCCCCGCATCGTCCGAGAAAATGACCAGCCCGCGTTCGCCCACGGCCACCAGACGCTGGCCTCCCACGGAGGTGACGGCCTGCAGCACCGCCTGCGTGGGCCGCGCCACCTTCAAGGCCTGCTGCTGCAGCGCCCTCACTTTGTGCTCTGCGGCCCCGGCCCAGGCGGGCGCAAGACCAAAGCCCAGCGCTGCGCACAACAGCGTGCGGCGCGTGGTTCCTGTTGCATTCTTCATCGCTTGTGTCTCACACGGTCGCCAGCGCTGCATGCTCCATGGCACGCAGCGCCGGCCAGCCTTTACCTCACACCACCGCTGGAGAGCGCGGCAGACGTGAAGTTGTTGAGCTGCTTGGCATCGAAGGCGCGGTAGTTCACGCCACCGGTTTCATTGACGGCACCTGCAAACACCCAGCCCCCCGAGAGCAGGTCGAACCAGGCGTAGCTCAGTGTCGTGGCCAGAGGTTGGTCGCCCGCCAGCATGGTGAACGCCTGCCCTGTCTTCCACAGCTTGCCCTGGGCGTCCCAGGTATCGGCCAGCACGGCTTGCCAAGTGTCTTCATTCAGGTAGAGACGGCGCTTGGCCGCCGTGTTGCGCTTGCCGTCCCGCAAGGTGGCTTCGACCACCCAGACACGGTGCAGCTCCCAGCGCACGGCCTCCGGGTTCAGGCTGCCCTTGCCCACCGCTTCCTTGATGGGCTTGGTCATCAGGCCGTTGTTGTTGTAGGGAATGAGCATTTCCTTCTTGCCCAGCAACTTCATCTGATAGCGGTCCTGCGCACCAATGAACAGGTTCACATCGTCAAAGTTCGCCAGACCTGCGGCGGATCCGTCCGGGGTGTCGTAGGCGATCGAAGGCGACTTGCGCACCCGGCGCTGGCCCGGCAGGTACTGCCAGCCATCCTTGGGCCGGGTGTAGTTGTCCACATAGTCGATCGTCATCAGCGCCTGACCGGCATTGGCAGGCGGCTCGGTCACATCGATGCGCGCGCGCGCCCATTCCCCGCTGAACTGTTCGGGGTTGCCCGCCGGGTCGTAGAAGGGATAGATCAGATTGGTCTTCTGGCGGCTGGTCAGCATCTGGTCACCCGACGCCGTCATGACGTACTTGTCCGCCGTGAAGCTGGTCACCTGCCCGCGGTAGCTCAGCATGTGGTTCCATACCGCTTCCTGCCCGTTCTTGGGCACGGGGAACGGAATGCCGCCGTAGGCGCCCTCCACCGTCAGACCGTCGTTGGCCAGCCTGGCGCGGCTGGCGTTCTTCAGCACCTGGTCATAGATGGACTGCGTGAAGACTGCGCTGCGATGGCTGGGGTACACCTCCAGCTTGAAACCGGGGACCTTGGCCAGCAAGGCCTTGGTGCCATCCGTCAGCAGTGCGGCGTGTTCACCCGCGTTGGCCTGCGTGATCACCAGGCGGGGCTTTTCGGCAGCAAACGGGTCGCCGCGCTTGCCGTTGGCAGCGCCTCCCGCCGCCACCGCCTTGCCATCCCAGGCAGGAATGGTGCCCTCCTTGTTGCCGGCACGCTCTGCGCCGTAGGGGGTCAGCTGACCGCCTTTGAGCACGGCCACATCTTCGGGGGCGGCATGGGCCCCTCCACCCAGCAACACCCCCACCGCAGCGGTCACGGCAGCCAGCGCATTCTGGCAGGACAGAAACATAGTACGCATGAGATCTCCTCAACTGTTTTCGTGGCTGGCGCGTTTTAGAAAGTCGTCTGCAGACTGAAACGCAGGTAATCGCGGTCTACCAACGGCTGGCGCTCTGCTTTGCCCAGGTAATTGATCCAGGACAGGCTGGCAATCCACTTGTTCAGATAGACCCCCGAGATCCCCAGAACCAGCTCACCGCCACGGCTGGGGCTGCCGCTGAACGGGAAGGAGGTATCGATCATCGAATTCCCCTTGAACGACCAGCCAAGGTTGATGGGCGTGCTCAGGTCCAGACCCGGAGCGACCTGGTACCAGGTCGGCGTGAAGATCACGCGCACTGCAGCGCTGGTCTCGTTCTTGTCGCGATTGACCTTCTCCGTCCCCACCGCATAACGGCCCGCCACGCGGGTGTTGGCGCCATCGATGCTCACGACCTTGTTCGCCGCGAACTCCCCGACCAGGCTGGAGCCATCCCAGAAACCGGCCTTGCCGCCCAGCAGGCTCCAGGACAGGTTCATGTGCGCGGTGCGCCCCTTCACGTACGACGAATCCGTGGGCGTGAAGACGCCTTCCTTCATGGCCAGTGGCTGGTTGTCTCGCATGGAGAATTCCAGACCCATGTTGGCGTCCCCGATCAGCTTGGAAACACTCATGCCCACGGCGCGGACCGGATCCTTGGGCACCACCAGCCGGTAGGTACCGCCCGTGGTATTGGTCTGAATCAGCTGCGACATATCGCTGTAGCTGATGGCATAGAAACCCAGATCCGCGTTGAGCCAATCGCTGCGGGTATTCAGTGCAAAGCCATAGTTATGCTTGCTGCCCGATTCATCCACACCGGTGTAATTGAGATAGCAGTTATTGAATCGCTGGGAAATGGGAACCGACGAGGCACCGCACCGGTTCATTGTCGGATTTCCGATAAACATGCGCTCTGCACCCGCCCCCAGCATATCGGTGCTGCTGAAATAACTCCCTGCCGGATATAAACGGGTGGAGCGGTATTTGAACTGCACATACGCTTCAACGCTGGTGTCATCCGTCAGCTGCAGCGTGGATGAAAGCTGGGGAACCGGAATGGTGGTTTCCTTGGCCTGCGTGCCCGGGATATTGAGCTTGTAGACATCCGTGGGCGCCATGCCCTTGGCAATGCCATTCATGCCGAAGAACATGCTGGTCCCCCAGACCAGCGAGTGCTGGCCCAGCCGGTACGACAGCTTTTTCCCCCCGATGTCGTTGTGCCCGAAGACAAACCAGTCCAGCATCTCGGCGTCGCGGCCGGCCGCATCCCGCGTCCCGGAAGAGAAACGGTTGTAGGCCCCCGCCCGGTTGGCGGACAGCGGCGAGTTGTTGTCGTTGCTCTGGTTGTAGGCCTGGTCGTACCAGGCGGCACCGCTCAGCCGCAGACCATAGCCGTCTTTCTGGATATCAAACTCGCTGAGCAAATCCATCCGGTTTGAAATGAATCCGCGATCAAAATTCCGATCGCCATCATCGGCATTCGCCTTGCTGGAGATGGGGTTGACCAATGACGACGACGCCGAATTGAGTCGGTATCCGCTGCTGTATTTGACCGTATTATCAAAACGTATCTGCCAGTCCCCGCCTGGATTCAGATCCATTGCCGCCACATAACCCGTGCAGCCTGCCAAAAAAGCCCCCGCCGCCAGCTGCTTATATACCGACCCGCGCGCTATATGGCTTGCCTTCAATAATGCATTTTTCACAGTTGTCTCCTCTTTTGTTTTTGCTTGGCACATTCCTCTGGGCGGAAAGTGACATCCAGCTTTTCGGGAGACTTTATTGAGAGGGCTTGCCTTAGCCTCTATACAAATTGAAGATTCACTGGCACTTTTTCATGGCAACATGGATTCCCCCAATGGGTCCTCCATGCGTGCTTCAGAGCGGCCATGCCCGCCGCGCAGAGCACACCCCGGCAGTCACCGCAGACCACCGTCGTTGCGGGCGGCAAGCGGCAGCACGGCACGCACCGATGCTGCCCGGAGGACGGGCTGGCGGGCGTGCTTTCAGCCGCAGAGCTTGCTATGGCGCAGAGGGACGGCGGGGCAACGGGCAGCGCCTCGGCACACCCACAGGGCGTGATCCTGCAGGTCCTGGCTGTTGCGCCCCCGTCCGCCGCCCAAGCATTTTTTGAGGGTCTGTTCTACCGCAGTTATCCGCCACGCGGTGCCTGGCCCAGCTGGCGGCAGGCCATGCTCCCCAGCAGCTGCATCGCCTTGTCCACCGTGGCATCCACCGGGTGGATGCAGGCCAGCCGCATGCAGTGCTCATAACGGCCGGAATTGGAAAACATGCTGCCCGGCGCAATGCGTATGCCCTGCGCCAGCGCATCGCCAAACAGCTGGGCGCTGGAAAATCCTTCGGGCAGCTCCAGCCACAGGCACAGGCCTCCGGCCGGCAAGCTCATGCGCGTGCCCACGGGAAAGTGGCGTGCCACCAGCCGGGCCATGGCTTCGCGCTGGGCCTTGAGCTGGGCCTTGAGGCGCTCCAGGCTGCGCTGGTGCGCGGGCGATCCCAGCACTTCGGCCACCACCATTTGGCCCAGGGTCTGGGTGTTGCGGCTCTGGGCAAATTTCAGCATCTGTATCCGGCCATGCCATTGGCCGCCGTTCATCCAGCCCTGGCGCAATCCGGGCGCCAGGCTTTTGTTGAAGGCCTGGCAATAGACCACATGGCCGGACACGCTGTCCCAGGCCTTCAGCGGCTTGACCGGCTGGCTGCCTTCCACAAACAGGCCATAGGAATCGTCTTCGATCAGTGCCGCACCGTACTGGGCGCACAGTGCCACCAGCCGCGCCTTGTGCGCATCGGGCATGCGCGTGCCCAGCGGCATCTGCAACTCGGGCACCACCACCACGGCCTTCAGCCGTGGCTGGGTCTGGAACGCCAGCTCCAGCGCCTCGATGGACAGGCCGGTGCGCGGACTGCAGGGGATTTCCAGCGTCTGCAGCTGCAGCGACTCCACCACCTGCAGCAGGCCGTAGTAGGTGGGCGACTCCACCGCCACCATGTCTCCGGGCCGGGCCACGGCCGCCAGCGCCAGGCTCACCGCCTCGGAATTGCCCGTGGTGGCCAGCACATCGGTGGGCGCCACGCGGATGCCCGATGCCAGTGCGCGCCGCGCCATGGCTTGCTGAAAGAGCGGGTGATTGCCCTGGTTGGCCAGCAGCGAACGCCCTTGCACCAGCAGTTGCGGGTGCTCGCGCAGCAGGCGTGCCACCAGCTGGTTCAGGTGCTTGTGGTCAAACAGTGCCGGCGGTGGCGTGCACCCGCCCACATCCAGAAACACCTCTGCCTGGCGGCCGCGCTCCAGCAGCAGCGAAATGTGTTCGTTGATGCCCACAAAATGCGCCTGCGCGCCGGGCTGCACCGGCTGGCTCAGGTCAGGCTCGCTGGTCAAGTCCAGAGCGCCACTGGCCGGTATCCGGGCATCGCGCACAAAGTAGCCCACGCGCGGCCGGGCTTCCAGATGGCCCTGGGTCTCCAGATGGCGCAGCAGCTGCAGGGCCGTGGACAGGCTGACCTGGTGGCGGCGCATCAGCTCCCGCACCGACGGCATGCGCTCGCCCACACGCAAGGTGCCCAGGCCCATGGCCTGGGCATAGTCGCCGGCCAGACGGCGGTACAGAGGAAGGGTGGCAGCAGCAGGGGCCAGGGTCATGGGCCTCGTTCCCGCAGGAACGCCGGTGGAACAAGCAAGGGCGCCATCATGCCCCAGGCATCTGTTCTGCAACAGATACAGATTGGTCTCCACAACACCAGAACAGCCATGCCGCCATCTGCACTGCTGCGGTGCACAAAGGTCGGGGCTGTGCCTGTTGCGCAAGGGCTCCTCTGCTTACGCTGGAGGCACTGTTTCACACGCTCTACAGGCCCTGGCATGCACCCCTTCTCGCCCTCTTGCACCCCCTCCTCCACATCTTCCACCGCAGCGCAGCCCACACCGCAGCTGTTCTGCATCCACCCCGGCCAGCCCCATGCCTTGGTCGTTCCTGCAGGCAGTGAACTGTTCTGCAGCCACGGCAGTCTGCTGCTGCACAGCGGCCCGCAGGGCCTGGTCGATGGTGCGCCCAGCCTGCAGTGGCAGCTGTCCACCGGCCAACGCTGGCGCGCCCCCTGCCTGCTGTGGTTGCAGGTCAGCAGCCAGGGTGGCACGGCCCGCTTGCAGTGCAGCATGGCACCCTTGCCCGCGTCGGCAGCGCCTCCTGCCACGCCATGGCAGCGCCTGCGGGCCTTGCTGCGCTCTGTGGGCGGGCGGCGCACGGCAGCAGGCTGAAGCAAGGCCATGGCCGAGTCGCCCGGTTGCCTATGCGACCGCTGGTGCCATCGGCGCCGGCCTACAATGGCACTGCCGCTTCCTTGGAGCGGCGACGTTCTCAGGGCGGGGCGAAACTCCCCACCGGCGGTATGCAGCCTCGGCTGTGAGCCCGCGAGCGCCTGGAAGGCCACGCCTTTCAGGGTCAGCAGATCTGGTGCGATGCCAGAGCCGACGGTCACAGTCCGGATGAAAGAGCAACGTGAAGACCTGTCCCCCAGCCTGGGGCGGCAGCGCATGGGCGCGGCAATCCTTTGCCCGTCGGTGCGCCGGCTGCTGCGGGCTGCCTTGCCTTCGCGCGCCCTGATTCATTTGTTCCATGTCTTTGCAAGACCAACACCATGAATCAGACCACTATCGCCAACGTTTCTTCCTCCCAGGCCACCCGTGCAGCACTGCAGCAGGCCCGCATCGCCATCGTCAGCGCCAATTGGCACAGCGATGTGGTGCACCAGGCCCGCGACGCCGCCGTGCGCCGCCTGACGGCGCTGGGCGCCGCTCCGGCACGCCTGCACCAGGTGGAAGTGCCCGGTGCCTTTGAAATCCCGCTGATGGCACAGAAGCTGGCCGCTTCCGGCCAGTTTGATGCCGTGATCGGTTGTGCCGTCATCGTCAACGGCGGCATCTACCACCATGAATTTGTCTCCGCCGCCGTGGTGGACGGCCTGATGCGCGTGCAGCTGGACACCGGCGTGCCCGTGTTCTCGGTGGCGCTCACCCCGCACAACTTCCAGCCCACGGAAGACCTGCTGGGCTTTTTCCGCAGCCACTTTGTCCACAAGGGTGAAGAAGCCGCCGATGCCTGCGCCCAGACCCTGGCCGCCCACGCCGACATCGACGCACTGCTGACCCAGGCGGTGGCGACGTAAGCCTGACGCCCTGAACCCCTGCAACGCCGTATGCCGGCGCTGCAGCCATCACCCATCCCTGCCCGGCTTCCTGCTGGTGCAGGGATTTTTGATGCCGCACAGCCGGCTGCCCCCACTGCAGCACCTGCCGGACCCATCCGCTGGCACCACCGGCAGCAGTGATGGCATCGGACCTTGCGGCAAGCGCCTTGCCAGTGCACCCTGCCTCAGCCGTCGGCGGATGGCTCCGGTCCGTTGACAGGGATGCCCATGGCCTGCCGTCCCATGCCATCGCATGCCGAAATCAGCTGCGGAGGCAAAGCAGCGCCGGATCGGCGGCCTGCAGCAGCAGCGTCAATACCGCAGCGTCAATATCGCAGCCTCAGGCGCAGCATGTCCAGGTGCTGTATGCCATCCTCGAAAACAGGCTCGGGGTAATGTCGGACGAAGAAGTCATGGTCAATGCGGGCCACCCGAAAACCATGGCGCTGGTAGAAGGCCAGCTGGTAGCCAAACGTCCCGGTACCCACCTCCAACTGGCTGGCGCCAGATGCGCGAAAGCAATCGATGACCCATTGCAGCAGTACCGTGCCGTAACCGGATTGCTGATGCTCAGGCAGCACGGCAATGCTCATAAGCTCGTGTACGCCGGCGCCGCGCGGCTGGACGACGCAAGCCCCCACCACCGCTCCGTCACGGAAAGCCGCAAAGCATCTTGACCCTGCCAAAGAGGAACGCACCTTGTCTTCCGACGGGTCCGCCAGCAGCAGCAGCGCCATGGGCGCATCGGTGCAAGCAATCTCCTGGATCAGCAGTGCCATGCCCGTTCTTCCATCAAATGTCTGTCTTCGTCTTCACGGGGAGCTGCAGGCCCGGCAAGCCATAGGGGGTGATACATGGCGCTCAAAGCCCATATTCCTGCTTCTTCGCCAGCACCCTGCGGGCAATCTCCAAGGAGTGCCCCCTATTCGGGTCCAGCGCCATTCTTTCCACTGCGGCCCATTCAAGATAGTCCGCAATCACCTGGGGTTCATTCGTGCCCATGGCAAGGCTGAATACGCGAGGCAGATATGCATGGTATTCATCCCTGGGCCAGTCCATGGTCGATATACCGATGGGGTCCCATTCGCTCCAGAGCAGATCGTCAATCGCCCGGTAAAAATCGATGTGTGCCTGCGGGAGTTTCTGACCCATTGCCTGTAAAACCTGACTGTATGGATACATCCGCCCATGGCAGCGGACATGCAGATGCAGATGAAGATCCATATGCATCCACCCCTCGCCATAAAGAGGACCGAGGGGATGATAGCTGGACGGGCCTTCCCGGAATCCCGGATCGCAGCCCGCACAGAAGCCAATGACCGCATGCCGCCTCCTGGCCGCAGTGGCAGCCCCATCTCTCTGCGCATTCGCCACCCGCGCCCACAGCCTTGCCCAAAGCCGCAGTCCCGTTCCACCCACGCGACAGCTGGCGGCAGAGCAGGCTCCCAATAATGGGGATCGCATTACAACCAACGGAGACAACAACCATGCGCATCCCCTCCCCCTGTTCCGCAGCCTTGCTGGCCTGCGCCGCCATTGCCGCCATCGCCCCGGCAGCCCAGGCCAGCGAAGTGCGCTCGGCCGAAGTGCAAAGCCCCGCCCTGGGTCGCGCCCTGACCTACAACGTCTACCTGCCCACCGGCTATGCCGAAAGTCCCAATGTGCGCTACCCCGTGATGTACCTGCTGCACGGCAATGACGGTGCGCGCAACGACTGGGCCGTCAAAGGCAGGATGCAGAAAACCGTCGATACGCTGGTGGCCAATGGCGACATTCCGCCGGCCATCTATGTGATGCCCGACGCCAACACCAACTGGTACGTGGACCTGAAGGAGAAGATGGAAACTGCCTTTCTCCAGGACCTGATGCCCCATGTGGAGAAAACCTACCGCACCATCAACGCCCGCAATGGCCGGGTGATCGGCGGCCTGTCCATGGGCGGCTACGGCGCGCTGCGCATGGTGCTGCAGTACCCCGAAAAATTCCAGGCAGCAGCCCTGCTCTCACCCGCCATCTACAACCCCGAGCCACCGGCCGACTCCTCCGCCCGCCACGTCAAGGTATTTGCCGAGCCCAACACCAACGGCGCCTACAGCAAGACGGTCTGGCAGCAGTACAACTACCCGGTGCTGATGGACGCCTTCCTGGCCAAGGGCATCAAGGTGCCCATGTACATCAACTCGGGCGACGACGATGAATTTGCCATCGAGGCCGAAGCCACCCAGCTCTATAGCCAGCTGCGCAAAGCCAAGCAACCGGCCGAGCTGCGCATCGTCAACGGCAAGCACGAATGGATGGTCTGGGAAACCACGCTGGGCGACAGCCTGAAATACGTGTTCAGCACGGTCAGCCGGCCCCAGGTCGGACCGGCGAAGTAAACCCTGCACCCACCATCTGCATCCACCAGACGCAGGTAGGGTGCTTCGGTGGACGGCCCGCCGCGCGGGCCCCTGCCCTGTGTCAGGGATGGAGCTTGAACATGCGGCGGTACTCCGACGGCGGCACGGCCAGCTTGCCCTGGAAGTGGTGGCGCAGGGCCTGCACGCTGCCAAAGCCCACCAGGGCGGCGATGCGCTCCACGGACAGATGGCTGGACTCCAGCAGACGCTGTGCTTCGGCAATGCGCTCGGCAATCAGCCACCGGCCGGGGGACTGCCCGGTGGATTCCGTGAAGCGCCGCACGAAGGTGCGCACACTCATCGCCGCCGCGTCCGCCATGCGCTCCACCGTCCATGGTGCGTCCAGCTCTGCACGCACCCGCTCCAGCACGGCCACCATGCGGTGGTGGCGGTCTGCCGGCACCGGCCGCTCAATGAACTGCGCCTGACCGCCGCTGCGGTGCGGCGACATCACCAGGCGCCGGGCCACCCGGTTGGCGGCTTCCGCGCCAAAATCCTCGCGCACGATGTGCAGCATCAAATCCATGCCGGCGGCACTGCCTGCCGAGGTATAGATGCGTTCCTCCGCCACGTACAGCACATCGGCATCCACCGCAATGCCGGGGTACAGCGCGCGCAGCTTTTCGCTGTAGCGCCAATGGGTGGTCGCCTTCCTGCCTGACAGCAAGCCGGTGGCCGCCAACACAAACGCCCCCGAGCAGATGGAAGCCAGGCGCGCTCCGCGCTGCCACGCCCGGCGCAGCGCTGCCGTCAATTCGCCCGGCACCGGGACATCGGCCCCTTTCCAGCCGGCCGCCACAATCAGATCCGCCTGCTCCAGCAACTCCATCCCCGCCGTCGGTGTGACCAGCAGGCCCCCCTGTGCGCGCAGCACCCCGGGCTCGACGCCCGCGCTGGCGAAGCGGTACCAGCCGGGTCCCATTTCAGGCCGGCTCAGCCCGAAGATCTCGGCGGCAATGGAAAACTCGAACGTGCACAGCTGGTCGTGCACCAAGGCCACCACCAGCGGGCCGTGAAGCTGCGGGAGCGATGCAGAGCTGGATGCGGGTGCGGGGTGGGTCACTCAGTTTGGCGCAAAATTGTCGATCAATGTCTTTTCTGCCAATTGTTGCAGCTTTGGTGGCAGCGCACCATCTCGGCTTCACCACCCAGAAAGCCTGATATGCCCACCGCCGTGACCGCCACTCCCGCCGCGCCCGCTGCACTTGCCGAAGCCCATTTTGCGGCCGGGTTTGCGTTTGAAACCGACTGCTGGGACGTGCATGCCGCACTGTCCGAGGGCGCCGATTTCGTTTTGCTCGATGTGCGCTCGGCCGCCCTCTTTGCCCGGGGCCACATCCCGGGCGCCACCCACCTTCCGCACGGGAAACTGGTCGCCAGCCAACTCGTGCAATGGCCTGCCGACACCGTGTTTGTGACCTACTGCGCAGGACCCCATTGCAATGGCGCCGCCCGGGGTGCACTGCGTCTGGCCAGACTGGGCCGGCCCGTCAAAATCATGGCCGGAGGCATCACCGGCTGGCAGGATGAAGGCTTTGCCCTGTCCACGTCCGCCGACTGAACGCCAGCGGGCCCGGAGCGCCCGATCCGCCGATAAAAATCCCCGCCAGCCTTTCAGCTGCGGGGATTTTTTTGCCAGCGGTGAACACCGCCGGAGTACAGGGCGGAAGCCGCGCTTACTTGCGTTCCCACACGGCGGCAAAAAAGCCGTCGGTCTGGTGGGCATGGGGCCACAGGCGCACATACTGCGTGCCGGTGTCGCCGCCAGCGCACAGGGTCGTGGCGTGCTCCACTTTCAGTTTCTCCAGCGTCTGGCCGGCATCCAGCGGAACGAAGTCGGGGTGCGCTTGCTGGAAGGCTTCGGCAATGCGCTCGTTTTCTTCGGGCAGCACGGAGCAGGTGGCGTAGACCAGGCGGCCGCCGGACTTCACCATGCGCGCAGCGCTGGTCAGGATGGACAGCTGCTTTTCGGTCAGCTCGGCCACCGCATTCTGGTCCTGGCGCCACTTCAGATCGGGATTGCGGCGCAGGGTGCCCAGGCCGGAGCAAGGCGCATCCACCAGCACGCGATCGATCTTGCCGGCCAGGCGCTTGACGCGTTCGTCGCGCTCATGGGCCAGGGCAGCAGGGTGCACATTCGACAGCCCGCTGCGCGCCAGACGGGGCTTGAGCGCCTCCAGACGGTGGGCGGACACATCGAACGCATACAAGCGACCGGTGTTGCGCATCTGCGCACCAATGGCCAGGGTCTTGCCGCCGGCACCGGCGCAGAAATCCACCACCATTTCGCCGCGCTTGGCGTCGAGCAGCAGGGCCAGCAGCTGCGAGCCTTCGTCCTGCACCTCGATGCGACCCTTCACAAAGGCTTCCAGCCGGGTCAGCGCTGGCTTGCTGTCCACGCGCAGCCCCCAGGGGGAGTACGGCGTGGCTTCGGCCTGAATGCAGGCTTCCTTCAGCTCTTTTTGCACCTCGGCGCGTTTGGCGTTCAGGGCGTTGACACGCAGGTCCAGCGGAGCAGGCTCCAGCATGCTGGCGGCCAGTGCCTCGAACTGGTCGCCCACCTGGGCTTGCAGCGCGTCGGCCATCCACTGGGGCAGGTTGTGGCGGTGCTGGGGCATCAGCTCTGCGGGCTTCACCGCATCGCATTCATCGACCCACTTGATCTCCTGCGGGCTGAGCGCGGCTTTCAGAAAGTCGCGCGGGCCGTGAAAGCCCAGGATGGCCAGGCGCCGTTCCTTGGGGCCGCTGCCGTTGCGGGCCAGGGCCTCGAACAGGGTTTTCTTGCGCAAGACGGTGTAGGCCGTTTCGGCCAGCGTGCCGCGCTCGCGCGGGCCCAGATTGCGGTGGTCACGGAAATAGCGGGACACCACGGCGTCGGCCGGGTGTTGAAATTGCAGGGTCAGCTTGACCAGTTCGGCGCAAGCGTCCAGAAGGGCTTTGGGGTGCATAGCCTGCATTGTCCCATTGCGGGCTATTCCCGGGTATGGCCGCGGCTTGGCGGCCTGTGGGTGGAGGCACCCCTACCAGACTACCGGGATCCGCCCACATCGCTTTTTTGCGGCGCGCTTTCCGTGAACCTGCGGCCCAGGCACTAGCATGGCGGCCATGGCACACCCCGAACCCCTTCCCCCTCTACCGCAGATTCCCGCCGGCCGCTACCGCCACTACAAAGGCAACTTCTACCAGGTGCTGGACGTCGCCCGGCACAGCGAGACGCTGGAGGCCTTGGTGGTGTACCGCCCCCTGTACGGCGAAGGTGCGCTGTGGGTGCGGCCCGCTGCCATGTTCACCGAGACCGTGGTGGTCGATGGCGTGGAACAACCGCGTTTTGCGCGCGTAGGCGACGGGGACTGAGCCCGGGCTGCAGCCTGTTGGAGATGCGCTCGCCGGACGGGAGCGGACACCCGGCAATGACCGCGGCACCCCAGGGATCTCGTCACTGCCCTCCGACCTTCACCACGTACTGCCCTGCGCCTGGGCAGCGCGCGCTTCAGACGAAAAAGTCCACGACCTTGCCCAAGGTCTTCATCCCGCCGCTGGTGTAGGCGGCAATGGCCTTGCCGGCCGTGGTCGTGGTATCCACCACACCGGTCACCCCCGCCACCACGCCGTCCACCACGGCAGCGGTCACGTCTTCGACCAGCCCGCTGGCAATGCTGCCCACGCCCCCCGTCTGGGCGGCAAAGGCCGTTCCCGCCACGGCCCCCACCACATCGCCCAACGAACGCTTCTGGTGCACGGCAGTGCCCAGCTGCAGGGCACCACGCACCGTCTGGATGGCCTGAAGTGCATTCATGTCGTCTTCATTTCTTTTTCATTTCTATGCCGCATTTGTATCACAAACATTCCAGAATAAATGGTGCCATACAAAATCCACACAAACTGGCTACACCGCATATACAAAACTCCAAATCAAATATCACAACATCAATCGCAATTTGTATGCATAGCGTCAGTTGTTAATTTCAAACAGCGTACATAACACATGCCGAAATAATACTTTCCTCTGCTATTTGGTATCCAAACTGTTGATTATTTGTATGCGATTTGTAGTTTGACCTGATTTTCTCCCATTCATCGCCTTATTTAATCAATCAGCACACTCCTAATATTCGCTCATCTTTTCAAGGAGATTGCGATGAGCGACATCACATCTGTTTCAGGCAGCGGCTCCAGTTCTCTCGCTGCGCTGACCAACACCAAGCGCCCCCGCGTGGCGGCAGACACCCAGGAAGCGGGCGAATCCGACTTTGCCAGTGCCATCTGCTCTTTCAGCAACGAAAGCCTGGCCCTGCTCAGCGAAGCTGGCCACTCCGGTCTGGAATGGCTGGAAGCGGGCATCGACAGCACCGTGGAAGGGGTGAGCGATCTGGGAGACGGCATTGCCGGGCTGGCAGAAGATGGCCTGGACGCCATCGTGAGCCTGGCCCAGACCGTGGAGTCCACCGCGTCCAGCGTCGCCAACTCCCTGGGCTCGGCCGCCACCAGCGTGGCCCAGTCGGTGGAATCGACGGCGTCCGGCGTGGCCGATCTCTGGGATGACACCGTGGAGATGGCTTCCACCGTGGCAGGCGCGGTCACCGACGGCGCCGAAACGGTGCTGGATGTTGTGGGCTCCGGCTCGCGCAACGTGGCCTCCTATGTGGCCCTGGGCAATTCGGCGGTACGCGCCCTTCTCAACGAACTGGTCTGAATACAGACCGCAGGACGCCCCATCATGCGAATCCCCACCCCTCTGCTCACCACCCTGGGCATTGCAGCCTGCGCACTGCAAACCGGCTGCGCCATCATCACCGTCGAACCCTTGTGGGAACTGACCAAGGCCGCCGCCGTCGTCGCCAACAGCGCCGTGGCGCTGTCGCCCCCCTCGGCATCCAACACGCTCTACAACCTGCGCACCCCGCTGAACAGCGTGTGCATTGAGTACAACCCCCAGACGCAGGTGCCCGACCTGGTGCCGGCCCTGCAGGCCGAACTGCAGAAGCACGGCATCGACAGCAAGGTGTATGACACCGCCCCCGCGGCACGCCTGTGCAATGTCTGGCTGGAGTACACCGCCTACTTCGATTGGGGCCGCCCGCCCTTCACGGGGGATTTCCGCCCCTATGTGACCTCGGTGCAACTGGCCCTGCGCTCCAAGGAAGGCGAGCTGATCTCCAGCAGCCAGTTCCAGCTGGACCCCTATCTGTCACGCGGCCAGTGGACCAGCACCCGCACCAAGGTCAGCCCGGTCGTGACCGCCCTGGTCACCGGCTACCAAGACTGATTCCCCTTTTTTCCGATTTCGCAGGAGATTCCGATGCCCATGCCTTTCCGCCCATTGTTCCTGGCCTCTGCCGCCTTGTGCGCAGGCATGCTGACCGGCTGCGTGACGCGCGACCCCTCCATCGTCAACAGCCCGGTTGCCGTGGCCGCCATGCCGCGCATGGCCAATATCGAGCGCGTCAACACCGGCAGCCTTTTCAACAACAACACCTTCACCAGCCCGTTCAACGGCCGTGCCCGGCCGCGCAATGTCGGGGATTCGCTGAAGATCGAGATCGCCGAGTCCATGAGCGCCACCAGCAAGGCCAAGACCGACGCCAGCCGCCAGAACGCCATGGCCAACAAGGGCCCAGGCAGCAATTCGGGTACCGGCTTTCTGGGCTCCATCCTGAATCTGGACGCCCAGGCCTCCGGCAGCGATTCCTTCAGCGGCGACGGCAGCTCCAGCAATTCCAGCAACTTCACCGGACAGATTGCGGCCTCGGTCATCAATGTGCTCCCCAATGGCCACCTGGTGGTGGCGGGCGAGCGCAGCATCGCCATGAACGGCGACGCCAAGACCCTGCGCTTCTCCGGTGTCGTCGATCCACGCGACTTCCGCCCCCAGAACATCGTGGCCTCGTCCGATGTCATCAACGCCAAGATGGAAGTGGTCGGTCGGGGCGATGTCTCGGAAGCAGGTCAACGTACCTGGCTGCAGCGGGTACTCACCAACACCCTGGCCATCTGGTAATCGCCACGCGGTTTTCCCCTGCCGGCGTCCCCTTTTGTTGACCCGCAGCAGTGCCGGATGCTGCACCTGTCTTTGCAAGGAGATCACCATGCCCACTCCATTCAAGACTGCACTGGCCATCGCCTCCTGTGTGGCCAGTTGCCTGCCCAGCCTGGTGCGCGCCGCCGAAGCGGAGCCTGCCCTGATCGGCGCGTCCGCCCAGGTGGCGGGGCAGCAGCTGCAGCTCAACGGCGCAGGCATCAGCAAGCGCCTGCTCTTCAAGGTCTACACGGTGGGTCTGTACCTGCGTGACCAGCGGCGCACCACCGAAGCCGTGCTCTCCAGCGATGGTCCGCGCCGCCTGGTGATCCGGCTGATGCGCGACATCTCCGCCAAGGAGTTCGAGGAAGCCGTGCTGGACAAGCTGGCCAAGGACATCGCCCAGATGGATGCCCGTGTGGCCGAGCAGATGAATGGCCTGAGCCAGGCCCTGGCACACCTGCCATCCGGACTGCGCAGCGGCGACCTGCTGACCCTGGACTGGATTCCGGGCACCGGCACGGTGGTGGAACACAACCGCCGCCGCGTGGTGAAACCGATGCAGGACATCGCCTTCTACAACACCTTGCTCAATTTCTGGCTGGGAGAGCAGGCGGATGATCCCCAGCTCAAGACCGCCCTGCTGGGTCTGAGCTGATACCGCGAAGACCTTGTGCCGGTCTGCTCAGCGCTGCCAGACCGGCTGGCCCTGGACGTTCTGCACCTCCAGCACATAGCCCACGCCGCGCACGGTCTTGAGCAGCACCGGCGAACGGGGATCGTCGCCGAGTTTGCTGCGCAGGCGCGATACCAGCAGGTCGATGCTGCGCTCGAAAGCCGCCATCGTGCGCCCATGGGCCTGCTCCATCAGCTTGTCCCGGCTGCAGACCCGCCGGGGGGTGCGCAGAAAAGTGCACAGCAGGCGCAGCTCGGCCCCCGACAGAGGCACCACCACCCCGTCGGGCGACACCAGGTGGCGCTCCATGGTGTAGAGCTGCCAGCCATCGAACTGCACCACCTCGAGCAGATCCGGAGGCAAGGTCACGGGCCTGATCGCCGCAGCCGCCGCGGCCGCGGAGTTCCGCAGCACGTTCTGGATGCGTGCCACCAGTTCACGGGGCTCGAAGGGCTTGCCCATGTAATCGTTGGCCCCCAGCTCCAGCCCCAGCACACAGTCAAAGGGGTTGGCGCGGGCGGTCAACATGATGATGGGCAGCTGGGAGCGGGAGCGCAGCTCCTTGGCCAGCCGGATTCCGTCCACGCCCGGCAGCATGACATCCAGCACCACCAGGTCGATGGGCTGGGCAGCCAGCTGGGCACGCATGGAATCTCCGTCACAGGCCGCATAAGTGGCATAACCGAAACGGGTGAGATATTGCGTGAGTAATGCGGTGATTTCCTCGTCGTCATCCACCACCAGAATATGGTGCATAGGCAAACCGTGCTGAGTCAAAATAATCGTGGTCGTTTTGACTGCGAGTGTAGGCACCCGTCGGCACTTGCGGTGAAAACTTAAGCGGTTTTTTTATACTTTTTTCACTCTTTACGTACGCAACTGCGTACACAAGCGCCGCAAGACACCTACAAAGCCCGTTTTTTGTAGGCGAACTGAAACAATATGTCACTTCTGCTATTTATGCAGAGGCAGCCGGGCGAAAACCAGCGCCGATTTTCCGCGACCAATTTTTCGGCAACACATAATGCGGAAAGGCCTATTTTCTGCATGCCCCTCAATATGCCAGCCGGCCTGAAAAACGCAAGCGGCGGCACACACAGCGCGCGCCAACCGTGGATATTCCCGCCTGCCGCAACCTTCACAGGGATTGCGGCAGGAGCGGGCGCATCACGGCTGGTTGTAGGGCAGCTCCAGCACGGCGCACAGGCCGCCGTCGTGGGCGTTGTGCAGGCGCAGTTCGCCATGGTGGCGCAGCGCAATATCGCGCGCAATCGACAGGCCCAGCCCCACCCCGCCATGGTGGCGGTGGCGCGATGCTTCCAGGCGCACAAAAGGCTGCATCACCTGCCGCAGCGCCGCATCGGGCATGCCGGGGCCGTGGTCGCGCACGGTGATGCGCACGCCCCGCGGGCTTTCTTCCAGCAACACTTCGGCCCCGCCGCCGTAACGCAGCGCATTGGCAATCAGATTGTCCACACAGCGGCGCAGCGGCCCGATCTGGGCCTGGATGATCCCGGCCGTTCCCCGCAACGGGATGTGCACCCCCGTCAACTCATGGTCGTCCACCACGCTTTCCAGCAAGGCCTGCACCTGCACGCGCACCATGGGCGTGGCCTGGGCCTGGCCGCGCAGATAGTCCAGCGTGTCCTGGATCATGGCGTCCATCTCCGCAATGTCGCGCTGGAATTCCAGGTTGGTGCGCTGGTCATCCAGCAGCTCGGCACGCAGGCGCAGCCGGGTCAGCGGCGTGCGCAGATCGTGCGAGACGGCAGCCACCAGCCGGTCACGGTCCTGCAGCTGCTGGCGGATGCGGTCCTGCATCTGGTTGAACACCCGGCTGGCCTCGCGGCATTCCACGGTGCCGGTCTCGGGCAGCGGGGGGCGGTTGATATTGCCTCCCAGCTCCCGCGCCGCCGCCGCCAGGCGCCGCATGGGAGTGGCCAGCCAGCGCGCGCCGAACCAGGTGGCGATCAGCAGCGCCGACAGGCGAAAGCCCACGTCCAGCACAAAGGCCCACAGCGAACGCTGAGGTTCTTTTTGCGGCGGCAGCGGTCGCCCTTCCGGCTGCAACTGCAGCGGCAGTCCACGGCGCACCACATAGGATTTCTCGTTGGTCACGGTGATGGGGCTGCTCAGGGTCTCGCCCTGGACCTGCTGCGGCGGCATCGGCGGCTGTGGCGGGGGCGGCGGAGGCCCGCGCAGCTCGAACATCAGCGACAGCGCCAGCAGATGGCTGGCCACGACCACCACGGCCAGCAGGCAGGCCAGCCGGCCGAACAGCGTGTCCGGGCCACGCCGCAGCCGCTGCAGCACCCTGCGCAGCCGGTCAGCCCAGCCCAGTGCCGGCGGCGCCACGCTGGGCGCAGCCGCAGGCCCCTGCCCGTCGGCGGCAGGTGCAGACACCGGACTCATGCCAGGCAGGCCTGGATCTGGCGGGCGTCCAGCATGTAGCCGGCCCCCCGCACGGTCTTGATCAGCGAAGGCCCGTCCTCGCCCAGCTTGTGGCGCAGGCGCGAGATCAACAGGTCCACGCTGCGGTCCAGGCTGTCCATGCTGCGCCCCCGGGCCTGCTCCAGCAGTTGCTCGCGGCTGAAGACACGGCGTGGCGCTTCCAGCAAGGTGCACAGCAGACGGTATTCCGCATACGACAGCGGCACCACCGTGCCCTGCGGGTCCACCACCTGGCGCTCCAGGCGCTGCAAGGTCCAGGCATCGAAACGCACATTCGCGGCCTGGCTGGTATCGGCCTGGGCCGTGGCCTGGCGGCGCATCACACTGTGGATGCGGGCCACCAGCTCGCGCGGCTCGAAGGGCTTGCCCATGTAATCGTCGGCGCCCAGCTCCAGGCCCACCACGCAGTCATAGGATTCGGCACGCGCGGTCAGCATGATGATGGGCATCTGCGACTGCTGGCGCAGCAAGCGGGCCAGGGTCAGGCCATCGACACCGGGCAGCATTACATCCATCACCACCAGATCGATGGCATGGGCCTTGAGCTGGCTGTGCATGCTGGCGCCATCGCTGGCCACATGCACCTCAAAGCCAAAACGCTCCATGTATTGGCTGAGCAGCGTCGTAATCTCTTCATCGTCATCCACCACCAAGATTCGGTACATCGCGTGCTCACTCCTTGCATTTCCGCGTCAACAGGAGGCCAGTGTAAGGACGTGCTTCGCTTTGTATGGGAGGAAAGAACGGATGCCCCATAGACAGTTCAGGGGCTTACAACGCGCTTTGTAGCGACCGCCGTACAAACAGGACAACAACGGTTTACGCGGCGGCCTCAGCATGTGCA
Organism: Comamonas sp. 17RB; assembly: GCF_030056555.1. Taxonomy (NCBI): domain Bacteria; kingdom Pseudomonadati; phylum Pseudomonadota; class Betaproteobacteria; order Burkholderiales; family Comamonadaceae; genus Comamonas; species Comamonas sp. 17RB. The sequence goes on along the minus strand of NZ_JASHHY010000011.1, from coordinate 23,245 downwards.
GCGGTTCACCTCGCAGCCATGTCTGCGGCAGAGGGCATGCAGGCCGCTGGCGGGCTGGATCTTCTTGAAAGGACCTCCCATGACCAGCATTTCCAGTCTGGGCAGCAGCAATGCATGGAGTTCTGCGATACAGAGCCAGCGCAGCCAGCACAGCGCCAAGCTCGCAGAAAAACTCTCGGCCGACTTTGATGCCGACGGCGACGGCAGCCTGAATGAGACCGAGCTGCAGTCGCTGATGGATGACATCGGCAGCCGCACCGGCCAGTCCGGCGGCAGCAGCGCCAAGGACCTGTTGTCCAGCAGCGACAGCAACGGAGACGGCAGTCTGAGCACCGACGAGCTGGAAGCCGCACTGCCCAGCATGCTGCCGCCACCCCGCTCCACCATGGATTTCGCGCAATCGCGCGGCGCGGGCCAGAGCGATGACCTGTTCAGCAAGGTGGACAGCGACGGCAGCGGTGATGTGAGCAGCGACGAGCTGACGGCGCTGCTGCAGAAGATGAACGGCCAGGAGAGCGTGAGCGAGGAAGACGCAGCGGCCCTGTTCAGCCAGCTCGACAGCGACGACGATGGCAGCCTGAGCCAGGCCGAATTCGATGCCGCCCGACCCCAGAACGCCGGTGGCATGCCGCCCCCACCGCCCGCCCAGGCCAGTGCCAGCACGGAATCCGACAGCGACAGCACGGGCACGGCTGCAGCCAGCGGTGTCGGTGGAGCCGGCGGCGCAGGGGGCTCGACCACCACCGTCTACGACGAGCTGGACACCAATGAAGACGGCACCGTGTCCCTGGCCGAACGCCTGGCTGGCGCCGCCGAAGACGCCGCCGATGCGGCCCTCAACGTGGTCGATCAGCTCAAGCAATCCGCCGAGAGCTGGACCCAGAATGCCCGCAACGCCCTGTTGGACACCGCCCACCGTGCCTACCAGGCCGCCAGCGGCGAATCCGCCGCAGCCCGCAGCACCTACAGCTATACGGTCTGAGTTCTGGCTTCCCTCTGCGCCGCAGGTGAGCGGCGTGGGGGAACGCCACCCCGTTTCCGGGGATGGACCAGGGGCACAACGTGGTCGATGGCAGCGGGCTCCAGCCGGAGAGCCTCCCGACCACCGCCGTTACAGATGGCGCAGAAAGTGCGCCACGGCACGCGGGTAGATGATGTGCTCCTGCGTCAGCACCCGCGCGGCCAGGGTCTGGGGCGTGTCCTCCGGCAGCACCGGCACCACGGCCTGGTCCAGAATGGGTCCCACATCCAGCTCGGCCGTCACCTGGTGCACGGTCGCGCCGGCAAACTTGCAGCCCGCCTCGATGGCACGCTGGTGCGTGTGCAGGCCCGGAAATGCCGGCAGCAGCGAAGGGTGAATATTCAGCAGCCGCCCGGCAAAGTGGTTCACGAATCCGGGCGTGAGAATGCGCATGAAGCCGGCCAGCACCACCAGCGCCGGTTCATGGCTGTCGATCTGCTGGGCCAGCGCCGCATCAAACGCTTCGCGGCTGTCGAAATCCTTGTGGTTCAGCACGGCCGTGGCAATGCCATGCTCACGGGCAAAAACCAGGCCTTGGGCATCGGCCTTGTTGCTGATGACGGCGGCCACGCGGGCGTCCAGACGGCGCGCCCACTCCTGTTGCTGGGCAGCCCGTACGATGGCTGCCATGTTGGAGCCGCCGCCAGAGATCAAAATCACGATGTTTTTCATTTCCTGCGAATTATCCCAGCCATGCCATTCGACCACCGCGCTCAGCCTTTGTCGCCCCACGCCGCCCGTGTGCTTGCCACGCTGATGGAGAAAGCCCGCACCGTACCGGACAGCTATCCGCTCACGGTGAACAGCCTGCAATCGGGCTGCAACCAGAAGACCAGCCGCGCTCCGGTGATGCAGCTGAGCGAAGGCGACATCCAGGCCGCCCTGGACGAGCTGCGCCAGCGCCACCTGGTGATGGAAGCCAGCGGCCAGCGCGCCACCCGCTGGGAACACAATTTCGAGCGGGTGGTGGGCGTGCCCAGCCAGGCCAGCGCCATCCTGGGTCTGCTGATGCTGCGCGGCCCGCAGACGGCCGGCGAGCTGCGCATCAACACCGAGCGCTGGCACCGCTTTGCCGATATCGGCTCGGTCGAGGCCTTCCTGGAAGAGCTGCGCGACCGCAGCGACGAAAAAGGCGGTCCGCTGGTGGTGCTGCTGCCGCGCGCCCCCGGCGCCCGGGAAGCACGCTGGGCGCACCTGCTGTGCGGAGAGGTGGATGTCAGCGCCCTGGCCGCGGCCAACGAAGCCGGCAGTGCCGCCCCGTCCGACAGCGCCACCGCCCAGCGCCTGGCCGCACTGGAAGCCGAAGTGGCACTGCTGCGCGCCACCGTCCAGCAGCTGTGCAGCGCCCTGGGGGTGGAAGCACCGGTGCCCCACAGCAGCACGGATTCTGCAGAGCAGAACCCGCCAGCCGAAATCTGACTCCGGACTCACCCTAGGCTGTCGCCGCCCCGACATGGCGGCAGCGAACGACCATGCTAAAAACCTTGCATTACAAGGAGACCGCAGCATGGATTTGGCATTCACGCCCGAAGAGCAGGCCTTCCGCGAGGAAGTCCGCGCCTGGATACACGAGCACCTGGACCCCGCCGCCGCCCGCAAGGTCCGCGAAGGCCTGCGCCTGACGCGCGACGACATCCAGGGCTGGGCCAAGACCCTGGGCAAAAAGGGCTGGCTGGCCTATGGCTGGCCCAAGGAATTTGGCGGCCCCGGCTGGACCGCAGTGCAAAAGCACCTGTTCGCCGAGGAACTGGCCAAGGCCGGCGCCCCCAGCATCGTGCCCTTCGGGCCGGTGATGGTGGCCCCGGTGATCCAGGCCTTTGGCACGCCGGCGCAGCAGCAGCGCTTTCTGCCCGGCATTGCCAGCGGCGAAGTCTGGTGGAGCCAGGGCTACAGCGAGCCGGGTTCGGGTTCGGACCTGGCCAGCGTCAAGACACGCGCCGAGCGCCAGGGTGACTTCTACATCGTCAACGGCCAGAAGACCTGGACCACGCTGGGCCAGCATGGCGACTGGATGTTCAACCTGGTGCGCACCAGCAACGAAGGCAAGCCGCAGACCGGCATCAGCTTCCTGCTGATCGACATGAAGTCGCCCGGTGTGACGGTGCGCCCCATCAAGCTGCTGGATGGCGAATGCGAAGTCAACGAAGTCTTCTTTGACAACGTGAAGGTGCCTGCCGACCAGCTGATCGGTGAAGAGAACAAGGGCTGGACCTACGCCAAGCACCTGCTGGCACACGAACGCACCAATATTGCCGACGTGAACCGCGCCAAGCGTGAACTGGAACGCCTCAAGCGCGTGGCCCGGACCGAAGGCGTGTGGGAAGACCCGCGTTTCCGCGACCAGATCGCCCTGCTGGAAGTGGACGTGGTGGCACTGGAGATGCTGGTGCTGCGCGTGCTGTCGGCCGAAAAGAGCGGCAAGAACCCGCTGGACATTGCCGGTCTGCTGAAGATCAAGGGCAGCGAGATCCAGCAACGCTACACCGAGCTGCTGATGCTGGCCGGCGGCCCCTACAGCCTGCCCTTGGTCCACGAAGCCATGGAGGCCGGGTGGCAGGGCGACTTCCCGGGCGGCACGGTGGGCCTGGCCCCGCTGGCGTCCAGCTACTTCAATATGCGCAAGACCACGATCTACGGGGGCTCCAACGAAGTGCAGCGCAACATCGTCGCGCAGACGGTGCTCGGCTGATGCCCCACCGCCGTCCGCGCTGCGCACAGCAGGACGGCTCCCCCACGCCCCCTCGGGGAGGGGGCGCCAGACAAAGCTTTGCTGGACACCCCATGCGGCGGCGCCGCCCGGGATGACAGCACCAGGAGAGATTTATGGATTTCAATTTTTCCGAAGACCAGCAGCAACTGCGTGATGCCGTGCGCCGCTGGGTGGACAAGGCCTACACCTTCGAGCACCGCCGTGCGGCGGTGAAGGCCGGCGGTTTTTCACGCGATACCTGGGCCGAACTGGCCGACCTGGGCCTGACGGCCCTGACCGTGCCCGAAGCCCATGGCGGCCTGGGCCTGGGCGCCATTGACGCCATGGTGGTGATGGAAGAACTCGGCCGCGGCATGGTGCTGGAGCCACTGTCCCAGGCCTTCATCACCGGCGCCGTGCTCGGCCAGTTTGCCCCCGAAGCCGTGCAGGCCCAGTGGCTGCCGCGCGTTGCGGCCGGCGAGTCCATCGTGGTGCTGGCCCAGCAGGAACGCAGGGCGCGCTACCGCCTCGACCGCTGCGAGGCCCAGGCCACCAAGAACGGTGCGGGCTATGCGGTGACCGCCCGCAAGAGCATCGTGCCCATCGGCGACAAGGCCGACGCCTTTCTGGTGCCTGCCCTGCTGGACGGCCAGCAGGCGCTGTTCCTGGTGGAAGCCTCGGCAGACGGCGTCAGCACCCAGGGCTACGGCACCCAGGACGGCAGCCGCGCCGCCGAGCTGCAGTGCAACGGCAGCCCTGCCACCCTGGTCACCACCGACGGCCTGGCCGCGCTGGAACTGGCGGTGGACGTGGGCAGCGCCAGCGTCTGCGCCGAAGCCGTGGGGGTGATGGAGCAGGCCCTGCTGACCACGGCCGACTACCTGAACCAGCGCAAGCAGTTCGGTGTGGCGATCGCCAGCTTCCAGGCCCTGCGCCACCGCTCTGCTGATATGAAGATGCAGCTGGAACTGGGCCGCTCCATGAGCTACTACGCCAGCCTGCAACTGGGCCAGCCGGCCGAGACCCGCCGCCGCTCCATCGCCCGCGCCCGCGTGCAACTGGGCCAGTCCATGCGCTACGTCGGCCAGCAGGCCGTGCAGCTGCATGGCGGTATCGGCGTGACGGACGAATACATCATCAGCCACCACTTCAAAAAACTGACCCAGCTGGAGATGACCTACGGCGACAGTCTGCACCACCTGGGTGAAGTGTCGGCCCGCATGCGCGAGACCGCCGGCGTGATGGAATAAGCCCAGCGCCAACAGCATCCCTCGCGGCCGGCGCTGCGCACTGCAGCCCACCGGCCGCCTTTGGCACGGACCCCTTCCCCGGGGTCCGTTTTTTTATGCCGGAAAGAAGGACGCCGCCCCTCAGGTCAGCCGGTACTCCAGTGGCTGCAGCGGCTGCGGTGGCTCGGGGTCGCCCAGCGACTGGCACAGGCTGATCTCGATGCCGCGGCAGAAGGCATCCAGCGGCAGGTCGTTGCTTTCCACGCCGAAGGGCTCTTCCAGCTCGTCACCCAGCGCGTCCAGACCAAAGAAGGTATAGGCCACGATGCCCACCACAAACGGCGTCATGAAGCCCGTGGTGTCCACCAGGCCGAACGGCAGCAGAAAACAGTACATATAGGCCGTGCGGTGCAGCAACAGCATGTAAGAAAACGGAATCGGCGTGTGGCGTATGCGTTCGCAGGATGCTGCCGCAGCCGTCATCGCGGTGAAGGTGTTGTCGATCTGGGCGGCCAGCACCGGGTCGATCCAGCCCTTGCGCAGGCTGTCGCTCAGGTCATGGCCGTTGGCCAGCATCAGCGCGTCGGAGCGGAAATTCAGCGGGTGGTTGCGCATGGCAAACCATTCCTCGGCCGTCAGCCAGCGCTCCAGCGCGCCATCGTCCTGGTGACCACGCAGTTGGGAGCGCAGCGCATGGGCATGGGCAATGGCACGGTGCACCATGCGCACCCGCACATCCCCCACGCGGTTGCGGGGATCCAGCACCAGCGGCACGCGGATGAAGTTCTGGCACTGGCGCGACAGCGTGCGGGCGCAGATCACCAGTTCACCCCAGAGCTTGCGCCCTTCCCAGAAGCGGTTGTAGGCCGTGGTGTTGCGAAAGCCCAGAAAAATGGCCAAGGGCAGGCCGATCAGCGTGAACGGGATCGGCGTGACGGTGATCTTGAGATCGAACAGATTGCCATGTGCGTAGGTGACCAGCACGGCCAGCACGATGTTCAGGCACAGCACCCAGCGGATGCGCTGCAGCACGGAACCGCGCAGGATGAGGAAAAGGTTGAAGCCGGTGGGGCGGTCGCGGACGATCATGCGCAGCAGGCGATCGAGGGTAAACCCTTATTGCACCACAGGACAGACGGGCGTTTCGGCAAATGCTGAAAATTCTGTGTCCGTGGCATGCGCTCGCCCTCAGAAGCAAGGTCTGCATTGAGCGCCTGGCGTGGAGACCCTGCCCTCCTCGTGGAGATAGCGCCGCGCATGCGGGCCCCGGCACGGCGGCTACAGTGCCCAGCGCGAGCTTTTGGGCACATGGGCCAGCAGAAACTCCATCTGATCGGCCAGGATGCGGCGGTTGCGCAGGATGAAGTCTTCCCACAGGCTGGGGGTGTAGGGCGCATACAGCAGCGGCATGCGGGCCTGCTCCGGCGTGCGCGGCCCTTTGCGGTGGTTGCAGGCACGGCAGGCCGTGACCACATTCATCCAGTGGTCCTGGCCTTTCTGCGCAAACGGCACGATGTGTTCGCGCGTCAGGTCGCGCTCGTCGTGGACCCGGCCGCAGTAGGCACACAGGTGGCGGTCGCGGGAAAACAGCTTACTGTTGGTGAGGCCGGGCTTGAGCGCATGCGGGTTGATGCGCGGAATGCCTTTGGTGCCGATGATGCTGTTGATGTGGATCACCGACTGCTCGCCGGTGTGCGCGTTATGGCCCCCACGGAACACCGCGATCTGCGCGCCCGATTCCCAGCGGACCTCATCGGCGGCGTAGTGCAGCACGGCCTCCTCCAGGCTGATCCATGACTGGGGAAGTCCGTGGGCGGACAGCTTCAGAACCTTCACGATGCACCTCCTCGAATGAACGTCAACGTCCAGGACGGGTTTCGCGGCAAGCCGATAAGGCATGCGACAGGCATGCCCTATGGATGGCAATATACTCGCTTTCACTGTCAGACAGCCATCCCGTGCTGAATTGGAAAGCGCCGCGCGCTATGAAAAACAAAGCATTCCCATGAAGATTTTCAGAGGCCTTCAGCACCCCGATCGTGCCCCCGCATGCGCGGTCACCATTGGTAACTTTGATGGGGTGCACCGTGGCCACCAGGCCATGCTGGGATTGCTGCGTGCCGAAGCCGCGCAACGCGACCTGCCCACCTGTGTGCTAACCTTCGAGCCCCACCCGCGGGACTACTTTGCGCAGAAGCTGAACAAGCCCGATCTGGCCCCCGCCCGCGTGGGCACGCTGCGCGACAAGCTCAGCCAGCTGGCCATCTGCGGCGTGGACCAGACGGTGGTGCTGCCTTTCAACGATGCGCTGGCCGGCCAGTCCCCGCAAGCCTTCATCCAGAACGTGCTGGTACAGGGCCTGGGCGCCCAGTACATCCTGGTGGGCGATGATTTCCGCTTTGGCAGCCAACGGGCAGGCGACTACGCCATGCTGGACGCCGCCGGCCAGGCCCAGGGCTTCGACGTGGCCCGCATGAACAGCTACGAGGTGCATGGCGAGCGTGTCTCCAGCACCACGGTGCGGGCGGCGCTGGCCGCCGGCGACATGCCGCAGGCGGCCAAGCTGCTGGGCCACCCCTACACCATCTCCGGCCATGTGGTCCATGGCCGCAAGCTGGGCAGGCAGCTGGCGGAGTCCAGGGCCGGGGCCGCCGATGGCTTTCGCACCCTGAATCTGCGCTTTGACCACTGGAAACCGGCGGCCAGCGGCATTTTTGCGGTGCTGGTGCACGGACTGGATGAGCAGCCGCTGCGCGGCGTGGCCAACCTGGGTGTGCGCCCCTCGCTGGACCCGAACGATGTCAACGGCGGCCGCGTGCTGCTGGAGACACATTGCCTGGATTGGCCTACCCATCTGGGTGGCGAAGGCGCCTACGGTAAAATCATCCGTGTGGAACTTCTGCACAAACTGCACGACGAGCTGAAGTACGACAGTCTCGATGCCCTGACAGCAGGCATCGCCAAGGACTGCGATGACGCATGCGCGTTTTTTGCGTCCATTCCTGTGTCTTCCCACACAGAAACCCGTCGCCAGACCACGCGCGACCGAATTTGACGCTCGCCGTCCCGGCCTGGACGCGGCAGCGCTCCGGGCACCTGCACCCCATTCACGTCCTGGCCGCGACGCCAACGCGCCGGCCATGGCCTTGCCCTGCTTTCAAGGTTTTCCATGTCTGATTCGAAGTCCAACAAGCCCGAAGCGTCCGCCTACCGCGCCACGCTGAACATGCCCGACACCCCCTTCCCCATGCGCGGCGACCTGCCCAAGCGCGAGCCGGGCTGGGCCAAGGAATGGGAAGACCAGGGCACCTACCAGAAGCTGCGCGCGGCCCGCCGCGGCGCACCCATGTTCATCCTGCACGACGGCCCTCCCTACGCCAACGGCAAGATCCACATCGGCCACGCCGTCAACAAGATCCTGAAGGACATGATCGTCAAGAGCCGCCAGCTGGAAGGCTATGACGCCCGCTATGTGCCCGGCTGGGACTGCCACGGCCTGCCCATCGAGAACGCCATCGAGAAGCTGCACGGCCGCAACCTGCCCCGTGACGAGATGCAGGCCAAGAGCCGCGCCTTCGCCACCGAGCAGATCGCGCAGCAGATGGTCGACTTCAAGCGTCTGGGCGTGCTGGGCGACTGGGACCACCCCTACAAGACCATGAACTACGCCAACGAGGCGCTGGAACTGCGCGCCCTGAAGAAGGTGATGGAGCGCGGTTTTGTCTACCGTGGCCTGAAGCCGGTGTACTGGTGCTTTGACTGCGCCTCTTCGCTGGCCGAGTTCGAGATCGAATACCAGGACAAGCAGTCGCAGACCCTGGACGTGATGTTCCCCGCTGCGGACCCTGCCAAGCTGGCCGCAGCCTTCGGCCTGCCCCAGCTGGACAAGGAAGCCTTCATCGTCATCTGGACGACGACGGCCTGGACCATCCCTGCCAACCAGGCGCTCAACGTCAACCCCGATCTGGAATACAGCCTGGTCGATACCGAACGCGGCCTGCTGATCGTGGCCTCGGCCCTGGTGGAAAAGTGCCTGGCGCGCTGGAACATCACCGGCCAGGTGGTGGCCACAGCGCAAGGCAAGGCGCTGGACCACATGCCCTTCAAGCACCCGCTGGCCCATGTGGACAAGGGTTTCGACCGCATCTCCCCCGTCTACCTGGCCGACTACGCCACGGCCGACGACGGTACCGGTATCGTGCACTCGGCACCGGCCTACGGCGTGGATGACTTCAACTCCTGCATGAACAACGGCATGGGTTACAAGGACATCCTCAACCCCGTGCAGGGCAATGGCGTGTACGCGGCGGACCTGCCGCTGTTCGGCGGCCAGTACATCTGGAAGGCCGTGCCTGTCATCATCGACGCGCTGAAGGTCGCCGGCCGTCTGGTGGACACCACCCACCTGACCCACAGCTACCCGCACTGCTGGCGCCACAAGACGCCGGTGATCTACCGTGCGGCCGCACAGTGGTTCATCCGCATGGATGAAGGCGAAGGCGTGTTCACCGACCCCGCCCAGAAGCCCGAGAAGACCCTGCGCCAGATCGCACTGGAAGCCATCGACAGCACCAGCTTCTACCCGGAAAACGGCCAGGACCGCCTGCGCGCCATGATCGCCGGCCGTCCCGACTGGTGCATCTCGCGCCAGCGTTCCTGGGGCGTGCCCATCCCCTTCTTCCTGCATGTGGACACGGGCGCGCTGCACCCCCGCACCATGGAAATCCTCGACCAGGCGGCCGACATGGTCGAGCAAGGCGGCATCGAGGCCTGGAGCCGCGTGAGTGCGGAAGACATCCTGGGCGCGGACGAAGCCAAGCACTACACCAAGAGCACCGACATCCTGGAAGTCTGGTTCGACTCCGGCTCCACCTTCTGGCATGTGATGCGCGGCACCCACGCCGACATGCACCACGACCAGGGCCCGGAAGCCGACCTGTACCTGGAAGGACATGACCAGCACCGCGGCTGGTTCCACTCCTCGCTGCTGCTGGCCTCCGCCATCTTCGGCCGTGCCCCGTACAAGGGGCTGCTGACCCACGGCTTCACCGTGGACGGCCAGGGCAAGAAAATGTCCAAGTCGCTGGGCAACACCGTGGCTCCGCAGGACGTAAGCGGCAAGATGGGCGCTGAAATCATCCGCCTGTGGGTGGCTTCGACCGATTACTCGGGCGACCTGGGCATCGACGACAAGATCCTGGCCCGCGTGGTGGATGCCTACCGCCGCATCCGCAACACGCTGCGCTTCCTGCTGGCCAACACCAGTGACTTCGACGCCGCCACCGACAGCGTGCCCTACCAGGACCTGCTGGAGATCGACCAGTACGCCCTGGCCCGCGCGGCGCAGCTGCAAAAGGAAATCATCGGCCATTACCAGGTCTATGAATTCCACCCCGTGGTCGCCAAGATCCAGCTGTTCTGCTCGGAAGACCTGGGCGGTTTCTACCTGGACGTGCTCAAGGACCGCCTCTACACCACGGCGCCCAAGAGCCTGGCCCGCCGCTCGGCCCAGACCGCGCTGCACCAGATCACCCAGGCACTGCTGCGCTGGATGGCACCGTTCCTGTCCTTCACGGCCGAAGAAGCCTGGAAGATCGTGGGCCACAGCGAAACCATCTACCTGGAAAAGTTCACCGAACTGCCCGAAGGCGATGCCGCCCTGCTGGCCAAGTGGACCCGCATCCGCGAGATCCGCGACGTGGTCAACAAGGACATCGAAGCCGTGCGCGTGGAAGGCAAGGTCGGTGCATCGCTGCAGGCCGAAGTCACCATCTCGGCCCAGCACGAAGACCTGGCCCTGCTGCAGTCGCTGGCCGACGACCTGAAGTTCGTGCTCATCACCTCGGCCGCCCAGGCAGTGGCAGGCGATGCGCTGGCCGTGGCCGTCACCCCCTCGGAAGCCGCCAAGTGCGAGCGCTGCTGGCATTACCGCGATGACGTGGGTGTGAACCCCGCCCATCCCACACTGTGCGGCCGCTGCGACAGCAATCTGCACGGCAGCGGCGAAGTGCGCAGCAAGGCCTAAACTGCAGCCTGCGCCTCCCACACCGCCCACGCCCGCGTGGGCGGTGTGCTTTTGATGCAAGGACAAGAGCTGCGCATGCCTGCACACCCATGGATCCAGGACTGAATCCACCTGAAATTCATGTGGGGATAGTGCTGGCAGCTATGATTTTTTGAGTTTCACAGGATCCCCGATTGCCATGACCGCACCCCTTGCTTTGCGCACCGCCCGCATCTGGCCCTGGCTGGCCTGGGCACTGGCCATCATTGCGCTGGACCAGATCACCAAGCAGTGGATTCTGGATGTCTACCAGCTGGGCGACTGGACGCCCATCACCGGCTTCTTCAACATCGTGCGCGCCCACAACACCGGCGCGGCGTTTTCCTTTCTGGCCGACGGCAGCGGCTGGCAGCGCTGGCTGTTTGTCGGCATCGGCGTGGTGGCCACGCTGCTGATCGTCTGGCAGCTGCGCAAACACCCCGGTGACAAGCTGTTCTGCTTTGCCCTGTCCAGCATCCTGGGCGGCGCCATCGGCAATGTGGTGGACCGCCTGCAACACGGCTATGTCGTGGACTTTCTGGACTTCTACTGGGGCAGCAGCCACTTTCCCGCCTTCAACGTGGCTGACGTCGGCATCAGCGTGGGGGCCGCCTGCCTGATCCTGGACGAAATCCTGCGCAGCCGCCGGGCCAAACGCGGCGTGTAAGCCACACGCTGCCACCGGCATCCTGCCCCCCTCCCGGCCCCAGGCTGCGAGGGGTTTGCTTTTTCAGGGCCTTGTCCGGGCCGCCGGGTGTCCGCCATGCAACAGACCGGAGGGTCGCCAGCACGCACAGATACAGGCGATCGTGCTAGCGTTTCAGGTACAGGAAATGCTTGTCAGGCAGAAGCTGTGCACAGGGTGGATGGGATGCCGTTAGTACCCATTCTTTTTGTTTCGTTTTTTTTCTAAAATATTCCTATCCCGCACTGCCTTGTGCGCTATCGATGGCCACCCGGTGTCCAACACTGGGTCTCAGGGTTATATTAGTTCGCTTCCTAGCGAACCGTTCATGAAGCACTTACTCAATCTTTTGGCTGCTGTGGCCCTGCTGGTCTGGGGCACCCATATGGTGCGCACCGGTGTGCTGCGCGTGTTCGGCGCCAACCTGCGCAATCTGCTGGCCCACAGCATGCGCAACCGCTTCACGGCGGCCCTATCGGGCCTGGGCGTGACGGCCCTGGTGCAGTCCAGCACGGCCACTTCGCTAATGACTTCGGCCTTTGTCGGCCAGGGCCTGATTCCGCTGCCTGCCGCCCTGGCGGTCATGCGTGGCGCCGATGTGGGCACGGCCGCCATGGCGGTACTGTTCTCCTTCGATCTGTCCTGGCTGTCACCACTGTTCATTTTTGTCGGGGTGGTGCTGTTCATCACCCGGCAGGACACCACACCGGGACGCATCGGCCGGGTGCTGATCGGGCTGGGCGTGATGCTGCTGGCACTGCGCCTGGTGGTGGAAGCCACCGAACCGCTGCTGGAATCCGCCACCGTGCGCACCTTGCTGGGCTCGGTCAGCAGCGACATCTTTCTGGAGCTGATGCTGGGCGCCGTGCTGGCGGTGCTGGCCTATTCCAGCCTGGCCATCGTGCTGCTGATTGCAGCCATGGCCAGCTCCGGCGCCATTCCGCTGGAAGTGGCCCTGGGCCTGACCTTGGGCGCCAACCTGGGCAGCGGCATGGTGGCGGTGCTGACCACGGCCAAGGCCGCCATCGAGGTGCGTCAGGTCACCGTGGGCAATATGCTGTTCAAGATCATGGGTGTGGCCATCGTGGCGCCGTTCATGGGCCTGTGGGTCAGCTATGCCCAGCCGCACATTCCCGGCGCCGGCCAGAACGTGGTGCTGTTCCACCTGGCGTTCAACATCTTCAACAGCCTGTGCTTCATCGGCCTGACCCAGGCCGTGGCACGCTGGGTGTCCCAACTGCTGCCCAAGCCGGCCGACCACAGCGCCGGCAGCCTGCTGCGTCCGCGCCATCTGGATCCTTCCGCCCTGTCCACCCCCTCGCTGGCCATCAGCTGCGCCGCACGGGAGGCACTGCACCAGGCCGATGTGGTGGAGTCGATGCTGATCGGCCTGCAGAAAGTGGTGGAGAGCGATGACGCCAAGCTCTCGCACGAGGTGCGCAAGCTGGAAGACACGGTGGACGACCTGTATTCCGCCATCAAGTACTACATGACCAAGATTTCGCGCGCCGAACTGGACGAACGCGAAGGCCAGCGCTGGACGGAAATCATCAGCTTCACCATCAACATGGAGCAGATCGGCGACATCATCGAGCGCGTGCTGCAGGAAATCGAGGACAAGAAGATCAAGAAGGGCCGCCACTTCTCGGAAGCCGGCAAGCAGGAGATCAGCCAGCTGCACGAGCACCTGCTGAGCAATCTGCGCCTGGCCATGAGCGTGTTCCTGAACGGCAACCCGCGCGAGGCGCAGAAGCTGCTGGAAGAAAAGGCGCGCTTCCGCGACCTGGAGCTGGCCTACTCGGCCACCCACCTGAACCGCCTGGCCGACAACACCGTGCCCAGCATCGAGACCAGCTCGCTGCACATCGACCTGATCAGCGATCTCAAGCGCATCAACTCGCTGCTGTGCTCCGTGGCCTACCCGATCCTGGAATCCACCGGGGCACTGGCCCCCAGCCGGCTGCGCGAGCCGGTGGTGAAATAAAGCTTGCTGCCGCACGTTCGCGGCCATGGAAAAAAGGGCGCCTGAGGCGCCCTTTTTTTGCACCGCATTCCGTTGGCTACCAGCCCAGGTAGTCGGCCAGGATCAGGCTGGCTTCGGGGGTGAAGCAGTCCTGCACCAGCCAGACCTGCAACTGCTGCGGCGTGATGCACTGGAACTGGGCCACTTCCCCGTCCATGTTCTGCGGCTGCACGCCCTGCGGCACCACGGCATGGAACCAGTGGATGCTTTCCAGCATATAGCCTGCCCCCTCGCCGCCTTCCTCACTGGGGCAGGCAAAGTCCACCTGGCCGCCCCGGCGCAGCTGCTGCAGCGGTGCCAGGTCCAGGCCGGCTTCCTCCTGCGTTTCGCGTGCCAGCGCGGTCTGCAGGCTGTCTCCGGCAGATACCATGCCGCCCATCAGCGTGTCCCACTTGCCCGGGTGCGTGGGCTTGTTCAGCGCGCGCTGCTGCACCCACATGCGCCCGTCCGGGGCAGAGCCCAGCAGGTGCACCGCCTGGGTGGCCACACCCAGCACGCGCACGGCGCCGCGCTCCACCGTGGCCACCAGCGCACCATCCGGACCGTGCACATCCAGCTGTTCGTTGCGCCAGGGGCCGCAGCGCCCCTGCGCGCGCAGCCGCTGTGCCAGGGCATTGAGCGCTGCCGTGGGGTCGTCGGCCTGCAGCTGCCAGGCCTGCACGCCCTGTACCGTGGCGGTCTCCAGCACAAAACCCTGCTGGCGGGCCCAGGACGTGACCTGGGCCGCATCGAACACCTCTTCGGCCACGCTGCCGATGCGCTGGCCGTTGCACCACAGCGGCCAGCGCGAAGCCTGTGGCGGCTGCTGGCTGGCCCGGCGCAGCGGCTGCACCCATTGCGTTCCGGCTCCAGCCGGCATGTGCAGGCCGCTCACAGCGTCAGGATGCTGGAGCCGGTGGTCTTGCGCGCTTCCAGGTCCCGATGGGCCTGTTGCACATCGGCCAGGGCGTAGCGCTGGTCGATGTGGATGTTGACCAGCCCGCTGGACACCACATGAAACAGATCGTCCGCCATGGCCTGCGTGGCTTCGCGGCTGTGCATGTGGGCAAACAGAGTCTGGCGCGTCACATACAGCGACTTGGCGGCCAGCACGGCCGGTGCAAAAGGCGCCACCGGCCCGGAGGCATTGCCGAAGCTGACCATCAGGCCAAACCGGCGCAGGCAGGCCAGCGAACCCTCCCAGGTGTCCTTGCCCACGCTGTCGTAGACCACTTTCACCCCCTGCCCTGCGGTGATCTCCATCACCCGTTCGGCAAAGTTCTCGTTTCGGTAGTTGATAGCGTGCACCGCCCCATTGGCCAGCGCCAGCGCACATTTCTCGTCGGACCCGGCGGTGGCAATCAGCTGCAGGCCCAGCGCCCGGGCCCACTGGCAGGCGATCAGGCCCACCCCGCCGGCCGCCGCATGGAACAACACGAAATCCCCGGGCTGGATGCCCTCCACCGGCCGGCACTTCTTGAGCAGGTACTGGGCCGTCATGCCCTTGAGCATCATGGCCGCAGCGGTCTCGAAACTGATGGCATCGGGCAGATGGCAGACATGGGTGGCCGGCATCACACGGCGCTCGCTGTAGCTGCCGGGCGGGTGGCTGGCATAGGCCACGCGGTCCCCCACCTTCAGGTGCTTGACCTCCGGCCCCACGGCTTCCACCACGCCGGCGGCCTCCATACCCAGGTTCAGCGGCAGCGGCAGCTGGTACAGGCCCGAGCGCTGGTAGACATCGATGAAGTTCAGTCCCACCGCATGGTGGCGCAGCAACACCTCCCCGGCGCCCGGCGCCGGCACCTCCTGCTCCACCAGTTGCAGCACCTCCGGACCACCGTTGTGGGCGATCTGCACGACACGGGATTTCATGGCATCTCCTTGGAATTGGCACACACTCTAAACGCTTCGGCAGGGCGCTCGCCGCTGCCACGGGCATGCCCGCTGCCAGCAAAACGCGATGCCCCCACGCCTCACATGCTGCCACGCCCGGCCCTGCGGCCTGTCGCAACGGCGCTACCATGGGCCCCCTATGACTTCACCGTTGACACTGGGCACGGCCGCCATGCTGACGGCAGCGCCGTTGCTCTGGGCTGGCAATGCCATTGTGGGCCGCATGGTCCACGACCTGATCTCCCCCTTCACACTGAACTTTCTGCGCTGGGTGCTGGCCTTTGCCCTGCTGCTGCCCTGGAGCTGGTCCGTGCTGCGGCGTGGCAGTGCCCTGTGGCCGCACTGGCGCCGCTATGCCCTGCTGGGGCTGGTGGGATTGGCTGCTACAACGCGCTGCTGTACCTGGCGCTGCAGACCTCCTCGCCCATCAATGTGACCCTGGTGGGCTCCAGCATGCCGGTGTGGATGCTGGTGATCGGCCGGCTCTGCTTTGGTGCACGCATTTCATTGCGCCAGATGCTGGGCGCGGCGCTGTCGGTGCTGGGAGTGGTGGTGGTGCTGAGCCGCGGGGACCTGCGCCAGCTGCTGAGCCTGCAGTTGGTGCCGGGCGATCTGTTCGTGCTGCTGGCCACCATTCTGTGGTCGCTCTACAGCTGGATGCTGGCCGACACCCGGGAGCCCGCCAGCATCCGGGGAGACTGGGCCGGCTTTCTGATGGCCCAGCTGGTCTTCGGCCTGGGCTGGTCGGCCCTGTTTGCCAGCGGTGAACTGGCGTCAGGCCACATGAATCTGCAACTGAGCCTGCCACTGGCCGGCGCCCTGCTCTTCATCGCCCTGGGCCCGGCCATTCTGGCGTACCGTTTCTGGGGCGTGGGGGTCTCACGTGCCGGTCCGGCCGTGGCCGGCTTCTTTGCCAACCTGATTCCGGTCTTCACCGCCATTCTCTCGACCCTGGTGCTGGCCGAGCTGCCCCATGTCTACCACGGCGTGGCTTTTGTCCTGATCGTCGGCGGCATCGTCGTCTCCTCTCGGCGCTGATGCTTCCATGTGCCGGCCCAGGCCCAGCGCCGCGCCGTTGCCCAGCATGGAAGGCTGGCGTGCCGGCATCTGTTCCACAAAGCGCTCCAGCTCGGCTACCGGCAGTGGCCGGCTGAAGAAATAGCCCTGGAAACGCTGGCAGCCAAAGCGCACCAGGCTGTCGAACTGCGACTGCAGCTCCACGCCCTCGGCGATCACCGTCAACCCCAGGTTGTGGGCCATGCCGATGATGGTCTGGGCCACCACATCGTCGGTGTGGCGCTCTCCCAGATGGCGTACAAAGGACTGGTCGATCTTCAGCTGGCTTAGCGGCAGCCGGGTCAGGTAGGACAGCGAAGACTGCCCTGTACCGAAGTCGTCCATCGAGAACCGCACGCCGGCCGAGCGCAACTCGCTCATCTTGGCGATGGAGTCTTCCATGTCGTCGATCACCAGCGTCTCCGTGAGCTCCAGCTTCAGCAGGCTGGAGGGAATCGCACTCTCGGCGATGGCGCGCAGCACCTGGGAGACAAAATCCTGCTGGCGGAACTGGCGCGCACTCACATTCACCGCCAGGTGGATGCCCACCAGCCGGGGGTGGTTCTGCCACCGCGCCAGCTGCTGGCAGGCGGTGTGCAGCACCCAGTGGCCGATCTGCACGATCAGCTCGCTGTCCTCAGCCACGGCAATGAACTGCCCCGGCGGCACCATGCCTTGCTCCGGATGCTCCCAGCGCACCAGGGCTTCGATGCCGTCGATGCTGCCGTCGGCCATGAACTGGGGCTGGTAATGCAGCACAAACTGGTCGTGCGCAATGCCGTAGCGCAGGTCCGCCTCCAGCTGCGCCCGGGCGCTGAGGACCTCCTGCATGTGCGGCTCGAAGAAACAGACCCCCGCGCCCTGCTGGGTCTTGATCTGGTACATGGCAATGTCGGCCTGCTTCAGCAGCTCGCCCACCTCCACCTGTGCATCGCCGAACAAGGTCACCCCCAGGCTGGCGGAGCTGCGGTGCACATAGGACCCCAGCACATAGGGCTCGGCTAGGCGGCGCAGCATTTTCTCGGCAATCTTCTTGGTCAGCTTGGCGGCCTCGTCCATATTGCCCGGCAGGTCACAGAGCATGATCACGAACTCGTCCCCTCCCAGGCGCGCCACGGTGTCGGAGGCACGGATGGACGCATGCAGGCGCTGCCCCACCTCCTGCAACAGCAGGTCGCCCATTTCGTGACCCTGGGTGTCGTTGAGCACCTTGAACTTGTTCAGGTCCACAAAGATCAGCGCCCCCAGCCAGCCCGCGCGCTGCGCCAGGTGTGTGGCCTGGCCCAGACGGTCCAGCAGCAGGCGGCGGTTGGGCAGGCCGGTCAGCGGGTCGTAAAAGGCCAGGGTCTCGATTTCGGCCGAGGCCAGGCGGATGGCCGTGATGTCCTCGCAGGTGATGACCCGACCGCCATCGGGCGTGCGCCGCTGGCTCAGCTGCAAGGTCAGCCCCGAGGCGGTAGCCAGCTCGTTGCCCCCCTCATCCCCGTCCTCCCATGCCGCCAGCATGCGCCGCAACTGGATCACCTCGCTGTGCAGCGCAGCGTCCCCGCCGCCACCTTCGGCCGAGATCAGCACATCGCGCCACAGGCAGCCACGCACCAGCACGGTCAGCTGCCAGGGGAACATTTCCGCATACCGCTGGTTCCAGTGCACCACCTGCATCGTGTCGTCCAGCTGCAGGAAGCCGGCGGCAATGCAATCCATGGCGCGGTGCAGCGTGGCTTCCGACTCCATCACCCGCTGCTGGGCACGCTGCATATGCCGCAGGTACACCTGCATCATGCCCGCACCCGCCAGCAGCAGCAGCGAAAACACCACCACCCCGGCCAGCACCGCATCGCGCGTGCCATACCACTGGCCGAGCACGGTCGACATGGGCAAGGCCGCCGTCAGCCGCAGCTGGTCGTAATTGAGCTGCACCGCCTCCATCAAACCCGGTGCGCCATCCAGGCGCGAGGCAGCCTGCTGCACGCCCTGGTGCAGATAGCGGTCCAGGGGCGGGGCATCGGCCTGCAGGCGGGCGCTGCCTTCCAGCGGCACGCGCAGCACCAGCGTGCCATCGGCACGCTCCAGCGTCACTTCCAGGTTCTTGAGCGCCGTGCCCTGCATCAGCAGCCCCACCCAGCTGGAAACCGGCACCTGGGCCACCACCAGGTAATGCTCACCGCCCTGGCTGCTGTTCAGGTAGCGGGCAATGTGCAAGGTGCGAACCTGCGCCCAGCTTTCGTCCGGCATGCTGATGTGCAGCATGCGTTCCCGCTCGGGCGTTTGCGCCACCGCCTGCAGCCAGTTCTGCGGAATGCGCACCACACGGTAATTGCCCAGGTTGTCGGCCGCGGCCAGCACCTTGCCGTCGGACTTGACCACCACGATGGAGCTGATCAGCGCATTCTGCTTGGCCGCCAGCTGCAGCACCTGCTGCAGATAGGCGGGATCCTGTTCGGACAACGGGGCACCGTTCAGGCGCAGCATGTCGTCCACGCCGGTCAGCAACAGATCGATGGCACTCATCGACCGGTTCAGGGCGTTCTGCGCCCCCTGCACAAAGCGCGTCAGGCGCTGTTCGCTTTCCTCCCGGGTGCTGGTGTGCATGTCCTGCAGCAGCCAGAGCGCGCCCACCAGCAACACCGCCACCAGGGCCAGCACGCTGGACCACACCACCCGCGCGGCATGACGTGGAAGCTGGGGAAGTCTTTCCATGGCTCAGCGTCCGCCCGCAGCGCGCAATGCGGTGGGGCAACCTGCAACCGGGAAACCGTGGCAATCAGGGGACAGCATGCATCCAATCCGTTCGAGAGGAGAAACCCGCGGGACACGCCCGCTTCACTTCTTCGCAGCACCCTGGAGACATACCACCCAAGCCATCGCCACGCCTTGAGTTACATCATGTGACAAGCGCCGTGCAATTGGGTCAATACCCCTGCCCGTCAGGAGATGTCTGGCGACCAGCGGAGCCGGTCGCCGTGATAGGCAGCTGCAGGCCGGGCCCCCAGGCCCGACCTGCAGCCACTATCTCAGAAAGTGCCCGGATAGGCGCCACCGTCAGCCAGAATGTTCTGACCGGTCATATAGCCGGCATGCTGGCTGCACAAAAAGGCGCAGATCGCACCGAATTCGGCGGGGTTGCCGAAGCGTTTGGCAGGCACCATGGCTTCCTGCGCCTTGCGCACTTCGTCCACGGTCTTGCCGCTCTTGCCGGCATTGGCGGCAAAAGTGGTCTTGAGGCGGTCGGTGTCGAACTTGCCGGGCAGCAGGTTGTTGATGGTCACCCCCTTGGCGGCAATGCCGGAACGCGCCACGCCCGCCACAAAACCGGTCAGGCCGCTGCGCGCGCCGTTGGACAGGCCCAGGATGTCGATGGGCGCCTTCACGGCGCTGGAGGTGATGTTGACGATGCGGCCAAAGCCGCGCGCGGCCATGCCATCCACGGTGGCTTTGATCAGCTCGATGGGGGTCAGCATATTGGCGTCCACGGCCTTGAGCCAGGCATCGCGGTCCCAGTTGCGGAAATCGCCCGGAGGGGGGCCGCCGGCGTTGGTCACGACGATGTCGTAGTCCTTGCCCGGGCCGCCCGGCACGCTGAACACGGCCGCGCGACCGGCTTCGGTGGTGATGTCGCAGGCCACCGCCAGCACCTCAGGCGCCTTGCGGCCTGTCGTACTGGCCCATTGCGCAGCCGCAGCCCGCAACTGCGCAGCCGCCTCTTGCAGCGCGGCATCGGTGCGGGCATTGATGACCACATTCACGCCGTCTTCCACCAGCGCCTTGGCGCTGCCAAAACCCAAGCCCTTGCTGGCGCCGCACACCAGCGCCCATTTGCCCGCAATACCCAGATCCATGGGAAATCTCCTTGTTGTCAGTTACAAAAGTTCATTGTCGGGCCGGATGCTCAGCCTTGCGGCTTGCGGGCCATGCGGGTGAACAGCAGGATGCCGCCCACCACCAGCACCGTTCCCGCCAGCATCCAGCGGTTGAAGTCTTCATCCAGCAGCCACACCCCCATCAAGATGGTGGACAGCGGACCGATCATGCCGGTCTGCGCCGTCAGGCCCGGGCCGATGCGTTCGATGGCCATCATCACCATCAGCACCGGGGCCGCCGTGCACAGCAGCGCATTGAGCAGCGACAGCCACAGCACTTCGTGCGGCACGGCCTGCAGGCTGGCCACATCGCGCACCACGAAGTACTGGGCAATGCAGAACAGGCAGGCCACGCTGGTGGCCAGACCCACCAGGCGCAACGAGCCCAGGCGGCGCACCATCTCGCCGCTGTAGATCAGATAGACGGCATAGCTGACGGCACTGGCCAGCACCAGGAAGGCCCCCCAGGCCGCGTGACTGCCCTGGGCGCCCAGTTCATGGCCAAAGACCAGCAGCACGCCGCAATAGCTCAGGCCCATGCCTGCCAGCTGGCCCCAGGTGATGGCGCGCTTGTAGACCACCCAGCCGAACACCACCACCAGCGTGGGGTTGAGGTACAGGATCAGCCGCTCCAGCGAGGCGGTGATGTACTGCAGCCCGGCAAAATCCAGGTAGCTAGACAGGTAGTAGCCGCAGAACCCCAGACCCACCACACCCCACCAGTCGCGGCGCGACAGGGGCGGCTTGCCCCGGCCGGCCCACCAGGCCATGACCAGAAACAGCGGCAACGCAAACAGCATGCGCAGCATCAGCAGCAGCACGGCATCGGCTCCGTAGCGGTAACCCAGTTTGACAATGATGGCCTTGCCGCTGAAGGCAATTGCCCCCAGGGTGGCCAGCAGCAGCCCGCCCGCTATCCCTTTGGACACTGCGGGTGCAGATAAAGCCTGCTCAGAAGACACTTTTCACTCACATTCCTCAGCCAGAGGCGCTGCCGGTTGCAGCGCCTTGCCGAGAGCATTCTTCCACTGCCGGCGTGGCCGCGCCGACGTGGGTGAACAAGACCGCCCACGCCATGCACGCCAGCGCCCATGGCCACCACAGGCGGGCCGCCGTGCCGCAGCGGCGGCCCTGCGGCCTGTGCGTCAGTGCCTGCCGTTGAACAGCTTGTGGTGCAGGCGGCGCAGCGACCACCAGACGCTGAAGGCCACCACGGGAATGGCCACGGCCGCCGAAATCTCGGGCGACAGCGGCCAGCCCAGCTTCTGCGCCCCCTTGGCCAGGTAGGCAACCAGGCCGGTGATGTAGTAGGTGATGGCGGCAACGGACAGGCCTTCCACCGTGGACTGCAGCTTCAGCTGCATGCCCTGGCGGTCGTTCATGGTGCCCAGGATGGCCTGGTTGCTTTGCTGCTGCTCGATCTCCACCCGCGTGCGCAGCAGGTTGCTGACGCGCGAGACCCGCTGCGACAGCGCGTTCTGGCGGTGCGTGGCCCATTCGCAGGTGCTGCGTGCAGGCGACAGCCGGCGGTCCATGAACTCGTGGATGGTCAGCAAACCCGACAGGCGCTGCTCGTTCAGGTCATGGATGCGCTTGTCCACCAGCTCAAAGTAGGCGCGGCTGGCCGAAAAGCGCGAATGGGTCGCGGCGTACTCGCTCTCCACCTGGCCTGCCAGCCGGGTCAGCCGGTCCAGCAGCACCGGCTCGGACTCGCGGTCCGCCTCGCGGATGGCCTGGGCCAGATCGGCCAGCTCCTTTTCGGCCGTGGCCAGCACCGATGCGGCATGGCGTGCCACCGGCAGGCCCAGCAAGGCCGACATGCGGTAGGTTTCAATCTCCAGCAGCCTCTGCACCAGGCGCCCCAGGCGGCGTGCGCTGATGTGATCGGACGGCTTGACCAGCATGCGCGAATACCCATCGGCGTGGATAGCAAAGTCGGTACACACTTCCGTGTGCCCCACGTGCACCACCGACCCGGCCAGCGTGTCTTCGTTCAGCATCTGCAGCACCAGGCCCTTGATGCCCTGGCCTGCACACTGCGCGTCCTTGACGATCCACAGGTGGACACTGCTCAGGCACAGGCCGGGCAGCTTGGCAAACCAGGCCTGGGGCACCTGTTCGATGGCCGTTGGCGGCGTGCGGGTGTCCAGCGGCACGCCGGGCTCCAGCGGCACCATGAAAGTCCAGGTGACGAATTCGGTGTGCAGCTCCCAGCGCAGACGAAAAGTCCCCAGGTCCACCCGCAGATGGGTGGTCTCCTGGTCGGGTCCGGTCTGGTGGTGGTCGCGCATCAGCGCCGCCAGGTGCGCACGGCTGGCCTCGCGCTGGGCGGGGTCGGTGAGCATGACCACGTGGGTGATGGCCGCCGGCGCATGAATGGGCTCGGCCGGACGGGCATGGATCTCGTTGTGCAGCAGCGTGCGCTGCGGATGGGGTAGGGGCTGGAGCGGAACAGGCATGCAAACCTCAAGAAACTGCCGCTATTGTGCAGGCAGCGGCCCGGTTTCTGCGGGTTTGTACCCGGCAGCCCACACCCAGGGGCTGCCGGCCCCTGCCATGCACCCGAGCTTGGCATGGCAGGACTGCTGCGCGGCCATCCCGCCGCGCAGGCTGAAAAGCTCTGGCTTAGAAGCTTTCCCAGTCCCCATCGTCCGCCGTCGCGGAGTGGGCCACACCAGGGCGACGCAGCGCACCGCCATCGGACTTGGCTGCAGGCGACTGCGCCAACGCAGGTGCCGCTGCCGCCGCAGCCGACTTGGCCTTG
>NZ_JASHHY010000010.1:0-248105 GCF_030056555.1 Comamonas sp. 17RB | reverse complement strand
ATTCGAGAAGCTGGTGGCCGACACCAAGTCGGTGAGCACGGCTATCCTGGACGACAGCGATCCGGTCTATGTGCAGATCAGCGTGGACCAATCGGCCGTGTTCGAGGGCGGCGCCCTGGTCTACACCGTGCGCCTGGTCGACGGCAACGGTGATCCGGTCAGCGTGGCCGCAGGCAAGAACGTGACCGTGACATTGGACTGGAGCGGCGCAGCCGCCAACGGTGCCGACGTCTCCGGCCTGCCCAGCACCGTGACCATTGCCGCGGGGCAAACTGCCGCACCGTCCTTCACGGTGAAGGCGCTGGTGGACAACCAGGTGGAATACCGCGAGCCGCTGACCGCGACCATCGCGGCCGTGCAAGACAATGGCGGCAGCAACAAGGGCTTTGAAGACCTGCAGATCAGCGCGACCCACTCCAGCGTCAGCAGCACGGTGGTGGACAAGCCCACCATCACGGTGGTGGACACCAACGGTGCCGCCATCAAGGGCCAGGTCACGGTCAATGAAAAGGGCCTGACCAGTACCGCCGACGACAGCGAAAGCGCGCACGGCACCTTGAAGGTGACGGCAGGCTCGGGGCTGGACAGCATCAAGATCAACGGCACCGTGGTGTCGCTGGCCGATCTGCAGAACCTGGGCGCCGATGGCATTGTCATCAAGGTGGCCGGCCATGGCGAGCTGACGATCACCGGCTTCACACCGACGGCCAAGGCCGATGGCATGGACGTGGCCTGGGATGTGCAGTACACCTACACGCTGACGCAGGCCCAGACCCATGCATCGGGCAACGGCACCAACGATGCGCTCAAGAACATTGCGCTCGAAGTGATTGCCAAGGGGGCCGATGGCACGGGCACGGTGTCCACCGCTGGCACGCTGGGCGTGCAGGTGATTGACGATGTGCCGACCATCGTGACGGAAGTGGGCGCGGCCGAACCCACACTGACCACCGATGACGCGGATCTGCAAGCGGGTACACCGGACAAGGCCAGCATGGATTTCGCTCCGGTCTTTGTGGTCAAGAGCAAGGACTACGGCGCCGATGGCGCCAACGGCACCGTGGCCTGGAGCTACCAGCTCACTGTGACCAATGGCACGGATTCGGGCCTGAAGAGCGGCGGCCAGAGCATCCTGCTGTACCAAAAGGCCAATGGCGAGATCGTCGGCGTCACCGGCGGCGATGCAACCACCGGCAAGGTGGTGTTCAGCGTGACGGTGGACGCCACCGGCAAGGTGACCTTGGAGCAGACCGGTGCCATCGACCACAACAAGGCGGACAGCGGCGACTACAGCAGCGACACGCAAAGCCTGTTGGACGGCCTGGTGAAACTGTCGGGCACGGCCACCATCACCGACAAGGATGGTGACAAGGCCAGCCATACCACCACCGTCAATATCGGTGCCAACCTGGTCTTCACCGATGACGGCCCCAGCATCGGCAATTCCACCGACGCCCGCGTGGAAGAAAAGAACCTGGCCACCGGTACCGAGGCCAACAGTGCCCTGACCGTGGTCACGGGCAGCCTGGCGGTGGATTTTGGTGCCGACAATGCCAGCGGCGCCAAGGCCTACTTCACCCAGGCCACGGCCGAGCAGCTGCAGGACCTGGGGCTGAAATCCAACGGCACCGCCCTGGTTATCACCCTGGGTGCGGACGGCAAGATCGTTGCCACCGCGGGTGTGGGCGGCGCAGAAGTCTTCCGCCTGGAAATCACCAACGCCAGCACCAACCAGGCCGGTTACAAGTTCACCCTGACGGGCGCGCTGGACCACGTGGATGGCAACGGCAAGCAGGTCAGTGTGCTGGATCTGCCCATCAGCTTCGAGGCCCGTGACAGCGATGGCGACACCGCCAGCGGCAACTTCCAGGTCTCCGTGGTAGACGATGTGGAGCGCGCCTCCCAGCTCATCACCGTGACCGAAGACAGCGGCGCCGGCACGACGGGCAACCAGTTCAGCCTGGGTGCGGACGTGGCGGCCAGCGAAATCCGCATTCTGGCGGCCGATGGCGTCACGGTGCTGCAGGGCACACCGGGTGCCGATGGCAGCACGGTGTACGCCACCGGCCATGGCCTGCAAGGTACGGTCACCGTCAACAAGGACGGCAGCATCACCTATGTGCCCAGCCCGAACTACAGCAACCAGCTGCAAGGCAAAGACCAGTATGCGGCCGATGAACTGAAGTACTCGATCGTCAGGGATGATGGTACGCCGGTCCCGGGCACGGTGACGGTCCAGGTCAAGGCCGTGGCCGATGCGCCGGTGCTGGACACACTGGCACCTGCGACCACCAATGAAGACACTGCCGTGCACCTGGGCCTGAAGGCCCCGACGATCAGCGATGCGAGCGACCAGAACGGTGCCGGCGCGGGTGACAACCCTGAACGCCTGGGTCCCATCACGCTCAGCGGCTTCCCGGTTGGGGCACAGCTGCTGGATGCCAGCGGCAACGTGGTCTATACCTTCACCAGCAGTTCGGTCACCGTTTTGCTCACGGATGGCAACCACACCGCCAGTGCCAGTGGTGCCTTGTCGATGACCACCGCCGAATTCGAGGCCCTGCAGGTGCTGCCGCCGGCGGAAAATGCTGCCAACTTCAAGGTCACGGTCAAAGTGACCAGCTATGAGGTGGACGAAAGCGGCAACAAGCTCAGCAGCGTAGACGGAAAGACGGGTTCCACCACGGTGGATGTGAAGGTGCTTGCGGTGACCGACCCGATCGAGCTGAAGATCGACGGCAAGGACAGCCACGAGCTGACGCTCAAGGAAGACAGCAGCTACAACCTGACACCGCTGTTGAAGGTCAGCCTGGATACCGATGCCGACGGTAACAAGCAGGCCGATGTGGACGGCAGCGAACACCGCTGGCTGGAAGTCACGGGCCTGCCCGTGGGCAGCACGGTCAACGGCACGCTGATCACCAGTGCCACCCAGGTGGTGAAGCTGGAGATCACCAGCAAGGATGCCAGCAGCCTGCCGGACATCATCGTGACGCCGCCCAAGGACTTCAGCGGCGACATCACCGACATCACGGTGACGCTCAAGGCCCAGGACATCGACCCGAATGGGACGAAGGAAAATGGCGTGGTGCTGAGCGACTCCGTCACCGTGAATCTGCACGTGGAGCCGGTCGCCGGTGACGTGGTCGTGGAGCACCCGAAAGCGATTGCCGAAGACACCGAAGTGGCGTTCCTCGCCGGCGTGCGGGTGACCGACAGCGGAACGGCCGGTGGCACCGAAGTCATCACCAAGGTGCAGTTCGAGCTGCCGCAGGACTGGACGCTCAGCGGCCAACCAGCTGCGGGTACGGCCGGCGATGCGGTCTGGACGGTCACGGGCTCCGGCACCACGGCCGACCCCTATGTGATCGAGTTCACGGCAGGTTCCGAAGCCAATCGCGAGTTGGCGCTGGGCCAGTTCACGCTCACCCCGCCGGCACACAGCAGCAAGGACGCCACGGTGCAGTTGTCCATCACCACGGTGGATAGCAATGCCGACGTCACGGGTGGCGCAGACACCAGCGATGAGGTGACGGTGCAGAAGCCAGTGCAGATCACCGTGACCCCGGTGGCCGAAAGCACCGCCGGTGGCGATACGGACCACAATGGCCAGGCCGACCTGACCGTGCCCACCACGGACCACACCTATGCGGCCCTGGGCAAGGAAGACACGGTGTTCGACCTGAACATCGAAGCCACCGACCTGCTGAACCAGGCTGGCTGGAAGAACGAAGATCTGGACGAAACCACCACCGTGCTGCTGACGCCGGTGAAGCTGTCGGAAGACGGTCTGAGCAGCAGCCCGGCCATCGGCACCGTCTTCACCTGGAATGGCGGCAGCGCCACCTACCAGGGCACCCCGATCGAGGTGCCGCTGTCGGCCTTGTCCAGCCTCACGTTCCAGGCCCCGCTGAACGATGCGGGCACCTTCCAGGTCCAGTTCCAGGCCAAGACCTACGACTACGACGACGACACCGAGACTGGTGTGGCCGATACCGCCATCTCCGATGCGGGCAGCCTGACCATCCAGGTCGCGCCGGATGCCGACCTGGCTGCGCTGTCGGTGCAGCCGGCACAAGGGCTGGAAGACACGGCGATTGCGTTGACGATCCGTCCGTCCAGCACGGACGGCTCGGAAACCTTCAACGTCAGCATTGCCCAGATTCCCGTCGGAGCCAGCCTGCACTACGGCGGGCTGGAAATCACCAGCAGCACCACGGGCGTGCCGGGCATCACCGTCACCGCGCAGGGTGGATCCTGGTCGGTGGTGATCACCGACTACCAGACCAGCGCAGGCCTGACTGTGACCCCCCCGGTCAACAGCAATGCCGACTTTGCACTGGAGGTGAAGACCCAGGCGGTCGACGCCCTGCAGGGCTTTGACACCAGCACCGGTGCCTGGAGCCAGACGCAGAACCTGCCGGTCAAGGTCATCGGTGTGGCCGATGAAGCCAGCGTGGCGGCCAAGCCCCACACCTACACGGAAGCGGACCTGGACAGCGGCGCTGCCAAGATCCAGCTGGGCGATCTGATCCAGAGCGTGCAGCAGGCGGACACCGATGGTTCGGAAAAGCTGAGCTTCCGCATCACCGGCCTGCCCGAAGGCTTCACCCTGGAAGGCGCGCGCTATCTGGGTGGCACGGGTGCGGACCGCGTCTGGGCGGTGGATTCCGAAGCCGCCCTCAAGGCCATCACCATCACCGGTCCCGAGAACTTCAGCGGCACGGTGTCGGTGCAGGTGACCCCAGTCACCACCGAAAACGACGGCGACTGGAAGAGCCATGCCACGGAAACCCTGGTGGCCACCATCACGCCTTCGCCCGAGTCGGTGGGCAACCAGCACGCCACTTTGTACGAGGACCGTGAATCTGCCCTCGATTTCTCGATCCAGACACCGCAAGGCGAGAACGAAAGCCTGACCCATGTGCACATCAAGGCCGAGGATTTCGAATCCCAGGGCTTCCAGCTGTTCCTGAACGGCGAGCCCATCGACAGCGCATCCGTGAAGATCGTCACCGATGCCCAGGGCAGCGCTTGGTACGTGCTGGATGCCACCCAGGCCGGTCAGGTGACGGCCCTGCCGATCACCGAGAACAAGGCCGACAACCAGGCCGATGCACCGGAGCTCAAGCTCACGGTGAAGTACGAGGTGACGGATGCCTCCAGCGACGGTTCCGTGGCCCCGGTCACCACGCTGGGCGAGCCCCAGGACTACCACCTGCACGTGACCCCGGTCACCGACCAGGTGAGCCTGGAGCTGGGTGGCATCACCACCGGTGGCGCCGACCTGAACACCGACACCTCCGGCACCGTGCCCCTGGTGACCTTGGAGAGCACAGGCAACTTCCAGGTGGGCATTGTGCTGAGCTCGGCCGACCAGGATGGCAGCGAATCCCTGATCCAGGTGCTGGTGACCGGTGTGCCCAATGGCCTGACGGTCGATGGGCTGAGCATCGGTGGCACGCAGGTGGGTGTGGCCCACCAGCTGGACAACGGCAAGTGGGTGATTGAGGTGACGCAGTCGCAACTGGCCCAGTTTCAGGCGAGCGTCCATGGTGGCGACGTCCAGGCGCAGCTGTCCTTCACGGCTGGCTCCGCACTGTCCGGCCAGGCCCATGCCACGATCGGCATCGAAGTCTTCAGCCACGACGCTGGGGCCAGCAACGTCTCGAACGCTTCCGTGCAGTACGAGCTGCAGGCCGACTTCACCGGCGGCGGACAGCCGGGCCAAGCCGTGCAGCTGGACTTTGAACGCAACCCGGACTTCACCGGCCAGGAAGACACGGCCTTCACCCTGGACCAGCTGTTCCAGGCGACGATCAGCGACAACCCCAGCGGCCAGGATGTGGCGTTCACGCTCAGCCTCAAGCTGCCGGCAGGCGCGACCATCGTCCAGGACGGTCACACCCTGACTGCCATCAAGGTGGGCGGCGATGGCGCCGAGGAACTGTGGCTGATCTCCGGAACGGCCAAGACCACCGAAGAGCTGCAGGCCCTGCTGAGCGAGGTGGTGGTCACACCGCCGGCCGATCTGAACGACCACTTCGGTGGCATGCAGATCGATGCCACCATGGCCGGGCATGTGGTGTCCACCGGCGAGCAGACCGTGGTCAAGGTCCACGACACGCTGCCCCTGGCGCCCGAGACCGATGGTGTCAGCACCGCGGTGGTGCTGTCGGCAGCCGACGCCGATGGCAGCCCGACCGGTGAACGTCCGAAGGAAGGCAGCGACATTGCGATCCAGATCGACATTGCGCGCGGCGTGGACGGTCCGTCCCTGCTGAACGGCACGCTGACCATCAAGCTGACCGAGGGCGATGGCTTCAGCGGCGGCAAGCTGTTCTACGGCACGACCGAGCTGGTCCAGCAGGCGGACGGCAGCTACCAGCTGCCGCTGGATGCCGCGACCCAGCAGGCGCTGCTGACAGGCACCAGCACCAGCATCGTGGGCCTGCACTACCAGCCCGATGCGGCGCAGAAGTACGTCAACGGCAGCCTGGAAGTGGAAGTGATCGTCCAGAGCAAGGAGCAGGATGCGCCGGAGTGGACCAGCTCGCAAGGCTGGGCCGACAGCAACGGTGACAGCGGCACCGTGGTGGTGGAGCAGATCAACAACGGCTTCGAGTTCACCAACGTGGGCTCCAACACGCCTTACCAGGACGGTGACATCGGCACCATCCAGGGCAGCGAGAACCAGACCGGCACCAGCCTCATCACGCTGGATATCGGGGGCAAGCTGCTGGACGCCGACGGCTCCGAGCAGATCCACACCGCCATCCTGGAAAATCTGCCCAATGGTTTCCTGGTGTACTACACGGACGCCAACGGGGCACTGGTGCAGGCCGTCAACACCGGCTCCAGCTGGAGCATCCCGGTCGATGGCGGCAAGCTGCCAGTCATCAGCATCCAGGCGCCGCAGAACTGGAGCGGCACGGTGGAAAACCTGGCACTGCGTGTGCTGAGCGGCGAAAGCAGCGATTCCGGACACCAGCAGGTCAGCTCCGCGACCTTCCAGCTGGAAGTGGCTGCCCGGGCCGATGGTTTTGAGACCGACACGCCGGTGGTGGAGCAGTCCTTCGGACGCGAGGGCGACATCATCGCGCTGAACCTGAACCTGGCCATGAAGGACCGCCAGTCCGCCGGTGCGGGCGACAGCTCGCTCGAGACGGTGACCCTGACCCTGACCGGTCTGGGTGAGCACGCCAGCTTCTATGTGGGCAGCACCCTGCACACTGCCAGCTACGACCAGGCCACGGACACCTACACGCTGACCGGTCTGTCCCAGACGGATATGGACCAGCTGGGCTTTGTCCAGGCCAAGGATGCGCTGACGGACCAGAACGCATCGGCCAACGGCCTGCAGATCGGTTTCACGGCCCATACCGTGGATGGCAGCGATGTGTCGTCGAGCATCTCCGGCAGCTTTGACCTGACGCTGAGCAGCCAGAGTGGCTCGGGCGTGGTGCTGGACGGTTCGGGCAGCAGCCATGGCAACCTGATCGGCGGGGCCGGCAGCGACACCCTGCTGGGTGGTGCGGGCGACGATGTGCTGCGCGGTGGGGCTGGCAACGACAGCCTCCACGGCGGTGCAGGCAACGACCACCTGGAAGGCGGCAGCGGCAATGACGTGCTGATCGGTGGGGCCGGCAACGACACCCTGATCGGCGGCGACGGCGATGACATCTTTGTCTGGAAGCAGGGCGACGCCGGTGGCGATGGCCTGGCACTGGCGGCCAAGGACGTCGTGGCCGACTTCGGCAACGGCCACGATGTACTGGATCTGGCCGATCTGCTGCAGAACGAGAACGCCGACAACCTGGGCAAGTACCTGAGCTTCAGCAAGGAGGGCGACGACACCGTGCTGCGCATCTCGAGCACCGGCGCGTTCAGCGATGATGCCGGTTCGCTGATCTCCAAGGTGGACCAGCAGATCACGCTGCAAGGTGTGGACCTGCTGCAGGGCAGCTCGTCCGAAGAGCTGGTCAAGCAGATGCTCAGCGATGGCCGCCTGAAGGTGGATCAGACCTGATCGACGGAGAACCTTGTCGCTGCCATGGGCACGCGGCAAGGGGGTGGCGCTTGCCGGTGCCTGGGGCATCGGCGGCGCTGTCCCGCTGGCGGTCATCCTGGCCGCAGTGGGTCCTGCCGGAGCTGGTGGCCTTCCTTGGCTCCCGATCCATTTCCATCAAAAAAGCCCGGCACTGCCGGGCTTTTTCATGGGTGCAATCCGGGGGCCGGATTGCCGTGCGCCAGGGCGCTTACGCGTCGATATTACCGGCGCGCAGGGCGTTGTCTTCGATGAAGTTACGGCGGGGTTCCACCTCGTCGCCCATCAGCATGGTGAACACGCGGTCGGCTTCGATGGCATCACCCACCTTGACCTGCAGCAGGCTGCGCACCGCGGGGTCCATGGTGGTCTCCCACAGCTGTTCGGGATTCATTTCGCCCAGACCCTTGTAGCGCTGGCGGCCGGTGGTGCGTTCGGCTTCGGAGATCAGCCAGCGCATGGCCTGGCGGAAGTCGCCCACCTTTTCGGTCTTGGCCTTTTCGCCTTCACCGCGGGTGACCTTGGCACCTTCGTTCAGCAGGCCGACGAAGTTCTGCGCTTCATCGGCCAGCGCGGCGTAGTCGTGGCTGGCCACGAATTCCTGCGTCAGGATGGAGCTCTTGATGTTGCCGTGGTGGTGGCGGCTGATGCGCAGGATGGGGTTCTGCGAGTGCGGATCGATCTCGGCCGTCACGGCAGCGGGCACGCCGGTGGTGGTCAGCTCGCGCAGCTTGGCTTCCAGCACCGGGGCGCAGGCCTGGGCATCGGCCAGGGTGTCGAGCTTGATCTGCACGCCGTCGGCAATGGCGCGCAGGGCTTCGGCATCCATGAAGGCCGACAGGCGTTCGATCACGCTTTCGGCGGCCAGGTGCATGTGGGCCAGCTTCTCCAGCTCTTCGCCTTCGATGCTGCGCGCTGCAGCACCGCCGGTGGTGACGCTGGCGTTCTGCAGGGCGATGCGCATCAGGTACTGGTCCAGGGCCGGGCCGTCCTTCAGGTACAGCTCTTCCTTTCCGTTCTTGACCTTGTACAGCGGTGGCTGGGCAATGTAGATGTGGCCGGCTTCCACCAGATCGGGCATCTGGCGGTAGAAGAAGGTCAGCAGCAGGGTGCGGATGTGGGCGCCGTCCACGTCCGCGTCGGTCATGATGATGATGCGGTGGTAGCGCAGCTTGGCCAGATCGTAGTCGTCGGCGTTGCTCTTGCCGCTGTCCGCGCTGGCCTTGCCGATGCCGGTGCCCAGGGCGGTGATCAGGGTGACGATTTCCTGGCTGGACAGCAGTTTCTCGGCACGGGCTTTTTCCACGTTCAGGATCTTGCCGCGCAGCGGCAGGATGGCCTGGAACTTGCGGTCGCGGCCTTGCTTGGCGGAGCCGCCGGCGGAGTCACCCTCGACGATGTAGATTTCGCACAGCGCCGGGTCTTTTTCCTGGCAGTCGGCCAGCTTGCCGGGCAGGCCCATGCCGTCGAGCACGCCCTTGCGGCGTGTCATTTCGCGGGCACGGCGCGCAGCTTCACGGGCGCGGGCGGCGTCGATGATCTTGCCGCACAGCTTCTTGGCATCGTTGGGCTTTTCTTCCAGGTATTCGGTCAGCGTCTTGGCGACGATGTCTTCCACCGGCGCACGCACTTCGCTGGACACCAGCTTGTCCTTGGTCTGGCTGCTGAACTTGGGTTCGGGCACCTTCACGCTCAGCACTGCGCACAGGCCTTCGCGCATGTCGTCACCCGAGATTTCGACCTTGGCCTTCTTGGCCAGGTCGTTGTCGGTGATGTACTTGCCGATCACGCGCGTCATGGCTGCGCGCAGACCTGTCAGGTGGGTGCCGCCGTCACGCTGGGGAATGTTGTTGGTGAAGCACAGGACCTGTTCGGTGTAGCCATCGTTCCACTGCATGGCCACCTCGACACCGATTTCGGTGCCGGGAATGCCGCCATAGCTTTCGGCCGGGCGGCTGCCCGTGGCGTAGAAGGGCGTGATGTCCAGGTCCTTCTTGTTGCCGTTGATGAACTTCACAAAGCCCTGCACGCCGCCGGCGCCTGAGAAGTCGTCTTCCTTGCCGTCGCGTTCGTCCTTCAGGCGGATGCGCACGCCGTTGTTCAGGAAGGACAGTTCGCGCAGGCGCTTGGCCAGGATCTCGTAGTGGAACTCGTTGTTTTCCTTGAAGATCTCGGTGTCCGGCAGAAAGTGCACCTTGGTGCCGCGCTTGTCGGTGTCGCCGATGATGCGCATGGGCGAGATTTCCACGCCATCCACCACTTCGATCAGGCGGTTTTGCACAAAGCCGCGCGAGAAGTCGATCTCGTGGGTCTTGCCGTCGCGGCGCACCGTCAGCTTGAGCTTGACGGACAGCGCGTTCACGCAGGACACGCCCACGCCGTGCAGACCGCCGGAGACCTTGTAGCTGTTCTGGTTGAACTTGCCGCCGGCGTGCAGCTCGGTCAGGGCAATTTCCGCGGCCGAGCGCTTGGGCTCGTGCTTGTCGTCCATCTTCACGCCGGTGGGGATGCCGCGGCCGTTGTCGATGACGGACAGCGAGCCGTCGGCGTGGATGGTGACCAGAATGTCGTCGCAGTGGCCAGCCAGGGCTTCGTCGATGGAGTTGTCCACCACTTCAAAGACCAGGTGGTGCAGACCGGTGCCGTCGGAGGTGTCGCCGATGTACATGCCGGGGCGCTTGCGCACGGCCTCCAGGCCTTCCAGGATCTGGATCGCGCCTTCGCCATAGCCGCTTGCGTCGGCCCCTGCAGGGGCTTGGTTCTGGGGATCTGGCTGGTTCTCTGCGGTCATGGATGAAATGCCTTGTGCTGCAAGAGCAGGCGCTGTCTGCACCTGCCCTGCCTTGAATTCAATGAACTAACGGTGGAAAAGAGCGCGATCCGCGCAGGATCGGCCGCTCTTTCGAGGGGGCGCCCAGCCGGGCCGGGCACCCCAGTGGCATCAAATGCGCATGGGCATCACCACGTACTTGAAGCGCTCGTTCTCGGGGATGGTGACCAGGGCGGAGCTGTTGCCGTCGGCCAGCTGGACCTGCACCATGTCCTGGCCCATATTGGCCAGCACATCGATCAGATAGGTCACGTTGAAACCGATTTCGATGGTGTCGCCTCCGTAGTCGATGTCCAGCTCGTCCACTGCCTCTTCCTGCTCGGCATTGGTGGAGGCCACGCGCAGCGTGCCCGGCTCCAGGTTCAGGCGCACGCCCTTGAACTTGTCGCTGGTCATGATGGCGGTGCGCTGCAGCGAGGCCAGCAGCGGGGCACGGCCCAGGGTGATGCTGTTGCTGTGGTTGCGCGGGATGACGCGGTTGTAGTCGGGGAACTTGCCTTCCACCAGCTTGGTGACGAACTCCATGCCGGCAAAGGTGAACTTGGCCTGGTTGTTGGCGAACTGCATCTCGATGCGGGGCTGGTTTTCGCCACCCACATCGCTCAGCAGGCGCTGCAGTTCCAGCACGGTCTTGCGCGGCAGGATGACTTCCTGCTTGATGCCCACGTCCACATCCAGCTCGGCGCTGGCAAAAGCCAGGCGGTGGCCGTCGGTGGCGACCAGGCTCAGCGTGTTGCCTTCGGCCACGAACAGGATGCCGTTGAGGTAGTAGCGGATGTCCTGCACGGCCATGGCGAACGAGACCTGGCCCAGCAGCTCCTTGAGCACCTTCTGCGGCACGCTGAAGGCCGGGCCGAAAGCGGCGGCTTCCTGCACCAGCGGGAAGTCCTCGGCCGGCAGGGTCTGCAGCGTGAAGCGGCTCTTGCCGCCCTTGAGGATCATCTTGGACTGCTGTGTCTCCAGGCTCACGGTCTGGTCGCCGGGCATGGTCTTCAGAATGTCGATCAGCTTGCGGGCACCCACCGTGGTGGTGAAGTCGCCGGTGTCACCGCCGAGCTCGGCCGTGGTGCGGATCTGGATTTCCAGGTCGCTGGTGGTCAGCTGCAAGGCGTTGCCCGTCTTGCGAATCAGCACATTGGCCAGGATGGGCAGGGTGTGACGGCGTTCAACAATGCCGGACACCGATTGCAGGACCGCGAGAACTTTGTCTTGTGTGGCTTTCAGGACGATCATGTCAACCTCTGATGGTGATGCGGGGACTGCGTTTGGGCCAGCGGCACATGGTGGCGTACCCCCTCTTGCTGCCCAAACCCCCATTGTGCCCCTGCCGGCCCGGACACAGGTCCGCAGTCCGGCCCGCAGGCGGGAAATTAGCCTTTGAGTGTCTGTTCCAGCACATGGAGCTGCTGGTTCAGTTCGGTCAGTTGCTGGCGTTCACCCGCAATCTTGCGGACGGCGTGCAACACGGTAGTGTGGTCGCGGCCGCCAAACAGCTCGCCGATTTCCGGCAGGCTCTTTTGCGTCAGCTCCTTGGCCAGGTACATGGCAATCTGGCGCGGCCGTGCAATGCTGGCCGGGCGCTTCTTGCTGTACATGTCCGCCACCTTGATCTTGTAGTAGTCGGCCACCGTCTTCTGGATGTTTTCCACCGAGATCTGACGGTTCTGGATCGACAGCAGATCGCGCAGTGCCTCGCGGGCCAGCTGGATCGACACTTCCTTCTGGTTGAAGCGCGAGTAAGCCAGGATCTTGCGCAGCGCGCCTTCCAGTTCACGCACGTTGGAGCGTACGTTCTTGGCCACGAAGAAGGCGACTTCCTCGGGCATCTCGGCGTTCTCGGCGCGGGCCTTGTTGATCAGGATCGCGACACGCATTTCCAGCTCGGGCGGCTCGATGGCCACGGTCAGGCCGGAGTCGAAGCGCGAGACCAGACGTTCATGGATGTTGGCCAGCCCCTTGGGGTAGGTGTCCGACGTCATCACGATGTGGCTCTTCTTGGCCAGCAGCGCTTCGAAGGCGTTGAAGAACTCCTCCTGCGTGCGGTCCTTGTTGGCGAAGAACTGCACATCGTCGATCAGCAGCAGATCGAGCGAGTGGTAGCGTTCCTTGAATTCGTCGAAGGTGCGGCGCTGGTAGGCCTTGACCACGTCGGACACAAACTGTTCGGCGTGGATGTAGAGCACCTTGGCGTCTGGCTTGTCCTTGAGCAGCTGGTTGCCCACGGCATGCACCAGGTGGGTCTTACCCAGGCCGACACCGCCGTAGATGAACAAGGGGTTGTACAGGTGGCCGGGCGAGCCCGCCACGTGCATCGCGGCCGAGCGGGCCATGCGGTTGGCCGTACCTTCGACCAGGGTGTCAAAGGTCAGGGCCGGATTCAGGCGGGTGCGGAACACCGGGGCGGCCGCTTCTTCGCTGGCCGACAGGGTGGTGGCCGGGGCGCCGGCTTCCGGAGCTGCGGCGCTGGCTGCGACCTGCACCGGGCGCACATAGGTCCGGGTCACGCTTTCACGGTGAGCAAGTGCCAACTCCAGGGTGACGGCCTGGCCGTACAGAGCTTCCAGCAGCGCGGCAATGCGGCCCGCGTACTGGGCACGGATCCAGTCGAGCTTGAAACGGTTGGCCACGTAGACCGTGACCTTGGAGAAGTCTTCCGCCACCGAGGCGGTCAGGGGCTTGATCCAGGTGTTGAACTGCTGCTCCGGCAGGTCTTGGCTGAGCTGCTCGACGCAGGCCTGCCACAGGCCCTGGCCAGCGTCGTTGGTGGGTTCCTCGGTCATTTCTTGCTGGTTTTCTTGTGGATAGGAGGAACGGTTACGGGGTGGTGATTGTAGCTTTTCAAACGGTTATCCACAATGAAAGGCCCACCCGACCCTGTCTTCCTATAGGCGAGGTATTTTGACGGAAGTTTTGCAGGGGCATTGCAACAAGGGGACAACGCTGAGATAATTTCGGGTTTCCCTGAATGTGTTCAGGGTGATATGTCCCGCGCGGCGCACAATACTGGAAATTTTTCGGTAGTGGTGCACGCCTGTTTCCGGGGTGCGGCAATGATTGCTGCGCATTGGAAGAGGGTGTGCGACAGCCGGGCGGTGCAGGCGGGCGCGGCTTATTCGAAGCAGCGCAGCCACTGCAAAACTGAACCTTCCAAGGAATCAACATGAAACGTACTTACCAACCTTCCAAGACCCGCCGCGCCCGTACCCATGGTTTCCTGGTGCGCATGAAGACCAAGGGTGGCCGTGCCGTGATCAACGCACGCCGCGCCAAGGGTCGCAAGCGCCTGGCCG
Organism: Comamonas sp. 17RB; assembly: GCF_030056555.1. NCBI lineage: Bacteria > Pseudomonadati > Pseudomonadota > Betaproteobacteria > Burkholderiales > Comamonadaceae > Comamonas > Comamonas sp. 17RB. Next base: position 233,938 of record NZ_JASHHY010000010.1, on the reverse strand, counting down.
TCTAAGGCCAGTCCGTTTGGCAGCCTGTCCCATCTCACGCCCTGCAGGTCGGGGCTGATGGATATGCAGCGGCTGAAGACGCGCGCGCAGTTCCAGGCGGCAATGTCCGGGGGCGTCATCGCCCGGTCGGCGCATTTCGCCTTGCACCGCCTGGTGCTCGAATCCGCCCAGGTTGCCGCCGACACCATTCCTTCGGGGCCCGGCTCCTTGCCTCCAGTGCAAGGGCCGCAGGCCCTGTTTGCCGTTCCCGGACAGGCTTATCCACAGGTGTGGATGGGCCCGCTGGTGCCCAAGCGTTGGGCCAAGCGTTCCGTGACCCGCCATGCCATCAAGCGCCAGGTCTACGCCGTGGCCGAGGCCTGCGCCCCGCAGCTGCAGGCCCTGCCTGCCCAGGCGGCGTATGTGGTGCGCCTGCGGGCGGGCTTTGATCGCAAGCACTTCATCAGTGCCTGCTCCGATACACTCAAGGCGGCCGTGCGGGCCGAGCTGCAGCAGCTGTTCGCCTCGGCCATACGCCGGGCCCAACAGCCCGCCAAGGCGCAACCCGCGTCTGCGCCGCCGGTTTCCGAAGGGGTGGTCTGACATGGTGCGGGCCTTGCTCATGGCATTGGTGCGGGGCTATCGCCTCACGCTCAGTCCATGGCTGGGCTCGGCCTGCCGGTTCGAGCCCACCTGCTCGGCCTATTCCCTGCAAGCGCTGGAGCGGCATGGTGCCGCCGCCGGGTCCTACCTGACCCTGCGCCGTCTGGCCCGCTGCCACCCGTGGTGCGCCGGCGGCCATGATCCCGTGCCCGAGCGTGCGCCAGGGCTGTTTTCCGGTTTGACCTCCTCTTCCTCTGCAAAGAAGTCTTCATGAACGACATTCGCCGCACCATCCTGTGGGTGATATTTGCCTTTTCCCTGGTTCTGCTGTGGGACAAGTGGCAAATCCACAACGGCAAGCCAGCCACGTTCTTCCCCTCGGCTTCCACCGCGCCCGCCCCGGCCGCGGCCAAGCCTTCGGACGTGCCAGCGGTTGCCGCTCCGACCGCTACGGCCAGCGATGTGCCCGGCGGTGCCGCTGCACCGGCGGCCGACGCCATTGCCCGCGAAAAGATCACCGTCAGCACCGATGTGCTGCGTCTGACGTTTGACGGCCAGGGCGGCGGCATCGAGCACGCCGAACTGCTCAAGTACATGGACTCCGTGGACAAGAGCAAGCCCTTTGTGCTGTTCGACGACAGCGCCAACCGCGTCTACCTGGCCCAGACCGGCCTGATCGGCGGCAACTTCCCCACGCACAAGACCACCATGCAGCTGATGCCCGGTGCGCGCGAGCTGGCCGATGGTGCCAACGAGCTGCAAGTGCGTTTCGAGTCGCCCGCCATGGACGGCGTGAAGCTGGTCAAGACCTACACCCTGAAGCGCGGCGCCTACGACATCGCGGTCAAGCACGAGGTGGTGAACACCGGTACGGCCGCCGTGAGCCCCCAGCTGTACCTGCAGCTGCTGCGTGACGGCAATGCGCCCGAAGGCGAAAAGTCGGCCATGTACTCGACCTTCACCGGTCCGGCCGTGTACTCGCACGAGAAGAAGTTCCAGAAGGTCGAGTTCAAGGACATCGAAAAGGGCAAGACCGAATTCGTGAAGTCCACGCCCGATGGCTATGTGGCCATGGTGCAGCATTACTTCGCCAGCGCCTGGCTGCTGGGTGATGGCGTGCAGCGCGACAACTTCGCCCGCAAGGTGGGCGACAACCTGTATGCCGCCGGCACCATCACCACCCTGGGCACGCTGCAACCCGGCGAAACCAAGGCCGTCGATGCGCGCCTGTTTGCCGGCCCGCAGCTGGAAAAGATGCTGGAGTCCATCTACCCCGGCCTGGAGCTGGTCAAGGACTACGGCATGTTCACCATCCTGGCCAAGCCCATGTACTGGCTGCTGGACCAGATCCACAGCGTGCTGGGCAACTGGGGCTGGGCCATCATCGGTCTGGTGCTGATCCTGAAGATCCTCTTCTACTGGTTCAACGCCAAGGCCTACTCCAGCATGGCCAAGATGAAGGCCATCAACCCCAAGATTCAGGAAATGCGCGAGCGCCTGAAGGACAAGCCCCAGCAGATGCAGCAAGAGATGATGCGCATCTACCGCGAGGAAAAGGTCAATCCCATGGGCGGCTGTCTGCCCATCATGATCCAGATCCCCGTGTTCATGACCCTGTACTGGGTGCTGCTGTCCTCGGTGGAAATGCGCCAGGCGCCCTGGATCGGCTGGATCACCGACCTGTCGGCCAAGGACCCCTGGTTCATCCTGCCGCTGCTGATGATGCTGTCGTCGCTGCTGCAGACCGCACTGAACCCCGTGCCTCCCGATCCGATGCAGGCCAAGATGATGTGGTTCATGCCGCTGATCTTCAGCGTGATGTTCTTCATGTTCCCCGCCGGCCTGGTGCTGTACTGGCTGACCAACAACATCCTGTCCATCGCACAGCAGTGGGTCATCAACACCCGCATGGGCGTGCCGCCCCAGTTCAATCTGCCCAACTTCAAGTCGGCCCCTGCGGCTGATGCGGGCAAGAAGAAGTAAGCAGCGCCTGCGCTGACCCCCCAACGGCCGCCGCAAGCGGCCGTTGTCTTTGGTGCCGGGACTTCCGGCGCGGCAAAGACGGCGGCCCTGGCTATGATCGGCCGCTGACCCGGTACCCCCACCGATTTCCTCCTCGAAAGCCTTGCCCATGCTTGCCCGCCATACCGATCCCATTGCCGCCATCGCTACCGCACCCGGTCGGGGGGCGGTGGGCATCGTGCGCGTCTCGGGCAAGCAGATCGCGCCCCTGGTGCGTGTGCTGTGCGGCAAGAATCTCAAGCCCCGCGAGGCCAGCTACCTGCCGTTCAAGGATGCCAAGGGCGCTCCGATAGACCACGGCCTGGCGCTGTACTTCCCCGGCCCGCACAGCTACACCGGGGAAGACGTGTTGGAGCTGCAGGCCCACGGCGGGCCGGTGGTGCTGCAGCTGCTGCTGGCGCGCTGCCTGGAGGCGGCGGCCAGCCTGGGCGAAGCAGGGGCACCGGTGCTGCCCGGCCTGCGCCTGGCCCAGCCCGGAGAGTTCACCGAGCGTGCGTTCCTGAACGACAAGATCGACCTGGCCCAGGCCGAGGCGATTGCCGACCTGATCGATGCCAGCACCGAAGCAGCAGCCCGCAGCGCCAGCCGGTCGCTGTCGGGTGACTTCTCGCGCGAAATCCGCGAGCTGCGCGATGCCCTGGTGCATCTGCGCATGCTGGTGGAAGCCACGCTGGACTTCCCCGAGGAAGAAATCGACTTCCTGCAGAAAGCCGACGCCTACGGCCAGCTCGACCGCCTGCAGGCACAGCTAGGCCTGGTGCTGGCCCGCACCCAGCAGGGGGCGCTGCTGCGCGAAGGCATCAAGGTGGTGATTGCCGGCCAGCCCAATGCGGGCAAGAGCTCGCTGCTCAATGCACTGGCGGGGGCTGAGCTGGCCATCGTCACCCCGATTGCCGGCACCACGCGCGACAAGGTGCAGCAGACCATCCAGATCGATGGCGTGCCGCTGCACGTGATCGACACCGCCGGCCTGCGCGACAGCGACGACGAGGTAGAACGCATCGGCATTGCCCGTGCCTGGGACGAGATCGCCGCCGCCGATGCCGTGCTGTTCCTGCACGACCTCTCGCGCACCACGGAGGCCGACTATGCCGCCGCCGACTTGGAGATCGCCCAGACGCTGGCGGAACGCATCCTGCCCAGCGTGCCGGTGATCGATCTGTGGAACAAGACCGACCTGGCCGCGCCCGGCGCGCAGATGGAGCCGCTGGCGCCTCTGGCCGGCCGAGCGGGCAGCGACCAGCGCCTGAGCCTGTCCGCCCGCACCGGCGCGGGGCTGGATGCCGTGCGCCAGCGTCTGCTGCAGGTGGCCGGCTGGCAGTCCGCCGCCGAAGGCCTGTACATCGCCCGTGCGCGGCATGTGGAGGCGCTGCAGGCCGTGGGGGCGCATTTGCAGGAGGCCCATGACCAGCTGAACGTGCCCGGGCCGGCGCTGGACATCCTGGCCGAAGAGCTGCGCTTGGCGCAGCAGGCACTGAACAGCATCACCGGGGAATTCACCTCGGACGATCTGCTGGGCGTGATCTTCTCCAGCTTCTGCATCGGCAAGTAAGCCTGCCGTCCCCTTGGTGCCGCCGTATGGCGGCGCCCCGCTGAGCCCCGCCTGCCGGGGCTTTTTGCTGTGCGCGGCGCGGTGGATCCTGCTGCCTGCTGCCTGCTGCCTGCTGCCTGCTGTCTGCTGGTGCGGCCGCTGTGCACCAGTGTGGGGTGAGCATGGCGTGGGAGTGGGGATTGCAGAGGGAATGCTGCAAGAAGCGGGGTGGATGCAGTGCGTTGGGCCCGTTGGCACTGTTCTTGCGCGGTAGCGGGAGTCTCCCTCTCTCGGATCCGCCGCCGTGTCGTGTGGCGGCCGGGTTTCCGTCCCCTGAAAGGCTCCCATGCATTCCCTCGGTTTCTTGGTTTCCCCTTCTACGTCTGCTTCCTCCACTTCCACCACGCGCCGCGGCGCCTTGCGCAGCCTGCTGGCCCCGGCTGCGGCCGGTGCTCTGGCGGCTGCGGGCCTGCCGGCCTGGGCCAACGCCTACCCGGCCCGCCCGCTGAAGACGGTGATCTCCTTTCCGCCCGCGGGCGCTACCGACATCCTGGCGCGCCTGGTCGCGCACAAGGTGGGCGAGAAGATCGGGCAGTCCATCATGGTGGAGAACCGTCCCGGCGCCGGCGGAACGCTGGGGCTGGATGCCGTGGCGCGCGCGCCGGCCGATGGCTACAGCCTGTACCTGGCGGCCGTCACCAACCAGATGATTGCCGGCCACCTCTATCCCACCAAGGCCGATCTGCAGCGCGACTTCGTGCCCGTGGCGCTGATCGCCAATGCGCCCCACCTGCTGATCGTCAACAACGAGGTGCCGGCCAAGACCATGGCGGAATTCGTGGCCTGGCTGCGCAGCAAGAGCGGCACGGTGAACTTTGCCTCCCAGGGCACGGGCACGCTGTCGCACCTGGAGTCCGAGCTGCTGCTGCAGCGCACCGGCACCCAGGCCGTGCATGTGCCCTACAAGGGCAGCGCCATGGCGGTGACCGATATGCTGTCGGGCGCCGTGTCCTTCATGTTCGACAGCGTGGCGGCTTCGCTGCCGCTGATCCAGGCCGGCAAGGTGCGTGCGCTGGCCGTGGCATCGTCGACGGCGGTGCCTGCCGTGCCCAATCTGCCGACGGTGACGCAGGCCGGTGTGTCAGGCTACGACGTGGACAACTGGTTCGGCATCTACGCCCCCAAGGGCACGCCGCAGGCGGCGGTCGATCTGCTGGCCAAGGCCACGGCCGAGGTGCTCAAGGAGAAGTCCACCATCGACGAGTTGATTGCCAAGGGCTATGTGGTGACGCCGGGCGACGGTGCCAAGCTGGCGGCGCTGACCCAGGCCGACCACCGACGCTGGGGTGAGGTGATCAAGACGGCCAAGGTGTCGCTGTGACGCCTGGCCTGCATGGAAATGACGAATTGCGAGAACAAGTGCATATGAATTGGAGCCTTCCCTTTCCCTCTGGCCGCCAGCCTGTGTTGGCGCGCAATGTGGTGTCCACCAGCCAGCCGCTGGCCGCCCAGGCCGGCTTGGCGGCGATGGCGCGCGGTGGCAATGCCATCGATGCGGCGCTGGCCGCCGCCATCACCTTGACGGTGGTGGAGCCCACGATGAACGGCATTGGCGGCGATGCCTTTGCCCTGGTGTGGGACGGCAGCCAGCTGCATGGCCTGAACGCCTGTGGCCGCGCGCCCCAGGCCTGGTCGCCCGAGCGCTTTGCGGGCCTGGAGCACATGCCCAAGGTGGGCTGGGACTCCGTCACCACCCCGGGTGGTGTGGCCGCCTGGAAAGCCCTGTCCGAACGTTTTGGCGCCTTGCCGTTTGAAGACCTGTTCACCGACGCCATCCGCCATGCGCGCGATGGCTTTCCGGTCAGCCCGGTGATTGCCCGCCAGTGGGCCCAGGCCGCCATCGATCTGGGCGCGCAGCCCGGCTTTACCGAGTTTCTGAAGCCCGATGGCAGCGCTCCGCAGACTGGCGAGATCTGGCGCTTCCCGGCCCAGGCCGACACGCTGCAGGAGATAGCCCGCACCCGGACCGAATCCTTCTACCGTGGCGCGCTGGCGCAGCGCATTGCCGCGTTTTCCCAGACCTGCGGTGCGGCGCTGACGGCCGATGACCTGGCTGCCCACCAGGTGGAGTGGGTGGAGCCCATTTCCACCCCGTTCGGCGACCGCACGGTGCATGAGATTCCCCCCAACGGCCAGGGCATTGCCGCGCTGATCGCGCTGGGCATCCTGGAGCAGTTGCCGTACCGGGACACGGCGCCAGGTTCGGCCGCACGCATGCACCTGGAGATCGAGGCCATGCGCCTGGCCTTCGCCGATCTGTACGCCCACATTGCCGACCCGGCGCACATGGAGGTCACGGCCGCCCAGTTGCTGGCGCCGGCCTACCTCCAGCGCCGCGCGGCGCTGATCGACCCGCAGCGCGCCGGCAGCTACCCGCCGGGCCAGCCCAGCAGCGGCGGCACGGTCTACCTGTGCGCGGCCGATGCGCAGGGGCGCATGGTCTCGTTCATCCAGTCCAATTTCAAGGGCTTCGGTTCGGGCGTGGTGGTGCCGGGCACCGGCATTGCGCTGCACAACCGCGGCATGGGCTTTGTCACCACGCCAGGCCACCCCAACCAGGTGGCGGGCGGCAAGCGGCCCATGCACAGCATCATCCCGGCCTTCATGCTGCGCAACGGCCAGCCCCATATGGCGTTTGGCGTGATGGGCGGCAATATGCAGGCCCAGGGCCATCTGCAGATGACTTTGCGCGAGGCGGTGGAGGGGCTCAACCCCCAGGCCTGCAGCGATGCGCCGCGCTGGCGCATCAACGATGTGGGAGCGCTGACCCTGGAACACACCGTGCCCGCCGCCGTGGTGGAAGGGCTGCGCGCCCTGGGTCATGTGCCTGAGATCGCGCCGCCGAACAGCCTGGACTTCGGTTCCGCCCAGCTGATTCGTAAGCTGGACACGGCGCCGGGCGAGCCCAGCGCCTATGTGGCCGGTTCCGACCACCGCCGCGACGGTTTGGCGGTCGGCTTCTGAACGGTGCTGCGGTGGTGGCGCTGCGCGGCATCACCGGGTGATAAGGTGACAAAGTAGCAGGGAGGGCGGTGACGCCCTCCCTTTTGCATGGGCGCTCACCCGGACCCCATGGTGGGACCGGCTCAGGGCCCCGTCAGCTGGCTGCGCAGAATGCGCCGGATTTCGACAATCGCCTGGGGTTGCTCCTGCACGCTGTGGCCCGACGGGATGACGCGCTCCGACTCCGCTCCGGCCAGGTGGGCGCTGGCATAGGGCACGATGCCGTCGCTGCTTTCTTCCAGCGGCAACTTGGGCGTATCGTTGCCGATGATGGAGTGATAACGCACGAAGCTGGAAATCGGCAGGTCGGCCGTGGCACGGATGAACGGGTCCTGGTCGCTCAGGTTGTCGATGCTGTTGGGAATGCGGAACAGCCCCTGCTTGCCGGTGCGCGGTGCGGCGTTGGCAATGGCCAGGGTCACATCGGCAAACTGTTCGACCATGGAAAACGGCAGCGTGATCAGGTTGGCGGCCCAGCGTGCCAACCGGTGGTTGGCAAAGCTGGTGCCGCGGTGCGGCGCCGCCACAAAAATGGCGTTGCGCACCTGGGGCAGGGGCTCGAATTCCAGGTATTCGGCCAGCTGGCCGCGCAGCTGACGCTGGGTACGGGCGGGCATCTCCAGTTCCATGGTCATGGCGTCCAGGATATTGCCCTGGGTGCTGCTGACCATCAGCCGCGACAGCACGCCCCCCATGCTGTGGCCCACCAGGGTCAGGTTCTGCGAGGCCGGGGCCTGGCCGCTGGGGTCGAAGTGTTCCAGCGTTTCCTGCAGCGCGGCGCGGATGGCGTGGTGGTTCAGCGCCAGCGGGGCATTGGTGGGGTAGTAGACCTGCCAGATCTGGTAGTTGCTGCGCAGCAGCTCGTCGCCCAGAACCTCGTTGGCCACATTGATCCAGGCCTCGGGGCTGCTGGCAAGGCCGTGCAGCATGACCACCACGCGGCGGCTGGGGTCGTAGGGCTGCATCAGATAGATCTGCGGCCGCACGATGCCGTTGCCCACGCCCAACAGGCTGCGCAGCGCCTGGGTGGAGAAGCCCGAGCGGGCCAGCCACAGGCCATAGCCCGAGGTGAAATTGCCCGCCAGCGGCACGCGGCTGTCGGCCAGCTGCACTTCGCGCTGGCGGTAGGGGTCCAGCAGGCGCACGGTCAGGCTCTGGGTGGACAGCACCTCGGCCAGCGTGCCGCCGTCAAACTGCAGCAAGGCGGTGATGGCGGGGAACAGCGCCTCCTGGTAGGGCGGGCCCTGCATGCTGCCCCAGCGCGGATCCGGCCCGACGGCCTCGGGCGGCGGCGGAAACACGGCCACCAGTTCGGCGCCGAACCCGTCGCGCCGGTAGATGTTGCGCAGGCCGGAGAAGGTCAGCGAGGTGGCCGCCAGCAGCTCCTGCGGCATCACCCGGTGGGCGGGCTGGCGCAGGCCGGACAGGTCCATGGTCAGCAGCCATTGCTGCCACTGCGTGCGGTCGCCCTGCAGTGCGTCCAGGTCGGCGGGCAGGGGCTCGGACAGCGTGCTGCGGTAGCGGAACATGCCGGTGATGGCCTGCTGCACGGCGTAGTTGTAGTAGTCGCGCACCTGGGTCTGGCGGTCTTCGAAGGCCCGTGCTGTGGGGTCGCGTTCGGTGAAGAACAGGTAGGCCCAGGCGTAGCGGGCCGATTCCAGCCAGGCATCCACGGCCTGTCCGGGTTGCGTGGCTGGGGCGCGTTCCTGGTCCATGGCCTCCCGGGCCCACAGCTCGGACAGGGCGGACAGGCGTTGCTCGTCCGTCAGGCCGGCGCTGCTGCGCAGCGCGGTGCGGCAGGCCGCGGCATCGGCCAGGCAGGGTTTGGCTTCACTGCCCATGACCCGCAGCGATTCGCGCGTGGCGGGGCTGAGCTGGCCGCTGGTCAGCACATCGGCGCGGCGCTGGGCCAGGTAGTCCGAGGGCTGGATGGAGCTGACTTTGACGCCCGCGCAGCCGGTGAGCAGGGCCAGGCAGGCGGGCAGCAGCCACAGCAGGGGGCGGCAGGGACGGCGGAAACGGATCACGGCAGACAGGGGTGAGCGGGATGGTGTGCCAGTGTAGGCAGGCCTGCGCGCCCCTGCATGACAGGGGGCTGAGAGCCAGGCCCGGTGTTGCTGCGGCACCGCAATGGTGGTGCCCAGCCCTCTATGGTGCCGGGTTCAGGGCTGCAGCGGCGGGATGCCGGCGCGGATGGCGCGGGAGAAGTCGATGCTGGCCGCGCGGTCGTCGCTTCCCGCAGGGGCCTGCCATTGCTGCGCACGCTGGGTGATGTCGCCGGCAGCGCGCAGCTGCGCCAGTGGCAGGCCGGGCGTGAGGCCGCCCACCGATGTCAGGTATTCGGGCAGATAGCCCGAGGCCAGCAGGCGCCAGTCCAGCGGCAGGCCGCCCACCAGGCGCTGGGCCATGTCCCAGACGATGGTGGTGCAGTTGGCGGTCAGCGTGTGGTACCAGCGCGGCTGGTGGTGCAGCGCAGCGGCCTGTTCGGCGTAGGAGCGCAGCAGCGCGCGCATGGCCGGCTGGGGCATGTCCACGCGGTACAAGAACACCTGTTCCCCGCGCACATTGGTGCGAACAGCCAGGATGTCACGCTCATCTGCCGCGATCAGTGCCAATTCATAGCGTTTGAAGAAACCGGCCAGGGCGTCGAAGGCTTCGCCTTTTTCCTTGCGGATCTCGAAAGAAAACACCAGTTGCTCGCCGTTGTCGAAACCGAAGGACACCAGGGTGTGGGCGATGGCCGGGCCCATCCAGTAGGAAACGGCCATGTCCACGCTGCGCAGCTGGTTCAGGTCGTAGCGGCGGTCTTCCCAGCGGGCGGTGTAGTCGGTTTCGCTGCGCCAGGCAAAGTTGCGCACATCCTGCAGCGCGACGATGTCGGCGTCGGAACCGGCCGCTTGCATGCGGGTGATGCGCGCCACGTCGTCGGCCCAGTCGCGGTCCGCACGCGGCGTGATGGTGGCCCACCAGGCCAGCAGCAGCGCCATCAGCAGGGCGCCGCCGCCCCACAGCAGCCCCAGATGCTGGTGGCGCCAGGCCAGCAGGGCCAGCGCCAGCCAGGCCAGGCCCCACAGCGCCAGCAGCGGCCAGAGCAGGGCCGGGCGCGCTTCCCACTGGTACCAGAGCGCGCCGGCGCCCCACAGCAGCGCCAGCAGGGCGCACAGGCCGCCGCCAGCCCAGGCCAGGGCACGCAGTGCCTGCAGCCATGCGGGCATGGCTGCAGCCAGGGACGAGGCGGAATCAGAGGCCATGGTCGGTGAGGTGTGGGGTGTAGTGCTGCAGCGGTCCGGAATATGCCGGGCGCCGGGAGCGTGGTGTCGCTTCAGTGACCGGCGAAGTCCACCAGCGTGAACAGCGGCAGCTGGCCTTCGCCACGCAGACGGTCGGAGCCGCCCAGCTCCGGCAGATCGACAATCGCGGCGCCTTCCACCACGGTGGCGCCCAGCTTTTCCAGCAGCTTCTTGCCGGCCATCATGGTGCCGCCGGTGGCGATCAGGTCGTCGATCAGCAGCACCCGGTCACCGGCTTTCACGGCATCGGTGTGCAGTTCCACGGTGGCGCTGCCGTATTCCAGTTCGTAGGTTTCTTCCACGGTGGTGAAGGGCAGCTTGCCCTTTTTGCGGATGGGCACAAAACCCACGCCCAGCTCGTAGGCGATCACGGCGCCCAGGATGAAGCCGCGCGCGTCCAGGCCGGCCACCACGTCGGGGCGCATGTCCTTGTCCATGTAACGGTGCACAAAGGCGTCGATCAGCACGCGGAACACCTTGGGGTCCTGCAGCAGCGGGGTGATGTCGCGGAACTGCACGCCGGGGGCCGGCCAGTCGGGCACGGTGCGGATGTGGGCGCGAAGGTAGTCGGTGACGCTGAGGCTGGGCATGGTGTCAGGAAAAAATAGCGCGAAGGCGCTCAAGATTCGGCAGAGTGTGCCGTAGGGGTGGGAGAGGGACAAGCGGTCCGGCGCAGCGAAGCCGCGCTGGGAAAACTGCAGTGCGCGAGTGTAGGCAGGTCGCTGGCGCCGCGCATAATGCCCTCGAATGTGCATACCGCGTGTCGGTATTGTGGCCTTTGATGCAGCCTGAGCCTCACAACTGTATGGAATTGACCGTTCTGCTGATCGATGGAGATGCTGCCCATGCGGACCAGGTGAGGCAGTTTTTGCAGCGCACCCGGCCCGGCTGGCAGGTATTGCAGGCCGCCGACCTGGCCCAGGGCCAGGCCCTGCATGCCCGGCATGCCCCCAGTGTGGCCGTGGTGGCGCTGGAGCAGGCCGATGGCGATGCCCTGCAGTCCCTGCGCTGGCTGGGGCGGACCATGGCCATGGTGGCGGTGTGCGCAGGCCAGGAGGCCATGGCGGCGCTGGCCATGCGCGCCGGCTTTGCCGATTTTGTGGTGCGCTCCGAGCTGCCGGGCAGCACCAGCCACCTGCACACCTTGCCGGAACAGATCGAAGGGCTGGCCCGACAGCGGGCCACCCAGGATGCGCTGGAAGCCCAGAGCCGGGAGCTGTCGGCCACGCTGGCCAGCATCTCGCAGGGCATCATCAGCCTGGATGGCGAGGGCCGCATCCATGTCTTCAACGAGCGGGCCCAGGAGCTGGTGGGCCTGCCCCACAGCCTGATGCAGGGCGAGCCTTTCCTGAGCGACCTCGTCGAATTCCAGCGTGCGCGCGGCGAATTCGGGGAGGACGGCAGCGTGTACTGGCCGCCCGGCGCCAAGCTGGGTTCGTACAACAACGGCACCTGCCCTGCGGTCTATATCCGCCGCACCCTGGAAGGGCGCTATCTGGAAGTGCGCACCCATCCGGAGCGCAACGGGCGCCGGGTGCGCACCTATACGGATGTGACGGACTATGTGCACATCCAGGAGCAGCTGCGCCACAGCGAACAGCGCTGGCGCAGCATGACGGCGCTGTCGTCCGACTGGTTCTGGGAGCTGGATGCGCAGCTGCGCTTTGTGCTGCTGGATGGCTGCCCCCAGGGCCTGAAGGCAGTGCTGCAAGGGCAGCCGGTGGATGCGCCGGCGCTGTGGTGCCACCAGCCGAACATGGCCGTGGCCCTGTCCGGCAGCCGCGTGGTGCTGGAGGCGCGCCAGCCCTTCCAGGACTGGGAGATGTGCCACCGTGCTGAAGACGGCAGCACCGTCTGGCTGTCCCTCAGCGGCACGCCCAGGATCGACGCCCAGGGCCAGTTCAAGGGCTATTGCGGGGTGGCGCGCGACATCACGGAACGCAAGCAGAACGAGGTCCAGATCCGCCGTCTGGCCTATACCGACGATTTGACCGAGCTGCCCAACCGGGCCGCCATGCTGCAGCAGCTCACCGCGGCGCTGCACCGCAGCCAGCACCATGGAGCCGGCGCCCTGCTGATGCTGGATGTGGACCGTTTCAAGGATATCAACGACGCCATGGGCCACAGCTGGGGCGATGTGCTGCTCAAGGAAGTGGCACGCCGCCTGGAGCTGTGGTGCCGGCCCGGCGATGTGGTGGGGCGTGTGGGGGGCGACGAGTTCCTGATCATGATCGAAAGCCTGGCGCCGGACCTGGCCCAGGCCCATGCGCGTGCCGGGGCCATGGCCCTGAGCCTGATCGGCATCCTGGGACAGGCCTTCGAGTTGCAGGGGCGGGCGGTCCAGCCCTCGTTCTGCATCGGGGTGGCGGGTTTCCAGGGGCTGGAGCGCTCGGTGGACGAAATGCGCCAGTGCGTGGAACTGGCACTGGGCGAAGCCAAGACCCGGGGACGCAATGCCTGGAGCGTGTTCGACCCGCAGCTGCAGCGCACCGTGCGCGAACGTGCGGCGTTGGAGGTGGATATCCGCATGGCCCTGGAACAGGGCCATTTCTTATTGCATTACCAGCCGGTGGTGGATGCCGAGGGCCGGGTGCAGGGGGCAGAAGCCCTGGTGCGCTGGAAGCACCCGGAGCGCGGACTGATTCCGCCCGGGGCCTTCATTCCCGCCGCCGAGCAGATGGGGCTGATTTTTGCGCTGGACCGCTGGGTGCTGCGCCTGGCCTGCCAGCAGCTGGCGCTGTGGGCCCAGGATGCGGCCACGGCCGACTGGACCCTGGCGGTGAACCTGAGTGCCCAGGAGTTCCGCCATGCCGACTTTGTGCCCCGCATGCAGGACATTCTGCGCGACACCGGGGCGCGCGCCGACCGGCTGAAGCTGGAGCTGACCGAAAGCCTGATGCTGGACGAGGTGGAGGACAGCATCGCCAAGATGCAGACCTTGCGCGGCTGGGGCATCCAGTTCTCGCTGGACGACTTCGGCACCGGCTACTCCTCGCTGGGCTATCTGAAGCGCCTGCCGCTGTCGCAGCTAAAGATCGACCAGAGCTTTGTGCGCGATGTGCTGCTGGACGCGAACGATGCCGCCATTGTGCGCACCGTGATCGCACTGGGCCAGAGCCTGGGGTTGGAGGTGGTGGCCGAAGGGGTGGAGACCCGTGGTCAGCTGGATTTCCTGGTGGCCCATGGCTGCCGGCGGTTCCAGGGCTATCTGTTCGGGCGGCCGGCCGAGGCGCAGATGCTGCTGGCGCATGCCGGGCTGGTGGTGCCGGCGGGATAACCATGGGCGGTGCTCGCTGCTGCCCTGCAGGGGATGGGGCGGGCCGATAGAATTTCGCCATGAATGCTTCGCAAGTTGCTGTGCGCCCTGTTGCGCCAGAAGATCAGCGCGCCCTGGACCTGGCGCGCAGCACATTGGCCATTGAAGTGCAGGCCCTGCAGTCCATGGCGGACCGCCTGAACCAGGTGTTTGCCCAGGTGGTGCAGCAGATCCTGCGCCTGCCCGGCCGCGTGGTGGTGATGGGCATGGGCAAGAGCGGCCATGTGGGTCGCAAGCTGGCCGCCACGCTGGCGTCCACCGGCACCCCGGCGTTCTTTGTGCACCCGGCCGAGGCCAGCCACGGCGACCTGGGCATGGTCACCGACAAGGATCTGGTGCTGGCCCTGTCCAACAGCGGTGAATCCGACGAGATCACCTCGCTGCTGAGCGCCCTCAAGCGCCAGGGCGTGGGCATTGTGGCCATGACCGGCGGGCTGCAGTCCACGCTGGCACGCCATGCCGACTGGGTGCTGGACACCAGTGTCGAGCGCGAAGCCTGTCCGCTGAACCTGGCCCCCACCGCCAGCACCACGGCCCAGCTGGCGCTGGGGGATGCCCTGGCCATGGCGCTGCTGGATGCGCGCGGTTTCCGGGCCGAGGACTTTGCCCGTTCGCACCCCGGCGGATCGCTGGGCCGCAAGCTGCTGACCCATGTGGCCGATGTGATGCGTTCCGGCAGCGATGTGCCTGCGGTGCAGCCGGATGCCGACTTCAGCACGCTGATGCGCGAAATGGGCGCCAAGGGCCTGGGCTGCGCCGTGGTGGTCGATGCACAGCAGCAGGTGCAGGGCATCTTCACCGACGGCGATCTGCGCCGCTGCATCGAAGCGGGCACCGAGCTGCGCACGGCCACGGCCGGCCAGCTGATGCACGCCCGCCCCAAGACCGTCAGCACGGAAGCGCTGGCGGTGGACGCGGCCCAGTTGATGGAGCAGCACGGCATCACCTCGGTGATGGCGGTGGATGCCGCAGGCCGGCTGGCCGGTATCGTGCACATCCGTGACCTGATGCGCGCCAAGGTGATCTGATGGCCCACGCTGCTTTGCAATTTCCCCCCGATCTGCTGCTGAAGGCACAGAACGTGCGCGTGCTGTTCCTGGACGTGGACGGAGTGCTGACCGACGGCGGCCTGCTGTTTTCCGAGCAGGGTGAAACGTACAAGCGCTTCAACACCCTGGACGGACACGGCATCAAGCTGCTGCAAAAAGCCGGCATCACGCCTGCGGTGGTGACCGGGCGGGATTCGGCACCGCTGCGTCTGCGCCTGCAGCAACTGGGGGTCACCCATGTGCGCTACGGCACGGAAGACAAGCTGCCCGCTGCCCAGGCCATCCTCGATACGCTGGGGCTGGAATGGCACCAGGCTGCGGCCATGGGCGACGACTGGCCCGACCTGCCCATGCTCAGCCGCAGTGCGCTGGCCTGTGCGCCGGCCAATGCGCATGCCGAGTGCCTGGCGGTCGCGGATTTTGTGACGCCCCAGTCCGGTGGACAGGGGGCCGTGCGCGCGGTCTGTGACCTGCTGTTGATTGCGACCGGGGCCTACCGCCGGTTGCTGGAAGCCTATCTGCCATGATCCAAGCTGTCCGCCGCTCCTGGGAAAGCCTGTCCCTGTACCTGCCGGTGCTGCTGATGGCGCTGCTGGCGCTGGGCTCATGGTGGCTGGTGCGCAATGCGCCGTCTGCGCCCAAAACGGCGCAGGAGCGGTCCGTGGGCCACGACCCGGACTACACCATGGTCCACTTCATGGTGAAGGATTTCGATGTGCAGGGGCGCATGCAAAGCGAAATCCGGGGGGACCAGGCCGACCATTACCCCGATACCGATACCCTGGAAATCCAGAATGTGGATATGCGCGGCTATGCCCCGGACGGTGCCAAGACCACGGCCACGGCCAAGAAAGGCATCAGCAATTCGGATGCCTCGGAAGTCCAGCTGTGGGGCAATGCGGTGGTGATTCGGCAGCCTCTGCCGCCCAAGTCACCCATGCAGTTTGAAGGCGAGTTTCTGCATGCCTGGACCCAGGAAGAACGGGTGAAATCGCATTTGCCGGTGGTGCTGACCCAGGGCAAGGACCGGTTTACGGCCGACCAGCTGGATTACGACAATGTGTCGCGGGTGGTGCAAATGCAGGGGCGCGTGCGGGGGGTGCTGGAGCCCGGGCGTTAATACCGCGGACCGAATATGTGGCCGGCATGGCCGCGCAAAGATCCACGGGAAAGTTTCCATAAAAAAAGGCCTCTGTCAGAGGCCTTTTTTTGCAGCAGAGGTAATGCGGTGGGCTTATTCGCCGTTGTAGCCGCCACCACCGCCGCCGCCATAGCCGCCACGGCCACGCGGGCCCGAGCCATAGGGGCTGCGGAAGCCGCCGTCCTGGCGGCCGCCACCGTAGCCACCACCGCCTTCGCGGTCGCGGTTGTAGCCGCCACCGCCGCCACCACCACCGCCGTAGCTGTCGCGGCGGCCACCGCCGTCGCCATAGCCGCCACCGCCACCGCCACCACCGAAGCTGCGGGGCGGACGGGGTTCCATGGGGCGGGCTTCATTGACCACCAGGCTGCGCCCGCCCAGCGGCTGGCCATTCATGCCCTGGACGGCGGCACTGGCTTCGGCATCGCTGCCCATTTCCACGAATCCAAAACCTTTGGAGCGACCCGTGTCACGCTCCATCATGACCTTGGCGCTTGTCACGGTGCCAAACTGGGAGAAGGCCTGTTCCAGATCATTGTCACGCACGCCGTAGGGCAGGTTTCCTACGTACAACTTATTTCCCATCAATCGCTCCTCAATATCCTTCTTTGTTTGACCTATACAAGCCTTCATCGCACCGCGCGCTGGAAAACGGACCTGCAGATCACCCGCGGGAGTATTCCCGTAAAACATTATTAATGGGGGAGCAAAAGAAGCATTACCGTTGGGCGGGTAAATTTGTGACATTTCTAAACAAAAAAGGAACCCGAAGGTTCCTTTCTTTTCGCTTTGACGTTGAGGCGTAAAAGCGCGGGCTATTTAGTAGCTGTTGCGACGGCCACCGCCGAAATCGCCACCACCACCGTAGTTGCCGCCGCCGAAGCCGCCGCTGCGGGGAGGGCGGGGAGCCATCGGACGGGCTTCGTTGACCACCAGGTCACGGCCGCCGTGGTTTTGGCCGTGCAGGCCTTGGATGGCGGCTTGGGCTTCAGCATCGCTGCCCATTTCCACAAAGCCGAAGCCCTTGGAACGGCCGGTGTCACGCTCCATCATGACCTTGGCGCTGCTGACATTGCCAAATTCGCTGAAAGCTTGTTGCAGATCGTTGTCGCGGAAAGAGTACGGCAGGTTGCCGACGTAGAGTTTGTTACCCATGGAAGACTCCAGGAAAAAAGTGAAAACGCGATGGAGCCCTAGGTGTCCGCAAACGTGACGACGGTAGAGACGCTAACGCACTGGCCTCTGTGATAAGCACAAAAGCTCAAGGCATTATCAATCATAAGAATGCGAGTTTCACAGGGTATAGACAACTTTGTGCTGCTTACAACATGTCATCCGAGAAAACCCGGAAACCCCATTTAAACGCAGTGCACCACGGCGGGGCGGTAGAATGCCGTTTGTCTTTGGGGAGTAGCCCGTTTGGTACGCAAGGTGCCAAAAGCGTGCGTCAACAGACTTGGGGCTTTGCCCTATGGCGTACGCGGTTCTCTTGTTGGAGCTGGGCGAGACCATTGACTACACACCGATCCACGTGCCGGAGTCGGGGTGTGGTCAATGCGCGCTCGCAATCATCCGGCCGTGATTTACACAAGATAACCCCACCATGGACGCTTTCCTTGTTTCTACCGCCATCGTCGCCCTGGCCGAGATGGGCGACAAAACCCAACTGCTCTCCCTCGTACTGGCGGCACGCTTTCGCAAGCCCTGGCCCATCGTGCTGGGCATTCTGGTGGCCACGCTGGTCAACCATGCCCTGGCCGGCGCCGTGGGCGCCTGGGTGACCCAGATGGTCGGCCCGGACGCCATGCGCTGGATCCTGGGCCTGTCCTTCATCGCCATGGCGGTGTGGATGCTGATTCCCGACAAGCTGGACGATGACGGCACGTCCCAGCATTCCCGCTGGGGCGTGTTCGGCACCACGCTGATTGCCTTCTTCCTGGCCGAGATGGGCGACAAGACCCAGATCGCCACGGTGATGCTGGCGGCCCAGTACAGCGGCGCCTATGTCTGGGTGGTGGCGGGCACCACTTTCGGCATGATGCTGGCCAACGCCCCGGTGGTGTGGCTGGGCGACAAGCTGGTCAAGAAGGTGCCCATCCGCATGGTGCATCTGGTGTCGGCGGTCATTTTCCTGGTGCTGGGCTTGCTGGCGCTGTTTGCGCCCATGCTCAAGGATTTGGCATAATTGCCGCTCACGCGCCGATTTGCTACAGCTTGCGGGCGCTTTATAAATCCTGCTAAAGACCCGTCCGACGACATCTATCGACCCGGCCTCGTTTTTAGCGATGCCGGGTTTTTTCATGTCCTTCATCGCCACACCGCAATCCATGCATTTTCCGGATGCGCTGCCGCTGCAAAGCGGCCACAGCATCCGCGACTACACCCTTGCGTTCGAAACCTACGGAACGCTGAACGCCGACAAGTCCAACGCCATCCTGGTGTGCCACGCGCTCAACGCCTCGCACCATGTGGCGGGTGTCTACGAAGGCCAGCCCAAGAGCGAAGGCTGGTGGGACAACATGATCGGCCCGGGCAAGTCGGTCGATACCGACAAGTTCTTCGTCATCGGGGTCAACAACCTGGGCTCCTGTTTCGGCTCCACCGGCCCCATGCACACCAACCCCGACACGGGCGCGGTGTACGGCTCCAGCTTTCCGGTGCTGACGGTGGAGGACTGGGTCAATGCCCAGGCGCTGCTGCTGGACCGGCTGGGCATCCGGCAGATGGCGGCCGTGCTGGGCGGCAGCCTGGGCGGCATGCAGGCACTGAGCTGGACGCTGCAGTATCCGGAGCGCATGCGCCACGCCGTGGTGGTGGCCAGTGCGCCCAATCTGAACGCCGAGAACATTGCCTTCAACGAGGTGGCGCGCCGTGCCATCGTCACCGATCCGGATTTTCACGGCGGCGACTTCTACGCCCATGGCGTGGTGCCGCAGCGCGGCCTGCGGATCGCCCGCATGATCGGCCACATCACCTACCTGAGCGACGATGTGATGAACCAGAAGTTCGGCCGTGCGCTGCGCAACGGCCCGGACATCCAGTTCACCACCCAGGACATCGAGTTCGAAATCGAGAGCTATCTGCGCTACCAGGGCGACAAGTTCAGCGGCTACTTTGACGCCAACACCTACCTGCTGATCACCCGGGCGCTGGACTACTTCGACCCAGCCAAGAAGCACGGCGGCAATCTGAAGGCGGCGCTGTCCAAGACGCTGGCCAAGTTCTTCCTGGTGAGCTTCACCACCGACTGGCGCTTTGCCCCGGGGCGCAGCCGCGAGATCGTGCATGCCCTGCTGCAGAACCAGCGCGATGTGGGCTATGCCGAGATCGACGCCCCGCACGGCCATGACGCCTTTCTGCTGGACGACCCCCGCTACCTGGCCGCCATGCGCGCCTATTTCGAAGGCATTGCCAAGGAGTTCCGCGCATGACCGCCACCCCCACCATGCAAGCACTGGCCCAGCTGGTGCCCCAGGGCGCCCGCGTGCTCGATCTGGGCTGCGGCGACGGCGCCTTTCTGCAGTATCTGCAGCGTGAACGCGGCTGTACCGGCTACGGTGTGGAGATCAGCGACGACAACGTGCTGGCCTGCCTGCAGCGCGGCGTCAATGTGCTGCAGCTGAACCTGGATGAAGGCCTGGCCATCTTCGATGACAACAGCTTCGACATGGTGCTGCAGATAAACACTTTGCAACACTTGCGCAATACCGAAACGATGTTGCGCGAAACCGCGCGCGTGGGCCGGATGAGCGTGGTCACCTTCCCCAATTTCGCCCACTGGCCCAACCGCTTTTCGGTGCTGCGCGGGCGCATGCCGGTCACGCGCCACCTGCCGTACCAGTGGTATGACACGCCCAATATCCGCGTTGGGACGTACAAGGACTTCGAGGTGCTGGCGCACAAGAACCGCTTGAACGTGGTCGATTCCTTCGGCCTGCGGGAAGGCCAGGTGATTCGCACCCTGCCGAATCTGCGCGCCAGCACGGCGGTGTTCTGCCTCGAAAGAGGTTGATCTGGCGCACAGCCGGGCGCAATGTCGTCGCCTGCGACAGACCGGTGACAGACAGCAGGGCAGGGCGCTTCCGATAATGGGCCCATGCCCCAGTTCGCTGCCAACCTGTCGTTGATGTACACCGAGCTGCCGTTTCTGGAACGCTTTGCCGCTGCGGCGCGCGATGGTTTCCGGGCGGTGGAATACCTGTTTCCCTATGCCTATGCCCCAGCACAGCTGGCGCAGCAGCTGCGTGCCCATGGCCTGCAGCAGGTGCTGTTCAACGCGCCGCCGGGCGGCACCACACTGGACGCCATGGCCACCGCCTGGGATGCCGGTGCCCGCGGCACGCTGTGCCTAGCCGGGCAGGATGCTGCCTTCCGTGCGGGCCTGCAGCAGGCGCTGGAGTACGCCAGCGTCCTGCAATGCCCGCGCGTGCATGTGATGAGCGGCCTGCTGCCGGCGGGCCAAAGCCATGCCGGCGTGCAGGCCCTGGTGACGGAGCGCCTGCACTGGGCCGCCCAGCAGGCGCAGGATGCGGGGGTGGCGCTGCTGATCGAGCCCATCAACGGCCGCGACATGCCTGGCTACTACCTGCAGCGTCAGGACCAGGCGCATGCGCTGGTGCAGGCCGTGGATTCACCCCGGCTGCAGGTGCAGATGGACCTGTACCACTGCCAGATCGTCGAAGGCGATGTGGCCATGAAGCTGCGCCACTACCTGCCCACCGGGCGCGTGGGCCATATCCAGATTGCGGGCGTGCCCGACCGGCATGAGCCGGACAGCGGCGAGCTGCACTACCCCTATCTGTTCGATCTGCTGGACCAGCTGGGCTACACCGGCTGGGTCGGCTGCGAATACCGCCCGCGTGCCGGCACTTCGCAGGGCCTGGGCTGGCTGCAGGCCTATGCCCGCACGGACGCGGCAGAAATCTGAAAAACCCTTTGCAAGCGGTGCGCGGCGCCGCGAGGAGCCCTGCCTGTTTGGTGGTGAAATCAGGGGCAGAAAGCGCCGCGCCGCTGCGCGGATGGAAAAAACCTTTGCAACCGGAGACTGCCATGCCCGCCATCACCCGCCGCCACTGCCTGACCGCCACCGCCGCTGCACTGGTGGGCCCGTGGGGACTGACCGGCTGCAGCAGCCCGGCCCCGGCGCCTGCTGCGGCGGCCGCGGCACAGGGGGCCTCCCCCACCGCGCCCCGTACCGGCGCCTGGCCGCCCAAGCCGGCCCTGATTGCCCACCGGGGGGCCTCGGCCCTGCGTCCCGAGCACACGCTGGAGGCCTACCGGGTGGCCATTGCCGCCGGGGCGGACTTCATCGAGCCCGACCTGGTCATCACCCGGGATGGCGTGCTGGTGGCGCGGCACGAAAATGCCATCGCCATGCTCAACGCCGATGGCAGCCTGAAGGAGGCATCCACCGATGTGGCCGACCGCCGCGAATTTGCGGCGCGCAAGACCACCAAGACCATCGACGGCGAGCGCATCACCGGCTGGTTTGTGGAGGATTTCACGCTGGCCGAGCTGAAGACGCTGCGCGCGCGCGAGCGCATTCCCGCCGTGCGGCCGGCCAATGTGCGCTTTGACGGCCAGTTCGAGGTGCCCACGCTGCAGGAGATCATCGACCTGGCCAAGGCCGAGACCGTGCGCACCGGCCGCACCGTGGGCATCTACCCGGAAACCAAGCACCCCAGCTATTTCCAGTCGATCGGCAAGCCGCTGGAGCCGGTGCTGCTGCAGGTGCTGGCCGCCAACGGCTGGAACGACGCCCAGGCGCCGGTGCTGGTGCAGTCGTTCGAGGTGGACAACCTGCGCTGGATCCGCGCGCGCAGCACGGTGCGCCTGGTGCAGCTGCTCAGCCCCAAGGGCCAGCCCTACGACAGCGTGGCCCGCGGCGCGGGCCCCAGTTATGCCGACCTGACCACGCCCGAAGGCCTGGCCCAGGTGGCCACCTACGCCAACGGCATTGGCCCCAGCAAATCCATGGTGGTGCCGGTCAAGGAGGGCAAGAACGCTGCGCCCACCGGCCTGGTGGGGGCGGCCCACCGCGCCGGGCTGCTGGTGCATGTGTGGACGCTGCGGCCCGAGAACGCTTTTCTGCCTGCCGCCCTGAAAGCGCACCCGGTGGAAAACGGTGCCACGCGCGGCAATGTGGCGGCGGACTTCGAAGCCTTTTTGCGCACCGGCATCGATGGCATCTTCACCGATGACCCGGCCGAGGGGCGCAAGGCCATCGCCGCCTACCACGCCCGCTGAGCGGTGCCGCACGGCGGCGGGTGCCTGCCGTGGACGGCCGGCGGTCGATGGCGGGCCGGAACTGTACGTCGGCGGCGATAAAGGCAGAATTCCCTGTATTGGTGCAAAAAGCCCTGCGGTTGCCGTAAAAAGCGGACGAATCGGAGGGCTTTGCCGTTCGTCAGGACTTACTCAGTAACGCAATGTGAGAATCCGCCCGTTTTGTGTCCTGGTGCGGGTATCCCATGTTGTCCTCTTCTTCTGCGGCTGCAGGCCGTCGTTCCGTGGCCCGCCGGGTCACTGCCATCGCCATCGCGATGGTGGCGCTGGTGTTGCTGGCGCTGAGCCTGGTGACCGCGTCCATCACCAACCAGGCTTCGCGCACGCAGCTTGTGGCCAGCGTGGGCCATGCCACCCAGGCGCTGGTGGCTTCGGTCGACGCGGTGGAACATGCCAACCGCGACATGGTGGTCAAGGCCTCCGAAGGCTTTGCCCGCCACTTTGCGGGCCATGTGGCGCTGGACAGCGCCAGCGGCCAGCTGTCGGTGGACGGCGAGGTGTTGAACGGCAACTTTGCGCTGCCGGACAAGTTCAGCGCCGACACCGGTGGCGTGGCCACGGTGTTTGCCCGCCAGGGTGACGACTTTGTGCGCATCACCACCTCGCTGCGCAACCCGCAGGGCGAGCGCGTGATCGGCACCATGCTGGACCGCCAGCATGCGGCCTATGCCCGGGTGCGCGATGGCCAGAGCTTCATCGGCCGCGCCACGCTGTTCGGCAAGCCGTATATGACGCACTATGCGCCGCTGCGCGATGCGCAGAACCAGGTGGTGGGGATTCTGTTTGTGGGCACCGACCTCAGCGCCTTCCAGGAAGGCCTGCTGCGCCAGGTGTCCGGGCTGCGCCTGTACGAGCATGGCGGTGCCATGGTGATCGACCCGGGTACCAGCCTGGCGCAGGCCCGGTTTGTGGCCCATCCCAGCCATGCCGGCCAGAAGGTGCTGGAGGCCCTTCCCCAGGCCCAGGCGACCTTGCAGGCGCTGGCCGACAGCCCGGACGGCTGGGTGCGCGACGCGGTCGCGCTGCTGCCGGAGCAAGGGGCCGACCCCTGGGCCGTGGTGCGCAAGACCCAGTCCGGCTGGTGGGTGGTGACCGAAGTCTCGGACCGCGAAGCCATGGCC
This sequence comes from Comamonas sp. 17RB, assembly GCF_030056555.1. Classification (NCBI taxonomy): domain Bacteria; kingdom Pseudomonadati; phylum Pseudomonadota; class Betaproteobacteria; order Burkholderiales; family Comamonadaceae; genus Comamonas; species Comamonas sp. 17RB. Next base: position 210,538 of record NZ_JASHHY010000010.1, on the reverse strand, counting down.
GGCCAGCGCCGTGCGCTGTTTGCCGTGTGGGGTGCCATGGCGGTGGCGCTGGCCCTGCTGGCCGCCGGCCTGTTCTGGGTGCTGCGCCGGGGCGTGAGCCAGCCGCTGCGCGGGCTGACGCAGGCGCTGACCCTGGTGGCCCAGGGCGATCTGACCCAGCCTTTCCACAGCCCGCGCCGCGATGAGATTGGCGATCTGGTGCGCGAGGTGGAAGACATGCGCCAGCGTTACGTGGCCATGCTGCAGCAGGTCAGTCTGGCGGCACACAACATTGCCAGCGCCAGCAGCCAGATTGCCCTGGGCAATGCCGATCTGGCCGAGCGCACCGACAACACCGCCGACCGCCTGGCGCGCACCGCCCAGCGCATGGTGGACACCGCACAGGGCGTGCACCAGGCCGCCGATGCGGCGCGCCAGGCGCACCAGCTGTCGGCTTCGGCCGTGGAAGTGGCTTCGCGCGGCGGTGAGGTGGTGGGCCAGGTGGTGCGCACCATGGGGGCGATCAACGACAGCAGCCGCCAGATTGCCGACATCATCGGCGTGATCGACGGCATCGCCTTCCAGACCAACATCCTGGCACTGAACGCCGCCGTGGAAGCCGCCCGCGCCGGGGAGCAGGGCCGGGGCTTCGCCGTGGTGGCCAGCGAGGTGCGTTCGTTGGCCGGGCGCAGCGCCGAAGCGGCCAAGCAGATCAAGGCGCTGATCGGCAGCTCGGTCCACCAGGTGGAGTCCGGTGCGCAGCTGGTGCAGGCCGCCGGCCAGACCATGGACGAGATCGTCAGCTCCGTGCAGCGCATGGGCGACATCGTGGGCGAGATCTCGGCCAGCGCCTCGGAGCAGGCCGAGCGCATGGCCCAGGTCAACCACGATGTGGCCGAGCTGGACCAGCTGACCCAGCAGAACGCTTCGCTGGTGGAGGAGTCGGCGGCGGCTTCATCCAGCATGCGCGACCAGGCCAGCGGCCTGGAGGCGGCGGTCAGCGTGTTCAAGCTGCAGCCCGCCGATGCCCTGACCTTGGATCTGGCCGCGCCGGCGCAGGCACGGGCCGCAGCACTGCCAGCACTGCCTCGCTGACACCGGCTGCGGGGGACTGGCAGGGGCGGGTTGGCGCCCCCTGCGCTGTGGGGGCTCCGGCATGGCGCACAATGGTTGCTTCGCGTCCGCCCTGTGCGGGCCGCAGTGACCAGGAGCTTCGCCATGAACGCACGCATTCCGTCCACCGCGCTGGACACCACACAGGCGCTGGAGCATGTCAGCCAGCAATGGGACCGCGACATCGTGGCCCAGCTCACGGACTACATCGCCATTCCCGCCAAATCGCCCATGTTCGCCCCCGACTGGGCGGCACAGGGCCTGCTGGACACGGTGCTGCGCAACGCCGCCACCTGGGTGGAAGCGCAGAAAGTGCCCGGCCTGAAGCTGGAAATCGTGCGCCTGGAAGGCCGCACACCGGTGCTGTTCTTCGAGGTGGAAGGCACCCAGCCCGGGGCCAATGCCAGCGGCGCCCCCACGGTGCTGATGTACGGCCACCTGGACAAGCAACCCGAATTCGAAGGCTGGCGCAGCGACCTGGGCCCCTGGACCCCGGTGTACCAGGACGGCAAGCTTTACGGCCGTGGCGGCGCAGACGATGGCTATGCCGTCTACGCCAGCGTGGCGGCGGTGCAGGAACTCAAGCGCCAGAACGTGGCCCACCCGCGCATCGTGGGCATCATCGAGACGGCCGAAGAAAGCGGTTCGCGCGATTTGCTGCCCTATGTGGATGCACTGCGTTCCCGCCTGGGAGCGGTGGAACTGGTGATCTGCCTGGACAGCGGTGCTGGCAATTACGACCAGCTGTGGCTGACCACCAGCCTGCGCGGCATGGCCAGCGGCACGCTGAAGGTGGAAATCCTGACCGAAGGGGTGCACTCGGGCGATGCCTCGGGTGTGGTGCCTTCGTCGTTCCGCATCATGCGCCAGGTGCTGGACCGGCTGGAAGACAGCGCGACCGGTCGCATGCTGCCCGCCAGCTTCCACTGCCAGGTGCCGCCCGAGCGTCTGGCGCAGGCCAAGGCCACGGCGACCATCCTGGGCGAGGAAACCTACAAGCGCTTTCCCTGGGCCCACCATGACTGCGGCGGCAGCACGCTGGTGGCCCTGCCCACCACCACCGATCCGGTGGAAGCCCTGCTCAAGCGCACCTGGGAGCCCACGCTGTCCGTCACCGGCGCCGAAGGCTTCCCCACATTGCAGAACGCGGGCAATGTGCTGCGGCCTTACACGGCCTTCAAGCTCAGCCTGCGCCTGCCGCCGCTGGTGGACGCTGCCACCTGCGTGCAGGAGATGAAACAGCTGCTGGAAGACAATGCGCCGTACCAGGCCAAGGTGACCTGGGAAGGTCTGTCCAGCTCCAGCGGCTGGAATGCACCGGGCATGAGCCCCTGGTTTGAAACCGCCCTGAATGCGGCCAGCCAGGCCCACTTTGGCGCGGACTGCGGCTACATCGGCCAGGGCGGCACCATCCCGTTGATGAACCTGCTGAGCCAGGGCTTCCCCACAGCACAGATGATGGTCTGTGGCGTGCTGGGCCCCAAGAGCAATGCCCATGGCCCCAATGAGTTCCTGCATGTGCCCTATGCCAAGAAGCTCACGGCTGCCGTGGCCCAGGTGATTGCCGCCATGCCGGTGGCGCAATCCGAGGAAGCGACAGCTTGAGTCGCTGAGGGAATTCCCAAAAATAGCTGCCCAAGCCCACGCAAAGGGCGCAGGCAGCTATTTTTTTGATATTCCCGGCCCATCCGCGCCGAGTACTGCAAGGAGAGCCCCGCGGTATGCATCCGACAGAGTCCACTTTCCTGCCCGCTGCTGACGGTACGCCCCTGGCGGTCTACGACTGGCCGCTGGCGCCTGCGGCGGCGGTGCGTGCCACGGTGCTGATCGTGCATGGCATGGGCGAGCACGCCGGCCGCTATGCCGCGCTGGCGCAGCGATTGAACGGCTGGGGCATGGCGGTGCGGGCCTATGACCAGTATGGCCACGGCCGGTCGGGCGGCCCCCGGGGCGGCCTGAGCAGCGACGGGCGGCTGCTGGACGATCTGGCGCGGGTGCTGGACGCCACCCGTGCCGGCATGCCGGCCTCCCGGCCCCTGGTGCTGCTGGGACACAGCATGGGCGGATTGGTGGCGGCGGACGCGGTGGCATCCGGTGCATGCCAGGTGCAGGGCCTGGTGCTGTCCTCCCCCGCGCTGGCGCTGCATTTGTCGGGGTTGCAGAAAGCCTTGCTGGCCAGTCTGCCCCGGCTGCTGCCGAATCTGCGCGTCCACAATGGCGTGGATTCGCGCCATCTGTCACACGACCCGGCGGTGGTGCAGGCCTATGACCGCGATCCCTTGCAGCACCCGCGCATCAGCGGCCGGATGGCGCGCTACATGGCCGAAGGCGGCGCGCGGGTCGTGGCCCGGGCGCCGGCCTGGCGCACGCCTACCTTGCTGCTGTGGGCCGGGCAGGACCGGGTGGTGGATCCGGCGGGCAGTGCCGCCCTGGCCCGGCAGGCACCACCGGCGGTGCTGCAGGCCCAGTGCTTTGGACCGGCGTTCCACGAGATCTTCAACGAAAGCGAGGCCCTGGCGGCGCCGGTGTTCACCCGGCTGCAGCAGTGGCTCGACCAGCAGTTTCCGCCGCGTTAGGCCGTATCAGGCCGCGATCTGCGCGCCGATGACCACCACCTCGATCAGGTACTGGGGGTTGATGGCCGGGGCGATCACGGTGCAGCGGGGCGGGGTGTGGCCGGGCACGATCCAGGCATCCCAGACCTCGTTCATCACGGTGATGTCGGCCGCGTTGCGGATGAAGATGTTGCACGACAGGATGTGGGCCTTGCTGCTGCCCGCTTCGTTCAGCAGGCGCTCCACATGGCCCAGCACCTCCTGGGTCTGCACGCGCATGTCGCCATCCGGGTGGTTTTCAGGGATCTGGCCGGCCAGGTAGACGGTGCCGTGGTGGACCGCGGTCTCGGACAGGCGAGCGCCCACATGGTGGCGGGTGATGGGGCCGGAGGTGGAAACAGTCATGCAGAAACTCCAAGGTGGCGGACGGCCCGGGACACGGGGCCGTCCAAACCGCACAGCGTAGCGCAGGATGGCCACTGCGCGCGGGATAGAGCGGCGTTCCGTGCCCTGGAGCAGACCAGCGCGCCCTGCACCGGGGGCAGGGGTCAGTGGAGGGAGGCCGCTGTCTGCGGGGGCACCGCGGGGCCCCCGGTCAATCCGGCCGGGGCCAGCGGCGGTGGCGGAGGAGGGGGCGGCGGCGGTGCCTGCAGGTCGGCCAGCACCACGCAGTTGCGGCCCTGGTGCTTGGCGCGGTAGAGGGCCTGGTCGGCGCGCTCCAGCGTGGCTTCGACCGATTCGCCGGGCAGGTGCACGGTCAGGCCGGTGGAGACGGTCATGCGCAGGCCTTCGGGTGCATCGGCCACGACGGCCTGGGAAACGGCGTGTCCAATGCGCTGCAGCAGGCTGAGGGCGGCGTTGTCGTTCACATCCCCCAGCAGCAGCACGAATTCTTCGCCGCCCCAGCGGGCCAGCACATCGCCGCCGCGCACGGTGTGGCGCACGGTGTGGGCAAAAGCCTGCAGCGCACGGTCGCCGACGGCATGGCCGTAGTTGTCGTTGATGCGTTTGAAGTGGTCAATGTCCAGCACGGCCAGGGCCATGCTGCGCTGGCCCCGCACGCAGCGCCGCTGTTCCAGCTCCAGCAGCTCCAGCATGGAGCGGCGGTTGAGCAGGCCCGTCAGCGCATCGCGCGATGCCAGGGCCCGGTGTTCCTCCAAGGCCCGTGACAAGGCCAGCCGCTGCTGCTGGAGCCGGCTGCGCAGGGAATGCAGGCGCAGGCTGACCCCCATGCAGGCCAGCAGCACCACGGCCAGCATCACGGCGTGGGCGGCGTCGACCACCGACACCGGCTGGTTCAGCAGCCGGGGGGCCAGCACCATGGCGGTGCTGGTGGCCACGAAGGCGTACACGGTGATGCCCACGATCTGGCGCATGCGCAGGCCCAGCGAACCGAACAGCAGCACCATGGCCACCATGCAGGGCAGCATGTCGCGGGCATCGGCCACCACCAGATAGGCCACGGCAGCGCTGGTGATGGCCCAGAGCATCTGCGGCAGGGTCAGCGAGGGGTCGTTCAGGCGGCGTGTCCAGCCCAGGCGGATGGCCAGGGTGGCTGCCAGCAGGCCTCCCAGCGACACCAGGCTCCAGCTGACGACCCAGGACAGGGGGGCGTGGCTGTTCAGGGCCAGCCAGAGCAGCAAGCCAACGCAGCACGCCATCAGCACCAGGGCCAGGCCGGACATGGCCGTGTGGGTGCGGATGTGCGGATCGTCCGACAGCAGCCAGCGCCGTATGCGGGCCGTCTGCGAAGGCGGCTCGGTGGCGGATGTCACGGCAGCTTTCCTTCTGGGCTGCGCCGGTGGGTAACCTGCGCAGGGGTCCGGTTGTAAATAAATGTTTCCGGATTCTAGGAAAATGTCGTCTCTTGGACAGAGCCGCAGGCAAAAATTACCACGTTGACACGACGAACGGTCGTTTGCGGGTTCAACCCAATACCAGTGCGGACAGCGCCATGATGGGGGCGGTTTCGGCGCGCAGCACACGCGGGCCCAGCGTGACCGGGGCAAAGCCCTGGGCGCGGGCCAGGGCCTCTTCGGCCGGAGACAGGCCGCCTTCGGGGCCGGACAGGAACAGGACCGGTGTCTGGCCGGCCGCCACGGCCTGCAGCAGCGGGCGTGTGCCTTCGGCCAGCGAGAGCAGTACGCGCTGCGTGTCTGCGGAGTCGGCCTGCGGGTGGGCGGCGGTCCATTCGGCCAGGGTCATCGCCGGGTGGATGGCGGGCACGCGGTTGCCACCGCATTGCTCGCAGGCGGCCACGGCCACGGCCTGCCAGTGGCTGCGCTTCTTGTCACCGCGCTCGCCCTTGAGCTTGAGCACGCTGCGTTCGGCCAGCAGCGGGGTGATGCTGGCCACACCGATTTCGGTGGCTTTTTCCACCAGCCAGTCCATGCGCTCGTTGGCGGTGATCCCGGCCAGCAGGTGCACCGGGCGGGAGGCTTCGCGCGCCGTGGCGTGGAAGGCCTCCACACGCACCTGCACCGTGCTGCGGCCCATCTGCAGGATGGTGGCGCTCCATTCGCCGTCGCCGCTGCCGTCGAACAGGGTGATGGTGTGGCCGGGCTGCATGCGCAGCACCTGCACATGGCGGGCAGCGCCGGCGGGCAGGTCCAGTTCGGCGCCGGTGGTCAGCGGCAGGGGGCAGTGAAAGCGCGGCATGCGGTGGGTGCTGGCAAGGAAGAAACGGGTGAAGAGGGTATGCAGCCAGTGTCAGATGAGGGGCCCCGGAAACTGGCGCTGCAGGTGCAGAGGGTGCGGTGCAAGCCGATGATCACATCCGGCCGTAGGCATAGCCGACCTGGGCCTGGATGCCTTCGATCTGGTCGACCAGACGCAGCAGCGGCGCCAGCTCGCGGTAGCGGCTGCAGGTGGTGCGGATGTAGTGGATGAAGCGCGGCGTATCCGCCAGGTACTTGGGCTTGCCGTCGCGCAATGTGAGCCGGGCAAAGATGCCGGCCACCTTCAGGTGGCGCTGCAGGCCCATCCATTCGACGGCGCGGTAGAACTCGCCGAAGTCATCGCCCCAGCCGGAGGCGCTCTTGGCGCCGATCAATCCCGAGCGGCGCGCTTTTTCCCAGTAACGCACGGTAATGTCGATGACAAAGTCCTCTTCCCAGGTCAGGAAGGCATCGCGCAGCAGGCTGGCGATATCGTAGGTGACGGGACCGTAGACCGCGTCCTGGAAGTCGAGCACGGCCAGCGGCTGGGTGGGGTCGCTGGGCAGCATCAGATTGCGTGCCATGAAGTCGCGGTGCACATAGACGCTGGGCGCCTGCAGGTTGTGCGCCACGATCTGGTCGAACGCCTTGGTCAGCACGGCCTGCTGCTTGTCGTCCAGCGTGACCTGGCGGTGCTGGGCGATATACCAGTCGGGGAAGAGCTGCAGCTCGCGGCGCAGCAGGGCCTCGTCGTACGCCGGCAGCACGCCGGGGCGGGAGGCCTGCTGCCACTGCAGCAGCAGGTCCACGGCGTGGCGGTACCAGAGTTCGGCATCCTGGGGCCGGGCGGGGTCCAGCACCTCGATCAGCGTGCGGCTGCCCATGTCGGAGAGCAGCATGAAGCCGTCGGGCTGGTTCCAGTCCAGGATGGCCGGCACGTTCAGGCCGGATTGCTGCATCAGGCCTTGCACCTGGACGAAAGGGGTACAGTTCTCCTTGTCCGGCGGGGCGTCCATGACGATCAGGCTGCCGCCTGCGCTGCGGTCAAGGCGCAGATAGCGGCGAAAGCTTGCATCGGCCGAAGCCGGGCGCAGGGTGGACAGCTCCAGCCCATGCTGGACAGCCAAGGGCGTCAGCCAGGTCTGGAAGGCGTGTTCGCGGGCCGGATCGGCCCATACCACGCTGGAAATGGGGGAGATGGAATCGCTCATGGATAATCGGATTCTACAAACCGTCCGGCACCAGCCGGGTGCCCCCGGATTTTTCTTCGCCCACCATTGAACGTGTCTGCCCGTTTGCTGCCCCCAGCCCTCTCCGTGACATCCCGGTGCGCCCCACCGCGTGGTGCCGTTGTGCGTCCGCTGGCGGCCGCTGCCCTGCTGGCCTGTTCCGGCGCCTGGGCGCAGACCGCGCCCCCGGACGGCGGCGGTGATCTGCCGCCGCTGCAGCTCAAGCCCAGCAGCCAGCTGCTGGAAAAGCTGCCAGCGGCCGTCGAGGACCAACTGCCCTCCTATGTGCGCGGTGACCATGTGACCGGCCAGGCCGACGTGCGGGCCCAGGTCAGCGGCAATGCCGAACTGCGCAAGGGCGATATGGTGGTGCGCGCCGACCGCGTGGACTACTCCGTGGCCGAGGATCTGGTCGACGCCGAAGGCAGTGTGCACATCAACAAGGGCGGAGATGTGTACCAGGGCACGGCGCTCAAGCTGCATGTGGACGCCTTCCAGGGCCAGTTCAACGACGCCAGCTACCAGTTTCTGCAGACCCAGGCGCATGGCGATGCCTCGCGGGTGGACTTCATCGACCGTGACCGCTCCGTCGTGCACGATGCCACCTACACCACCTGCCTGCGCGACGATTCCGCCAGCTGGGAGCCCGACTGGGTGCTGCGTGCCAAGACCATCCAGCTGGACCGCGCGGAAGAAGTGGGCTATGCCAAGGACGCCGTGCTGGAGTTCAAGGGCGTGCCGGTGCTGCCGGTGCCCGCGGTGAGCTTTCCGCTGTCGGACAAGCGCAAATCCGGTCTGCTGCCTCCCAGCATCGGCATCGACAGCGTCAACGGCATGGAATATGCCCAGCCGTACTACTGGAATCTGGCGCCCAACCGCGATGCCATCCTCACCCCTACGGTGATGAGCAAGCGCGGCCTGGGGCTGGCCGGAGAATTCCGCTATCTGGAGCCGAAGTACAGCGGCGAACTGACGCTGGAGGCCATGCCCGAGGACAAGCTGCGCGACCGGGACCGCTGGGGTTATTCCTGGAAGCACCGTCAGTCCTTCGATTCCCCGATCGGCGGTCTGGGCCTGAGCTTTGACGTGAACCGCGTCAGCGATGGCAACTACTGGCGCGATTTCACCCGTGCCAGCAAGCTGCTGCGCGAGCGGCTGGTGCCCAGCACCGGGACCCTGAGCTGGGCGCGCAACGACCACAGCGTGACGCTGCTGATGCAGCAGTGGCAGGTGCAGCAGCAGGTGGATTCGCCCATCGTGCCGCCCTTTGACCGCATGCCGCAGCTGGTGTGGCGCTACACCCCCTACGACCTGCCCGGCGGGCTGGATTTCAGCTGGGAAGCCGACACCACGCGTTTTCGCGCCCACAACCTCGATGGCAGCAACCACATCTGGAATGGCCAGCGCAGCTATGCCCTGGCCCAGCTGAGCCGCTCCTTCCTGGCGCCGGGCTGGTTCATCAAGCCCAAGGTGCAGATCCACACCACCAGCTACCAGCTGGACAACACGGTCATCAATGGCCAAACCAGCTTCCAGCGCACCCTGCCCACGTTCAGCCTGGACAGCGGGCTGGTGTTCGAGCGCGACACCACGTTCTTCGGCAAGGATTACGTGCAGACGCTGGAGCCGCGCGCCTTCTACGCCTACACGCCATACCGCGACCAGTCCATGCTGCCGGTCTATGACACGGCGCGTTCGGACTTCAACTTCGCCTCCATCTTCATGGAGAACAGCTATGTGGGCCAGGACCGCATAGCCGACAACAATGTGCTGACCATGGGCCTGACCACCCGCTGGCTGGACCGCCAGACAGGTGCGGAAGCGGTGCGCCTGGGGATTGCCCAGCGCATGCGCTTCAAGGACCAGCGCGTGACCCTGCCGGGCGAGGTGCCGGGCACCGAAAGCCTGTCGGACCTGCTGCTCGGGGCCGGTTTCAACTGGAACCAGCGCTGGGCGTTCGACAGCACGGTGCAGTACAACCAGGACACCAACCGCAGCACCCGCTCCACGGTCAGCGCCCGCTACAGCCCGGGACCCTACCGAACCATCAGCATGGCGTACCGCATGCAGCGGGGCTCCAGCGAACAGGTGGATGTGGGCTGGCAGTGGCCGGTGGCCGCGCTGCTGGGGGGAGACTTCACCCCGCCAGCACGCCGCAACCTGCCGGGCGAGGGCCGCTGGTACACCGTGGGCCGGATGAACTACAGCATGCAGGACAACAAGATGATCGACACCGTGGTCGGCTTCGAGTACGACAGCTGCTGCTGGATTGGCCGGGTCCTGGTGGAACGCCACCAGAACAGCATCCGCTCTTCGGCGACCAAGCTGATGTTCCAGGTCGAGTTCGTGGGCTTCTCGCGCCTGAGCCTGGGCAACGATCCCCTGCAAAGCCTCAAAGACCAGATTCCGCGTTACCGCGGCCTGCGTGACGGAACCGACTCTGTTGCCAGCCGCTTCAGCAATTACGATTGATTTCCATGATCCGTTCCATGCGATTTTCTGCATTGCCGCGCCATGCGGTGTCCGCCAGTGTTCTGTGTCTGTCGGCCTTGGCCGGCATGGGTGCTTCGGCCCAGGGACTGCGTGCCAGCGGTGCGCCGGGCATGTCCCGCGCACTGGAGCAAACCCAGACGCCCGAATTGCGCCGCGAAGCGGCTGCGCAGGGCCTGCGCTCGGCCGATTACATCGTGGCGGTGGTCAATTCCGAGCCGGTGACCAACAACGAAGTGCGTGCCCGCATGGCACGGGTCGAGGACAGTCTGGCCAAGGAAGGCGGTCAGCGTCCGCCCCAGGCACAGCTGGCCCGCGAGGTGCTGGAGCGCCTGATTCTGGAAAAGGCCCAGATCCAGTACGCCAAGGAAATCGGCATCAAGGTCGATGACTACGCGGTGGACCAGGGCATGGAGGCCGTGGCCCGCAACAACAGCATCAGCAAGGCCCAGCTGCTGCGCGAGCTGAAGAAGGAAGGCATCGCCGAAGCCAAGTTCCGCGACGAGCTGCGCAACCAGATGACGCTGCAGCGCCTGCGGGAGCGGGAAGTGGACAACCGGGTCAAGGTCAGCGAACAGGACATCGACCGCTACCTGCGCGAGCAGCGCAGCAAGACCGGGCAGACCGATGCCGCTGTGGCGGCACTGAACCTGGGCCACATCCTGGTGGCCGTGCCCGAAGGCGCCTCCGAAGCGCAGGTGGCGCAGCTCAAGGCACGTGCCGAGGAAGCCGCACAGGCGGCCCGCAGCGGCGATTTCGAGGCAGCCGCCCAGCGCTTCTCCGATGTCAAGACAACGCCCATCCTGGGCCTGCGTCCGGCCGACCGCTATCCCGAGCTGTTTGTGCAGTCCGTGCGCAGCGCGGCGGTGGGCAGCGTGGTGGGGCCGGTGCGCTCGCCAGCCGGTTTCCACGTGCTGAAGGTGATCGACAAGAGCTCCGATGGCGTCCCCATGGTGGTGGCGCAGAACCATGCCCGCCACATTCTGCTGCGCACCTCCGCACAGATGAACGAGCGGGAAGCGGCCGAGCGCCTGGCCGAGCTGCGCAACCGCATCCTCCAGGGCAATGCCACTTTCGAAGCGCTGGCGCGCCAGTATTCGCAGGACGGCAGTGCCGCCCAGGGCGGCGATCTGGGCTGGGCCGGCCCGGGCCGCTATGTGCCCGAGTTCGAGCAGGTGCTGGAGCGTCTGCAGCCCGGCGAAATCAGCCCTCCCGTGGTCTCGCGCTTTGGCGTGCACCTGATCCAGTTGGTGGAACGCCGCCAGGCCGCGCTGAGCCAGCGTGAGCAGCGCGAGATGCTGCGCGATGTGGTCAAGGCCCAGAAGACCGAAAAAGACTACGACACCTGGCTGCAGGAGCTGCGTGGCCGCACCTATGTGGAATACCGCGAGCCGCCGCAGTAAGCGCGGCGGACAGGGGCGTACGGGTGGCGGGATGCCCCTGTGCCCCCGTCGGCACAGCGGGAGTGCCATCATTCCGGCTGTGCCCCTTTCTTTTTCTTACCGAGCGGTGCTGAGGCACCGCTTTTGCTTGGCATGAAACATATTCCCCGCAAGCGCTTTGGCCAGAACTTTCTGACCGACCACGGCATCATCGACGCCATCGTGGATGCCATCCACCCCCAGGCCGGCGAGCCGGTGGTGGAGATCGGCCCCGGCCTGATGGCGCTGACCCAGCCCCTGGTGGAGCGCCTGGGCAAGATCACCGTCATCGAGCTGGACCGTGACCTGGCCGTGCGCCTGCGTCTGCGGCCCGAGCTGGACGTGGTCGAGAGCGATGTGCTGAAGGTGGATTTCCGGGCACTGGCCCAGCGCCTGGGCGTGCCCAGGCTGCGCGTGGTGGGCAATCTGCCCTACAACATCTCGTCGCCCATCCTGTTCCATTTGATGGACTGCGTGGACGTGGTGCAGGACCAGCATTTCATGCTGCAGAAAGAGGTGATCGACCGCATGGTGGCCGATGCCGGTTCGTCCGACTACGGGCGCCTGTCCGTGATGCTGCAGTGGCGCTACGCCATGGAAAACGTGCTGTTCGTGCCGCCGGAGAGCTTTGACCCGCCGCCCAAGGTCAACAGTGCCGTGGTGCGCATGGTGCCCAAGGCCGAGCCTGCGGCGCTGAACCCGCAGCTGCTGGAGGAACTGGTGCGGGTGGCCTTCAGCCAGCGCCGCAAGATCCTGCGCAACACCCTGGGCAAGTGGCTGGAGGAAAAAGGCTTTGCGGGCGACTTCGACCTGCAGCGCCGCGCCGAGGAAGTGCCGGTGCGCGAGTACGAAGCCCTAGCGGCGGCCCTGTCCTGACCACACGGCGGCCCCTGTAGGCCGACGGCGCCCGGTGCACGGGAACCGGCAGAGGCCCTACACGAAAACGCCCGGTGTGACCGGGCGTTTTCGCATGGGGGCTGGCGCTGCGGCGCTTACAGGAAGGAGTAGAAGCAGCGGAAGGCGATCTTGCGCTCGGCCCAGTACTCGGCCGCATCGCGGAAGCAGTCCAGAAACTGCTCGCGCGCTTCCTTGTCGAACTTGGTGGTGGTGGGGATCTGGTCCAGCACCAGGATGAAGCCCGGCTGCGGGCCGGCCTTGTGGATGGGGTCGGTCAGGCAGTCGTACAGCGCATCGAAGTTTTTGCCGAAATGCGCAGGGAAGTGGAACTGGGTGGAAATCAGCTCCAGGATGTCAGGCTTGTTCTGGGCGTGGGCCAGGTTGGCGTACAGGAAATGCTGACCCAGCGTGGCCGCGGCTTTCTGCAGATCGGGGATGTGGAAGGCCCGGATCGACTGCACGATGTTGCTGCGCACCCCGCGCAGCGGGGTATCGTTCTCGGGACGAAGTGGGCGCTTTTCCATCTCCGTGGTACTTTCTGTTGTTCGTGCAAACCCCAGGAAAGCGGGGTTTTGCAATGCAGGGGTGGACGGCGGGCTGGCCAGGAAGTTCCCCATGGCGTTGCTCTGGCGGTCCCAATCCAAGTCCTGGTAGCTCATGGCGTGATCTTCCGGAAACTGCTGTAGTGGTCGCTGGTGTAGTAGCACGCATCGGGTTGCTGCGGCTGCTGGCCGCCGCAGACGATGCGGCGTGCACCTCGGTCGCGGGAACGGGGCGTTTTGACGGTGTATTCGCGGTAATAGCCGCGCCGGTTCGCAGGCAGGGCGCGCTCCCGGTTGCCGAACACCGCACCATCCTTGTCATACGGGAACGGCCCGCCTTCCAGGATCAGTGCGTAGGTGGTGCGGCCCTGCGGGGGCAATTCCTGCAGCGTGATGCCAGGCGCATCCACGGCCGCATCCCATGTGCCGCGCGCGAATGCAGACGTGCCCGGCAGGGCGCAAGCTGCACCCAGCAGCACGGCCATACCTGTGCGCAACGCGTGATTGGCAACCGCCTGGAACATCGATAAACACCTTCCAAAACCCGGGTTTGCCCGAAATTTCGACCCGTAAGTGTGACGCAGCGCCCCCCAAAAAGCAAGCGCCGGCCAGGTCGTCCCAGGCCGGCGCTTGCGCCGTATCAATGTAAAGTTTGTGTAGCACGGCCCCCATGGGGCCGGCCGTTCAGCCGCGGGCGGCGTTGGCGTCGGCCACCGTCAGGGCGGTCATGTTGACGATGCGGCGCACCGTGGTGCTGGGGGTCAGCACGTGCACCGGCTGGGCGGCGCCCAGCAGCACCGGGCCGATGGCAATGCCGCCGCCTGCCACCTGCTTGAGCAGGTTGTAGGAGATGTTGGCCGCATCGATATTCGGCAGCACCAGCAGGTTGGCATCGCCGGTCAGCGTGCTGTGGGGCATCAGCTTCTTGCGGGCGTCGCTGTCGATGGCCACGTCGCCGTGCATCTCGCCGTCCACTTCCAGCCAGGGGGCCTGGATGCGCAGCAGCTCCAGCGTCTCGCGCATCTTGAGGGCGCTGGGCTGGTTGCTGGAGCCGAAGTTGGAGTGGCTCAGCAGCGCCACCTTGGGGTGGATGCCGAAGCGCTTCATTTCTTCGGCCGCCATGATGGTGATCTCGGCCAGTTGCTCGGCCGAAGGGTCGTAGTTGACGTGCGTGTCCACCAGGAACACCTGGCGGTCCGGCAGCAGCAGGCCGTTCATGCAGGCGTAGGTGGTGGCGCCTGCACGCTTGCCGATCACCTGGTCGATATAGTGCAGGTGGATGGCGGTGTTGTTCCAGGTGCCGCAGATCAGGCCGTCGACCTGGCCCTTTTCCAGCATCATCGCGCCGATAAGCGTCAGGCGGCGGCGCATCTCGATCTTGGCAATGGCTTCGGTCACGCCCTTGCGCTCGGTCATGCGGTGGTAGGTCTGCCAGAAGTCGCGGTAGCGGTCGTCGTGCTCCACGTTGACCACGTCGTAGTCCACGCCTTCCTTCAGGCGCAGGCCGAACTTCTCGACGCGCTGGGCAATGATGGCCGGGCGGCCGATCAGCGTGGGGCGGGCGATGCGTTCGTCCACCACGATCTGGCAGGCGCGCAGAATGCGTTCATCCTCGCCCTCGGCGTAGGCCACGCGCTTCTTGGCAGCCTTCTTGGCGACGGTGAAGATGGGCTTCATCACCGAGCCCGAGGCGTAGACAAAGGTCTTCAGGTGCTCGCGGTAGGCATCCATGTCCTGGATGGGGCGCTGGGCCACGCCGCAATCGGCGGCAGCCTGGGCCACGGCGGGCGCCACGATCAGCATCAGGCGCGGATCGAAAGGCTTGGGAATCAGGTATTCCGGACCGAAGGTGAGCTCCTGGCCCACATAGGCGGCGGCCACTTCTTCGGACTGTTCGGCCTCGGCCAGTGCGGCGATGGCGTGCACGGCCGCAATTTCCATCTCGGTGGTGATGGTGGTGGCGCCGCAGTCCAGCGCGCCGCGGAAGATGTACGGGAAGCACAGGACGTTGTTCACCTGGTTGGGGTAGTCCGTGCGGCCGGTGGCGATGATGGCGTCGTCGCGTACCGCCTTCACATCTTCGGGAATGATTTCGGGGTTGGGGTTGGCCAGCGCGAAGATGATGGGCTTGGCCGCCATCTTCTGCACCATGTCCTGCTTGAGCACGCCGCCGGCGGACAGACCCAGGAAGGCGTCCGCGCCTTCGATCACCTGGCCCAGGGTGCGCAGATCGGTCTTCTGGGCGAACAGGGCCTTGTCCTCGTCCATCAGCTCGGTACGGCCTTCGTAGACCACGCCGGCGATGTCGGTGACGAACACGTTCTCGCGCTTGAGACCCACTTCCAGCAGCAGGTTCAGGCAGGCCAGGGCGGCGGCACCGGCGCCCGATGCCACCAGCTTGATCTCTTCGATCTTCTTGCCCGCCACCTTCAGCGCGTTGACCATGGCGGCGGCCACCGTGATGGCCGTGCCGTGCTGGTCGTCGTGGAAGACGGGAATGTTCATGCGCTTGCGCAGCTCGCGCTCCACGTAGAAGCATTCGGGCGCCTTGATGTCTTCCAGGTTCAGCGCGCCGAACGTGGGCTCCAGGGCCGCGATCACTTCGACCAGCTTCTGCGGGTCTTTTTCGTTGATTTCGATGTCGAACACATCGACGCCGGCGAACTTCTTGAACAGGACGGCCTTGCCTTCCATCACCGGCTTGGACGCCAGCGCGCCAATGTCACCCAGGCCCAGCACGGCCGTGCCGTTGGAGATCACGCCCACCAGATTGCCGCGGCCGGTGTACTTGAAGGCCGTGGAAGGGTCCTTGACGATTTCCTCGCAGGGCGCCGCCACGCCGGGCGAGTAGGCCAGCGCCAGATCGCGCTGGTTGGCCATGGGCTTGGTGGCTGCAATCTGCAGCTTGCCGGGCTTGGGAAACTCGTGGTATTCGAGGGCGGCCTGGCGCAGCAGGGCGCGTTTATCGGTCAGGGTCGGGGCCTTGGCGTCAGACATCGAGCGTCTCCAAACTTCAGAGGTATCTCTCGCCCTCGGCCGGCCGCCGCCATGGCGGCACTGTGCAATCGGGGCGAATAGTGGAATTGAAGAGGCATTGTAGGCTGGGCGCTATCAAAAATATCAGGGCCATCTCCCTCTGAAAAGAGAAACTACTTCACCTACCATGCAGTAAATCAATGCAAAAAACAGGTGGTTTAAATAAATAAAACGCATAACCTGGCTGAGCCTCATCCAGCCAGGCACTTTTTGCGGCTATGCTGCGCGCAATTCAATTTCACTAAACCAGCATTAGAGGTTCTGATGACGACATCGCTCTCCCGTCTTGCCGCCATTTCCCCGGTCCGCGCCCTGTGCGGGCTGGCCGCCGCTGTGGCGGCCCTGGCATCGCCTGCCGTGCACGCTGCGGACTACCCCAGCAAGCCCATCACGCTGGTGATTCCGTTCTCGGCCGGTGGCTCCACCGACATCGTGGGCCGTCTGCTGGCCCAGAAGATGAGCGAGAGCATGAACATCTCGGTGGTGGTGGAAAACAAGCCGGGTGCCAACGGCACCATCGGCGTGGACCGCGTCGCCAAGTCGCCGGCCGACGGCTACACCCTGGTGCTGGGTGATGTGGGCGGCATGTCCATGGCCCCCGGCCTGTACCCCAAGCTGCCCTACAACCCGCTCAAGGACCTGGCACCGGTCAGCCTGGTGGGCCGCAGCCCGCTGGTGCTGACGGTGGGCGCCAACAGCCCGCTGAAATCGCTGGGCGACCTGACGGCGGCCGCCAAGGCCAACCCCGGCAAGCTGAACTACCCCTCGTCCGGCACCGGCGGCCCCAACCACATGGGCGGCGAGCTGTATGCCATCCAGTCCAAGGTCAAGGTCACCCATGTGCCGTACAAGGGCAGCGCTCCGTCCGTGGTGTCGCTGGTGGCGGGCGAGACGGACTTCGGTTTCCTGACCGCTGTCACCATCAACTCGCAGCTCAAGGCCGGCAATGTGCGCGCCCTGGCCGTGGCCCATGACACACGCCTGCCTTCCATGCCCGATGTGCCCACCACCACCGAGGCCGGCCTGAAGGGCTTCATGGCCGACGCCTGGTTCATGGCGGCCGTGCCCGCCGGCACGCCCCAGCCCATCATCGACCGCCTGTACAAGGAAATCGCCAAGGCCCTGACCGACGCCGACGTGAAGGCCAAGCTGGACGCCGGTGGCGTGCTGCCCTCGGGCCTGGATCCCAAGGCTTCCACCGCGTTCCTGAACAGTGAAGTGGGCAAGTGGCGCGAAGTGATCAAGACCGCCAAGATCACGCTGGAATAAGCCCCTCCCAGGCCGGGCACCGCATGGGTGCCGGCGGCCTGGTGGGTGCACTGTTTTCATGGAGCGGCCCGTAAGGGCCGCTCCTTTTTTACATCTGCGCCGGTGGCATATGCGCCGCAGGGCCTCCATCCGCAGGGGCCCCGGCAGACAGCACGGGATGGCCAGGAGGCCGCACCTGGGGGCCTGGACCTACAGACCGCCGCGGCCCAGGCGCGCATGCTGGCGGATCAGGCTCCTGCCGGGGCCGGAAAGGAAAGCCCTCCATGCCCACCCGCTTCGTGATGACCACCGCCTGCGCCACCGCCCTGCTGGCCGCCTGCAGCCCCCAGCCGGACGCGCATGCCGGCAACGCCTTTCCCATGGCCGCCCCCACGCACTTTGAGCAGCCCATCCCCAGCAAACCGCTGTTTGGTGACCCCATCGTCACCGACCACAGCGTGTTGCCGCCCTCCAAGCCCGATGCCTTGCGCGCACCGCTGCCGCCGCTGGCAGCCCTGCCCCAGGCCACGGCCACCGAAGCGGCGCCCAAGAGCGAAGGCCCCAAGGATGCCGGCGGCGCCGTGAACCCGGCCGCGGGCCAGGCAGCGGCTATCTCGGATGGACAGGGTGAAGGCGACAAGCAGCGCCTGGGGGCACCCAAGTAAGGCCTTTCCGGGGGACGGCTGCGCCGGCAGCCGGTGTGGGCCACGGCTGAAAAGCGTTTTGCAACGGCGGTGCGCTGGAACCCACCATCCGCTGCGGCATGCCTGGGTCTTGGTGGCGGCAGCAGCGCAGGGTGAAAAAGTCTTTTCACGCGCGGCCACGCACCATGGCGCAGCGCGCCTGTGGACAAGTGGTACCCGGCATTGCAATTGCTTGGGCAATGGCATGCACAGCCCTTCCTTTTCTTCCACGGCCTCTGCCGCTGTTTCCATTGACTCCGGTCTGGTGCTGGCGGCGCAGCCGCTGACCCCTGCCGCCTTTGCCCCTTTTGGCCAGGTCGTGGCGGTGGACGACCAGCCTGCCACGTTGCCGCAGCGCAGCATCAACAGCGGCAATGCCCGGCGCTATGACCTGCTGGCCGATCTGCAGCTCACCGCCGACGGCGGCGTGCCCACACTGGCCCTGTTTCGTGCCCATGCGCGGCAATTTCCGCTGCAGGTGGTGGAGATGGAACGCCATGCCCTGGGCAGCCAGACCTTTGTCCCGCTGGGTACGCAGCGCTTTGTGGTGGTCGTGGCCCGCCCGGGCCCGGCACCGCAGGCAGGCGATCTGCACGCCTTTGTCACCGACGGCCGCCAGGGGGTGGTGCTGGCGCCAGGCACCTGGCACCACGCGCTGCTGGCCGTGGAAGGCGGGGATTTTGCGGTGGTGGAGCGGCGCGCCGTGCAGGTGGATTGCGATGTCTGCGGCGTGGACCCCGCGCTGACGGTGGCGCTGCTGCCATAAGGCCAGCGGCCGGCCCGCAGCGCGATGGGCTGGTGCGCGCGCAGATGCCGCAGAGATGGGCGCCCCGCGGCCCACAACGGCCGTGGGGAAGCCCGGAAGGGGCTTGCGTGCAGATCCTCGCAGCAGACGGCTCAGGGCCGGTCTGCTGCGCGCCACGCGATGGTGTCGGGAACCGCCCCGACAGCGCCGGATTCAGGCCTGCGCCAGCTTTTCCGCCATCGCGATCAGGCTGCGGTCACTTCCCTTCGGTCCCAGCAGCGAGATGCCCAGCGGTGCCCCCTCGCGCCCGGCCAGCGGCAGCGAGATTTGCGGAAAGCCCGAGAGCCCGGCGATGCACAGCATCTGTACGGCGTTGTTGCGGTAGGCCTCCAGCGACGCTTCGTCGGCGGAGCGCAGCGGGGCAATGTCGGGCATGGTGGGCAGCACCAGCACGCCGTCATCGCCCAGCAGAGCGGCCAGGTGCTGGCGGAAGCGTTCGCGGAACTGGCTGGCCTGGACGAACTGGGCATCGGTCACTTCTTTGGACCATGCAAAGCGCTCCTTTACGCCGGGACCCAGCACGGGGGCGTAGCGCTCGATGAAAGCGCCATCGGTCATCCAGGCTTCGCGGCCCTGCACGTAGCGGAAGGCCCAGTACATGGCATCGAACGATTCCAGCACCACGCCGGTGTCGGCGCTGGGGCCGAAGGTGCGTGCGATCTGCTGCAGCGCGCCGTCCCAGGCCGGGCGCACGGCGGGAGCGATCAGGCCCCAGACATCGGTGGGCGACAGCAGGCGGGGCGCGGCCGGCAGCGGGGCGGTGTCCGCGTCCAGCAGCACATCGGCCACGCGGGCAAAGCTGTGGGCGTCGCGGGCGAACCAGCCGCAGGTGTCCAGGCTGTGGCACAGGGCCAGGGCCGACGCCAGGCTGACACGGCCGTGCGTGGGGCGGATGCCGTACAGGCCGCAGTGGCTGGCCGGTGCGCGCACGGAGCCGCCAGTGTCGGTGCCCAGCGCAAAGTCGCACAGCCTGCTGGACACGGCCGAGGCCGAGCCGGATGACGAGCCGCCGGTGATGCGATCCGGTGCCGCGCCGTTCAGCGGGGCGCCAAAGTGGGCGTTGTTGCCGTTCATGGAGAAGGCCAGCTCGTCCGTCACCGTTTTGCCGGCCAGTGCGGCGCCGGCATCCAGCAGCTTCTGCACCGTGGGGGCGTTGGCGGTCTTGATGCCCGACATGGCCAGCACCAGCGGGTTGCCGCCTCCGGTGGGGTAGCCGGCCACGTCAAACAGGTCTTTGACGCCGAAATACAGACCGCTCAGGGGGCCGGTGCCGGCGTGGGGCACGGGCACATCGGGGTAGGGAACAAAAGCGTGTGCAGGATCGTTCAAGGGCATGGCAAGTCTCGTGGAAGGACAGGGGGGAGTGGTGTTTGCGAGCAGACGCTGCGGGCCAGGGTCTCCAGGGATTCACATGCATGGCGCATGCGAAGCCCATAGGGACAAGCACGGGGACAGCACCTGCGGCGTCAATGCGCTTCAGGCCGCCAGCAGCTGCGGCGTCAGCGCGGCCGAGGCATCGGTGCGGATGCAGCGGGCCATGTGGCCGGGCGCCAGCGTGACCGGGCTGGGCACGGCCTGCAGGCAGGCGTCCTGTGCCAGGCGGCAGCGCGGTGCAAAAGCGCAGCCGGGCGGAATGGCGGTCAGGTCGGGCGGCGCGCCACCAATGGTCTGCAGGGGCTGGCCGCGCTCCATGGCGCCGTGGGAGCGGCTTTGCAGCAGCGCCATGGTGTAGGGGTGGCGCGGGCTGCGGATCAGCTGTTCGGCCGTGCCTTCTTCCACGATGCGGCCGGCGTACATCACGGCAATGCGGTCGGCCACTTCCACGGCGGCGCCGATGTCATGCGTCACAAAGATCACGCCCAGGCCCAGTTCGCGTTGCAGTTCGCGCAGCAGCAGCAGCACCTGGATCTGCACCGTGGCGTCCAGCGCGGTGGTGGGTTCGTCCGCCAGCAGCACCTGCGGGTTGCAGGCCAGGGCCAGGGCAATCATGGCGCGCTGGCGCATGCCGCCGGACATTTCATGCGGATAGGCTTTCAGGCGCTGTTCCGGGCTGGGAATGCTCACGCGCTGGAACAGCTGCAGCGCACGCTTCTCTGCGTCGGCCTTGTTCACGCCGGGTTCGTGGCGGCGGATGGCTTCCACAATCTGCGCGCCCACCGGATAGACCGGGTCCAGGGCCAGCAGCGGGTCCTGAAAAATCATGGCGCAGGTCTTGCCGCGAAAGTCGTTCAGCGCCTTGCCCTGCATGGCCAGCACATCATGGCCGGCGACCTGCACCTTGCCCTTCATGGTGGTCTTGCGCTCGGGGTGCAGGCGCAGCAGGGTGCGCAAGGTCACGCTCTTGCCGGAGCCCGATTCGCCGATCAGCGCCACGGCTTCGCCCGGGCGCACGGACAGGCTCACGCCGCTGACGGCCTGCACCGGTTTCTTGCCGCCGGTGAACTGGATGTTCAGGTCTTCAATCGCCACCACAGGGGCGGTGGATGGGGTGGGGGTGCTCATTGCGTGCCTTTCCATCAAGCAGCCAAAGGAATGCAGCCGGCCGCCGGGGCCAGCGGGTGGCCGCTGCCGGGCTCGTGCACCAGGCAGCGCGCGCTGTGGTGCAGCTGCACCTGGGTGATGCCGGGCACCAGCTGCGCGCACACCGCATCGGCCTTGGGGCAGCGGGGGTGAAAGCGGCAGCCGCTGGGTGGGTTGATGGGATTGGGCGGATCGCCCGCCAGCGGCGCCTGCTGGGTGCGGTGGACCGGGTCCATGCTGGGCACGGACGACAGCAGTGCCTTGGTGTAGGGGTGGGCGGGCTCGGCAAACAGCGCATCGGACGGGCCGATCTCCGCCACCTGGCCCAGGTACATCACCATCACGCGGTCGCTGATGTAGTGCACCACGCCCAGGTCGTGGCTGATGAAGACATAGGTCAGGCCGAATTCGCGCTTCAGCTCGGCCAGGAGGTTCAGCACCTGCGCTTCCACCGATTTGTCCAGGGCGGAGACGGCCTCGTCCAGGATCACCATGCGCGGTTGCAGTGCCAGCGCGCGGGCAATGTTGATGCGCTGGCGCTGTCCGCCGGACAGCTCGTGCGGGTAGCGCTCGGCAAAGCGGGCCGGCGCCAGGCCCACGCGGTCCATCAGGTGGTGGGCGCGGGCCACGGCCTCCTTGCGCGACACCCCGTGCACCTGGGGGCCGAAGGCGATGGAGTCTTCGATGGTCAGCCGCGGGTTCAGCGAGGCATAGCTGTCCTGGAACACCATCTGCACCTGGCGGCGGAACTCCTTCAGCGGCAGGTCGCGTGAGCCCACGGTGCGGCCGTCAAAAATCAGTTCGCCCTTGGTGGGATCCATCAGGTGCATCAGCAGGCGTGCCGTGGTGGATTTGCCGCAGCCGGATTCACCGACCACGCCCAGGGTCTCGCCCTTGAGCACTTCAAAATCCACCCCGTCCACGGCACGCACGGTGGCACCGTTCTTCAGCGGGAAATGCTTGGTCAGGCCGCGCACGGTGAGCAGGGGCTGGGCGGGGCCGCCCACATCGGGCATTGCGTGGGTCAAAGGCATGGCTTACCCCTTGTTGTCCATGGCCGAACGCAGGCCGTCGGACAGAAGATTGAACGAGATCGAGGTGATGAAGATCATCAGACCGGGCAGGGCTGCCACCCAGGGCTGGGTGTAGATGGCGGTGCGCAGGGTGTTGAGCATCAGCCCCCATTCCGGCTCCGGCGGCTTCACGCCCAGGCCCAGGAACGACAGGCCGGAGGCCAGGATCATCGACACCGCAATCAGGCTGGTGGAGTAGACAAAGATCGGCCCCAGCACATTGCCCAGCACATGCACGCGCACGATGGTGAACGGGTGGGCGCCGGTGGCGCGGGCGGCTTCCACATAGTCCCGGTTGCGGGCCTGGGCGGTGACGCTTTCGGCCACCCGGGCAATCTGCGGAATGAACACGATGGTCAGCGACACCAGCGAGTTGAAGATGCCGGCGCCCAGGGCTCCGGACAGTGCAATCGCCAGCAGCACCGAGGGGAAGGCGTAGAACACATCGATGGTGCGCATGATCACGGTGTTGGTACGGCCACCGGCGTAGCCCGCCAGGATGCCGATGCCAGCGCCGATCACAAAGGCCATCAGCACCGGGGTGATGCCCATGAACAGCGACAGGCGTGCACCCACCATCAGGCGCGACAGCAGGTCGCGGCCCAGTTCATCGCTGCCCAGCGGCAGGCCTTCGGTGCCGATGGGCTTGAGGCGCTTGAGCATGGAGGCGGCATAGGGATCGGAAGGGACGATCCACGGCGACAGAATGGCCACGATCACCAGCAGCAGGATGACGGCGGCCGCACCCATGGCGACCGGGTCGTGCAATAGGCGCTGCAGCACCGAAGACCAATAGCCGCGCGAGCGCTGCGCGGGCAGCGGCTGGACCTGGGCCGCTGCGTCGTTGGGGAGGGAAAGGCTGGTCATGGAACGGACTCCTCAAGGTGGCGGTCAGCGGGCGATGCGGGGGTCGAGCAGGGTCTGCACCACGTCGACAATGAGGTTCAGCAGCACGAAGAACACGGCCAGCACCAGGATGGAGCCCTGCAGCAGTGGCAGGTCCCGCTGGAAGATGGCTTGGTTCAGCAGAAAGCCGGTGCCCGGCCAGGAGAACACGGTCTCGATCAGGATGGAGCCGCCCAGCAGATAGCCCAGCTGCAGGCCCATCACGGCCAGGGCGGTGGGGGCGGCGTTCTTCAGCACATGGCGGAAGATGCCGACGTGCGTCAGGCCCTTGGCCTTGAGTCCGAGGATGAATTCCTGGTCCAGCAATTCCGCCACCAGCGCACGCACGGTGCGGGCGATGATGCCCAGCGGAATCACCGACATGGTGATGGCCGGCAGGATCATGAACTGCACATGCTCCCAGTCCCAGGCCCAGTCACCCGATCCGCCCGGTCCGGCGCCGGTGGCCGGCAGCCACATCAGCTGCGACGAGAAGATGATGACCATCACCATGCCCAGCCAGTAGTGGGGCACGCTCACGCCCAGCACCGACAGCATGGAGCAGGCGCGGTCTACCCAGGAGTTGCGGAAGTAGCCGGCCACAAAGCCGAACAGGCTGCCCAGCACAAAGCCGATCAGCGTGGCCACCACCGCCAGGCGCAGGGTGTTGACCACGGCGGTCATCACCTCGCTGGCCACGGGGCGGCTGGTGGCGATGGACTGGCCCAGATCGCCCTGCAGCGCACGCCACACCCAGCGGGCAAACTGCTCGGGCAGCGGGCGGTTGAAGCCGTACAGCTCGCGCATCTGCGCCTGCAGTTCGGCCGAGGCATCGGCCGGCAGCACCGAGACCAGCGGATCGCCGGGCGCCAGGTGCACCAGCGCAAAGCACAGCAGGGCCACGCCCAGCATGATGGGGAGGGTGTAGAGAATGCGTCGCAGCAGGTAGGCAAGCATGGTGGGAGAGAGGTTCGTGGGAGGAAGCGGACCATGCGGGTTCGCACTGGCGGGTGGGTGGGTTTGGCACCCGCCCGCCACCGGCGTGGCCAGGGCCTGCGGCCCAGCCACCAACAGCGTGCGGCGGCGTCTGCGCGCCCGCTCACACGCGCAGAACGGCTTACTTCATCGTCATGGTGGCGATGTCGATGAACCAGCTTTGGGGCTGGACCACATTGCCCACCTTGGCCGACATGGCGCGCGGACCCACGTCGTGGGCCACGAACAGGAACGGTGCCTCATCGACCACCAGGGTGTGCAGCTCGGCCAGGGCCTTGTCACGTTCCTTGGCATCGAAGGTGGTACGCGCCTTGTCCACCACGGCATCCACCTGCTTGTTGCTGTAGAAGCCCCAGTTGTTGGACAGCGGCGGGAAGGCCTTGGTGCTGACGAAACGCACCATGGCGAAGAACGGGTCCATGGTGGCGGCCGTGATGTTGGTGGCGTTGCTCTTGTTGGCGCTGGCGTCCTTGGCGCCGATGCGCCAGCTGGAGAACAGCGTGTTCCACTCGACCACGTCGAACTCCACGTCAAAGAAGCACTGCTTGAGGTTCTGCTGGATGAACTCGTTCATCGGCAGCGGCTGCATCTGGCCCGAGCCGGAGGCCGAGGTCTGGATCTTCACCTTGATGGGCTTGCTGGCGCTGTAGCCCGCCTGCTGCATCAGGGCCTGTGCCGCCTTCACGTCGTACTTGATCTGGAAGCTGGGCTTGCCGCGCCAGGGGTGGCCGGGCTCGAACATGCCGGTGGCCGGTTCCATCTGGCCATTGAGCAGCTGCTTCATGCTGGTGCGGTCCACGCACAGATTGGCGGCATGGCGCACGCGTTTGTCCAGCCAGGGCGAGCCTTCCACAAACGAGAACTGCCAAGGCCAGATGTGCGGCTGCAGGTTGGAATAGACCTTGAAGCCACGGCCCTTGATGGCGTCCAGCGCATCGGGTGCCGGGGCTTCGATCCAGTCCACCTGGCCGCTCATCAGTGCCGCGGTGCGGGAGTTGGCCTCGGGCAGGGGCAGCAGGACCACCTTGTCGATGGTGGGCGTGCGCTTGGGGTCCCAGTAGGCGCTGTTCTTCACCATTTCAAAGCGCTCGCGCGGCACAAAGCGCGCGCCCTTGAACGGGCCGGAGCCGGAAGGATCGGCCGCAAACGCGGTCCACGCGGCCTTGCTGCGCTCGGCCTTGCCGGTGACCGAGGCGGGCACCGCTGCCAGCTTCTTGGCCCAGTGTGCGGGCGACGCCATGAACAGATTGGTCAGGTTGATGGGCAGGAAGGCATCGGGTTCGGACGTGGTCAGCTCCACGGTCAGGTCGTCGATTTTTTTGGCGCTGCGCAGTGTGGGCATGCGCGATGCCGTCACGCCCACCTGGGCGGGATCGAACTGCTCGGCCTCCTTGTCCAGCACTTTCTTGACGTTCCACACCACCGCATCGGCGTTGAAGGCGCTGCCGTCGTGGAACTTGACGCCGGGGCGCAGCTTGAAGACCCACTTGGTCTTGTCCTTGGCATCGACTTCCCAGGACAGGGCCAGGCCGGGGATCATTTCGCTGGGCTTGTCGGTCTTGGTCAGATCCCACTGCGTCAGCGCGTCGTACAGCGGAATGCCGGTGAAGCGGTTGCCTTCGAAGCCCTGGTCGGGCTGGCCGGAGGTGCGGGGAATGTCCCCCGCCGTCATGGCAATGCGCAAGACTTTTTCTTGGGCCATGGCGGTGGTGGCGGCAGCACCGCCCAGGGTCATGGCGACAGCGAGGGCCATGGTTTTGAGCGCGGGGCGGGAAACGGAGAAACCGGGAGACGAGCGCATCGGAGACCTTTCCAAATTGGTGGGAGACAAGGCCTGCAATGCAAGTGCCGTGCCATCACGCCGCTATCGAATATCGATACGTGATGTTGTGTGTTCGATGCGTGTTGGCACGGTTTATGCGAATTTCCTGCTTTCTATCGAGGAGTCCCGCGAATGAGCACGCCTGCAAATCCCCTGCGTATTGATGCCGACCGCCTGTGGCAGTCACTGATGGATCTGGCCCGGATCGGCGCCACCCCCAAAGGGGGTGTGTGCCGCATCGCCCTGACCGATGAAGACAAGGCCGGCCGTGACCAGGTGGTGCAGTGGTTTCAGGAGGCCGGCCTGGCGGTGCGCATCGACGAGGTGGGCAATGTCTTCGGCCGCCGTGCCGGCACCGATCCGCAGGCCCGTGCCGTGGCCACGGGCAGCCACATCGACACCCAGCCGACCGGTGGCAAGTTCGACGGCAACTACGGGGTGATGGCAGGTCTGGAAGTGGTGCGCACCTTGAATGCCCAGGGCATCCAGACCGTGGCACCGCTGGAAGTGGCGTTCTGGACCAATGAGGAAGGCACGCGCTTCACCCCGGTGATGATGGGTTCCGGTGCATTTGCCGGTGTTTTTGGTGCAGAAGACATCCGCTCGCAACAAGATGGTGCAGGCATCACTGTGGGTGCCGAGCTGGAACGCATCGGCTACCGCGGCACAGTGGCCTGCGGCGATGTGCCCGGCGGCCCGTTTGCCGCCTACTTTGAAGCGCACATCGAACAAGGTCCGGTGCTGGAGGCCTACGACAAGCCAATCGGTGTGGTCAGCGGCGCCCTGGGCCAGCAGTGGTACGACGTGACGGTGACCGGCATGGACGCGCACGCCGGCCCCACGCCCATGGATCTGCGCCATGACGCCATGCTGGCCGCCGCCCGCATGATGGACGCGGTGAACCGCATTGCCCTGGACGAAGCCCCGCATGGCCGTGGCACCGTGGGCCATGTGCAGGTGCTGCCCAACTCCCGCAATGTGATTCCCGGCCAGGTGAAGTTCACCGTGGATTTCCGCAATCTGTCGCAGGACGGCCTGGACCGCATGGACCTGGGCATGCGCACGCAGTTTGCACAGCTGGCGGCGCAGTGCCAGTGCACGGTGGAGCTGGAGCAGGTGGTGAAGTTCGAACCCTGCGTGTTCCACGCCGACTGCGTGGCCAGCGTGCGCCATGCGGCCGAGCAGCTGGGCTATGCGCACATGGACGTGGTCAGCGGGGCCGGCCACGACGCCGTGTATGTGCACGGCGTATCGCCCACCGGCATGATCTTCGTGCCCTGCAAGGACGGCATCAGCCACAACGAGATCGAAGACGCCAAGGCCGAGCATCTGGCGGCCGGCTGCAATGTGCTGCTGCACGCCATGCTGGAGCGTGCCGGCATCGCCTGACGGGTGTGTGCAGGGGTTGGCACCCAATTTGCACACGGCGTGTGCACAGGGCCGCCGGCCCGTGCAAAGGAGTGCGCATGCCGCAGTGGCTGGTGGTCAACCCCAATACCTCGGAAACGGTCACCCAGGCCCTGGTCCATCACCTGTCGGCGGGCACGCCGCAACGGCGCTGGCATGGGGTGACGGCGGCGTTTGGTGCGCCCTATATCGCCGATGAGCGCAGCTACTGCATTGCCGGCCACGCCGTGCTCGACGCCTGGGAACGTGCCCAGGCTGCGGCCCCGCCGCAGGGCTATGCGGGGGTGCTGGTGGGGTGCTTTGGCGACCCGGGGCTGGAGGCGCTGCGGTCCACCACTCCGGTGCCGGTGCGGGGGCTGGCCGAAGCCTCGCTGCAGGCGCTGTGGGCGCAAGGGCCGCAGCGCATTGCCATCGTCACCGGCGGGGCGGCATGGAAGCCCATGCTGCAGCGCTGGAGCCGTGCCCAAGGCCATGCGCTGGCGCCGGACGGCCACGGGGCCGGCATCACCGACATCCATGTGCTGCCGGCCTCCGGTGCGCAGCTGATGCAGTCGCCGGAGCAGGCTGCGCAGGCCCTGGCTGCGGCCTGCGCCCAGGCCCTGGATGTGCCCGGGACCGATGCCGTGCTGATCGGTGGCGCGGGCCTGGCCGGCATGGGTGCGCGGGTGCGGGCCCTGAGCGGCGCCCCGGTGTGGGATTGCGTGGAACTGGTGCGCAGTGCCTGGGCACCGCACAGCGCCTAGGCGGGCGGTGCTGCTGCGTTAATCCGCTGCTGCAAACTGCTTGAGCACCGGGGTCCAGTTCTTGAGCATGTCCTGGATGTAGGCGCCGTAGCTGGGTGCGTCCTTGTAGTCGAGCTTGAGGCCGAACTGGTCGGCACAGTTCTCGAACTCGGGCGACTGGCCGGCGATGTGGAAGGCGTCCTGCAGTTTCTTCACCGTGGCCGGCTGCATCCTGGCCGGGCCCAGCACGCCCAGGGTGCTGGGTGCGACCAGGTTGTACCCCAGTTCCTTGAGCGAGGGCGCATCGAAGCCCTTGACGCGGTCTTCGGTGAACACGGCCAGCAGGCGCAGGCGGCCGTCGCGCACATAAGGCACCCACTCGGCCGTCTGGGCCATGAAATCCACATCGCCCCGCATCAGTGCGGTGATGGCTTCCGGCCCGCTCTTGTACGGTGCATGCACCCAGTCCACCGCCACCTGCTTGGCCAGGCGCTCGGCCGTCAGGTGCTGGGGCGTGCCAATGCCGGCGGTGCTGTAGCTCAGCGTCTTGTTGCTGGACTTGGAGGCCTTGATCAGATCGGCCAGGGTTTTGTGCGGCGAATCGGCCCGCACCAGAATGCCGGCCTGGTACTGCGCCACCATGGCCACGGGCGTGAAATCGCGCACCACGTCGTACGCCACCTTGGGCATCAGCACCTGGTTCAGCACGCCGGCCGAGGACAGGGCAGTGAGCACATAGCCATCGGGCTTCTGGCGTGCGCCGTGGCTCAGCGACAGCGTGGTGCCGGCGCCGGGCTTGTTGTCCACGATCACTGTCTGGCCCAGCTGTTTGCCCACGTTCATGGCCAGTACGCGGTTGCAGACATCGGTGCCGCCGCCGGCGCCGTAACCCACCACCAGCGTGATCGGGCTGGCAGGGTATTCGGCCGCGCCAGCGCCCAGGCTCAGGGTGCAGAGCAGGGGCAGCAGTGCCAGGGAGGAAGTCGTTGTGCGGTGCATCACGGTAGGTCTCCTGTGGGTGAATCCGGCAAGAACACGCGGGGTGTTGCAGGCATTCTTCACAGGCCTTGCGCGCGGTGCATGGATGTTTCTACCGTGCTGCTGTTGCCTAGGCGACGCTGGCACCGCAGTGCCATGGCAGGGCTCAGGTGGGCGGCACCAGCCGGGAGATGGCCCGTGCGCACTCGATCACCAGCGGGGCCAGCTGGCGTTCGGCATCGGCCATGCTCCAGCGGCTGGTGGGGGGCGCCACATGCACGGCACCCACCGCCTCTCCCCGGGTGTTGAAGACTGGCGCGGCAATGCCCATGTCGCCGATGAAGAGCTCTTCGCAGTTGGTGGCGTAGCCGGTCTCGATACAGCGCTGCAGCTGGGCCATCAAGGGCTCCAGCTGCGTCAGGGTGGTGCGCGTGCGCGCGGGCCGTGCCGCCTGCTCCAGCAGGGTGCGCGCCTGGGCCGTTGGCAGCTGGCTCAGGTAGGCACGGCCGCAGCTGCTGGCGTACATGGGGATCTGCGTGCCCACCGGTGTCAGCACCGGGATGTGCTGGGTGGTCAGCACCTGGGCCAGGTAGACCATGTGGGTGTCGGTCGGCTCGGTCAGCGTGGCGGTTTCGCCGCTGGCGCGTGCCAGCTGCGCCAGGTAGGTGTGGGCGGCGCTGATCATGGGGTGGGCGTCCAGGTAGTTGAAGCCGAGCTCCACCACGCGGGGCAGCAGCAGAAAGCGCCGGGTGCTGGGGTGCTTGCCGATGTAGCCCAGGCTTTGCAGCGTATGCACCGAGCGCTGGGCCGAGGCCTTGCTCATGCCGGTGCGCTGTGCCACCTCGGCCAGTGTCAGGCTGCGGTGCGCGCCATTGAAGGCGCACAGCACCTGCAGGCCCTTGGCAAGCGACTGGTTGAACAGGCCGTCGGAGGAAGGGGCAGCATCGCGGGGTGGCATGGTCAGGGCGGTGGTGGCAATGCCGGAGGCCTCGCAAGAACTGCACCAATCCGGGCCATGGCGACGCGAGCCCGTGCCATCAAAAAAGCCCCGCCGGGGCGGGGCTGTGAATCCGGGCGGCAAACCGAGGGGCCACCCGGCAAGGAGAGCGCGGCACCGGCCTGGGACAGCCGCCGCCGGGCGCCGTCACATGGCGTCCAGCGGGAAGGCGGGGCGCTGCACCTGCTGGAAGGCAAAGCGGCTGTAGTCCGAGGTCGTCACGCCGGGGCTGTCGCATTCCACCAGTCCGGCGGACAGGGGGACGAACACGGGCCGGCAGTACATGCGGGATTTCAGCAGCAGGTAACGGAACTGGGTGGGATCCAGGCCCACGCAGTGGAACACGCCCAGGTCCCAGGGCTCGTGCGTCTGTTCGGTCAGGACCACCTGCACCGCTCCGGCATCCAGCAGCACGGTACGCCCCATGCAGAAAGTCTGGCCGGTGTAGATGGGACCACTGACGGTGTAGCAGCCGTCGCTGATGGCCCGGACCGTGCCGCGCAGCCGCACCGGTGCCGGGGCACGGCCGATCTGTGGCATGGGGACCTTGTTGCCCACGTCCAGCTCCACCACCGCGCCTTCGCCCGCGGTGATCAGGTGGGCGACGGCCTCGGGGTCGCAGATGGGCCCCATGGCCATGCCATCCAGGCCCTGGGCCAGGGCGGCCTGCAGCACATCCATGGTGTCGCAGGTGCCGCCGGACATGCAGTTGTCCCCATGGTCCAGCAGCAGCACCGGACGGGTCACGCTGTGGGCCAGTTGCCGGGCCTGCTGCAACGCGCTGTCCAGGGATGCGCTGCGGTAGATGAAGTCCTGGCGGTGGCCCCAGATCCAGCTGGCGATCTGGTCCACCTGGGCCTTGCCCTGGGCGTAGGCGGCGCCGGTGTCCTGCACCGTGGCCACCACGCTGATGAAGGGCTGGGGAATGTCGGAGAGCGAGAAGCCGCCAAACACCGTGACGGCCGCCACGCCGGCCTGCTCGGCAGCGCGGGCCTGGGCGACGGCCTCGGCCATGGCGCCCCCCAGCGTGGTGCTGCGCAGTGTGTGGCCCATCAGTGGCAGCTGCCGCCAGATGACACGGTAGCGCGGGCCACCGGTGGCCATGGCCAGCAGCAGGCGCGCGGCGTGGGCACCGGTTTCGTACATGTCGACGTGCGGATAGGTCTTGAAGCCCACCATCACATCGGCGTTCTGCACCATGGCCTCGGTCAGATTGCCATGCAGGTCCAGCGCCACGCCGATGGGCACCCCCGGCGCTGCCGCACGCACGCGGGCCAGCAGGGCGCCTTCACCGTCGGCCGCCTGCTCGGCCACCATGGCACCGTGCAGGTCCAGCAGGATGGCGTCGCAGCCTGGCAAGGCATCGAGGATGCACTGGGTCAGCGCGGCATAGGCATCGGCATGGACGGTGCCACTGGGGTTGGCCATGGCGGAGACCGGGGTGACCAGGGTGGCGTTCAGGGTTTCGGCCTGGTCGATGAAGGCCGCCATGGCGGTGCGCATGCCTTTGTTGGCGCGGTAGGCATCGCGGCCGTAGGTAGGGCTGAAGGCCTGCAGCGGCGTGGGAACGGGGGAAAAGGTGTTGGTCTCGTGGTTGAGCCGGGCGATCAGTACTTTCATGCCGCCACTCCTGCGGCGTCGAGCATGCTGCGCAGCAGCACGTTGCAGCCGGCTTCCAGGTGGGCGGGCTCGGCGTCTTCGATCTCGTTGTGGCTGATGCCGTCGGCACAGGGGACAAAGATCATGGCCGTGGGCGCCAGGCGGGCCACGTAGACGGCGTCGTGCCCCGCACCGCTGACCACGTCCATGGCGCTGTAGCCCAGTGCCTGTGCGTTGCGGCGCACCGCATCCACCAGGCGGGCTGTGAACGGCTGGGGGGCAAAGTACACCACCTGTTCGACCGCAATGTCGACATGGCGGGCGGCGGCAATCTCCTGGCACAGGCGGCGCAGCGCGGCATCCATGTCGGACAGCATGGCGTCATCGGGTGCGCGCAGGTCCACGCTCATCTTCACGCCGCCGGGAATCACATTGCGCGAGTTGGGGTAGACCTCCAGCTGGCCCACGGTGCCGCGTCCGTGCGGCATGCGTTCCACGGCAATGCGGTTGACGGCGGCAATCAAGTCGCTGGCGGCCAGCAGCGCGTCCTTGCGCATCTCCATGGGCGTGGGGCCGGCGTGGGCTTCCATGCCCTGGATCTGCACGTCATACCAGCGCTGGCCCAGCGCGGCCTGCACCACGCCAATCACGCGCCCGTGCTTTTCCAGCACCGGGCCCTGTTCGATGTGGGCCTCGAAGTACGCACCCACCGGGTGCGCGGCGGAGCCGGCGGGACCCGCGTAGCCGATGGCGCGCAAGGCGTCTTCCACGCTGGTCCCCTGGGCGTCGCGCTGCTGCAGGGCATGTTCCAGGGTGAAGGCGCCGGCAAACACGCCGGAGCCCATCATCACCGGGACAAAGCGCGAACCTTCCTCGTTGGTCCAGACCGCCACTTCCAGCGGGGCGCGGGTGCGCACGCCTGCGGCATTGAGCGTGCGCAGCACTTCGATGCCGGCCAGCACGCCGTAGTTGCCGTCGAACTTGCCACCGGTGGGCTGGGTGTCGATGTGGCTGCCGGTCATCACCGGGGGCAGGCTGTCATCGGTCCCGGGGCGGCGCGCAAAGATGTTGCCGATGGCGTCCACGCGCACGCTGCAGCCGGCTTCCTGGGCCCAGTGCACGAACAGGTCGCGGGCCTGGCGGTCCAGGTCGGTCAGGGCCAGCCGGCACACGCCGCCTTTGGGGGTGGCTCCGATGCGGGCCAGATCCATCAGCGACTGCCACAGGCGTGTGCCGTCGGTGCGCAGGGTGGTGGTCTGTGCGGCGGGGGGGGAATGCAAGTCCATGGAGGGGCTCCCGGTGAAAGCAAAGGTCAGAGCGCGAGCGAGGGGTGCCGGTCAGGCAATCCCCACGCCCAGGTAGCGGTCCTTGACGGTGTCATCGGCAATGAAGTCGGCATTGCCCGCTTCGTGCACGATGCGGCCTTGTTCGATGATGTAGTGGCGGTCGGCCAGCTGGGTGCAGACCTCCAGGTTCTGCTCCACCAGCAGGATGGTCACGCCCGCCGCCTTGATGACCTTGAGCTGGGCGACGATCTCTTCCACGATCACCGGGGCCAGCCCTTCCACCGGCTCATCCAGCATCAGCAGGCGCGGCTTGTTCATCAGCGCGCGGCCAATGGCCAGCATCTGCTGTTCCCCGCCCGACAGCTGCCCACCCCCGTTGCTGCGGCGCTCCTTCAGGCGCGGGAAGATGCGATAGACATCGTCCAGCTGCCAGGGGGAGTCCTTGCGCAGGGCCAGCAGCAGGTTTTCCTCCACCGTCAGCAGCTTGAAGACCCCCCGGTGCTCGGGCACCAGGCAGATGCCGCGCTGCGCCACATGGTGCGTGGCCAGCTGGTGTGTGGGCTGGCCGGCAAAGCTGATGCGGCCCTGCGGCGGCTGCAGCACACCGGCGATGGCCTTGAGCGTGGTGGTCTTGCCGGCGCCGTTGCGGCCCAGCAGGGTGACCAGTTCGCCTTCGTCGATGCGCAGGCTCACGCCCTGCAGCACATGGCTTTTGCCGTAGTAGGCGTGGATCTGGTCCACATTCAGGATGCTGCTCATGCCTTCCCTCCGGTGATCATATTGCCCAGGTAGGCGGTGCGCACCCGGTCGTCGTTGCGGATCTGCTCGGGAACGCCCTCGGCCAGCACGCGGCCCTGCTGCATGACAGTGATGGTGTCCGAGATGTCCATCACGATGCCCATGTTGTGCTCGATCAGCACCACGGTGTGCTCGTCCTTCAGGCTGGCAATCAGGCGCTTCATGTCGTCCAGATCGTCGATGCCCATGCCGGACGTGGGCTCGTCCAGAAAAATGGCCTTGGGTCTGGCCGCCAGGGCCATGCCCACTTCCAGCCGGCGCTGCTGGCCGTGGGACAGATTGCCTGCCGCCGTGTCTGCAAAGCGCTGCAGGCCCAGGCGTTCAATGACCTGGTCGACCACCTCCTGGTTGGCGCGCTTGCCGGTGGGGGCGTTCCAGAAGTCCAGCGCATGCTGGGGCGCGATGCCCTGTGCGGCCAGGCGCAGGTTTTCGCGCACCGACAGCGTCAGGAACAGGCTGGTCACCTGGAACGACCGCGCCATGCCGCGCTGCACGCGGCGGTGGTCGGGTTCCCGGGTCACGTCGTGGCCGTCAAAGACGATCTGCCCGCTGGTCACGGTCTTGGTGCCCGTGAGCATGTGGAACAGCGTGGTTTTTCCGGCGCCGTTGGGGCCGATGACCGAGTGCACGGTGTGCGCGCGCACCTGCAGGTCCACGCCACCCAGGGCGATGAACTTGTCATAGTGTTTCTGCACGCCCTTGGCATGCAGCAGCACGGGATGGCGGGCGCTGGCCGCCGCAGTGGACGGCGATGCGGCAGCGGTAGTCATGGCGGTAGTAGTCATCAGACATTCCCTCCCTGCTGGGCGCGGGTGGCCGTGGGGGCATCGGCCACCGGAGCGGCATCGGTGGCCGGTTTTCTACCGGGGCGCAGGCGCTGGAGGATGCTTTCACCCAGACCCCACAGGCCGCGTTGCATGCCCAGGCTGACGACGATCAGCACCATGCCCAGCAGCATCAGCCAGCGCGGCCACAGGGTGGACAGCCAGTCGCCCAGCAGCAGATAGAACGCCGCGCCCAGCACCGAGGCCAGCAGGTTGCCGGTGCCGCCGATCACGGTCATCAGCAGGATGACTTCGCTGGTGTGGTACTCCGCGTTCGACAGCGGTGCAATGCCAGCCATCATGGCGTGCAGCCCTCCGGCCAGACCGGTGACGGCACCCGAGATCACAAAGGCTTGCAGCTTGAGCAATCGCAGGTTGTAGCCCACGGCAGCGGCGCGTTCCTCGTTGTCGCGCACCGCCAGCAGGGTGCGGCCGAACATCGAATCGCAGGCACGGCGCAGGAACCAGAACGTGACCAGGAACAGCACCGCCACAAAGCTGTAGAACTGCCACGGTGTCTGCAGCGACCACAGGGTGTAGCCGGCCACGCCGATGGCAGGGCGGGGCACGTCCAGCAGGCCGTTGTCGCCGCCGGTGATGTCGGTGGCGGTATAGGCAATGAAATAGAACATCTGTGAGAACGCCAGCGTCAGCATCACAAAGTAGGTGCCGCGCTGGCGTATGGCCACCCAGCCCACGATGGCAGCGCCCACGGCCCCCATCAGCACGGCCGAGACCAGCGCCACGGGCACGGGCAGCTGCCAGCGCGTGAGCAGCACGCCAATGGTGTAGCTGCCCAGGCCGAAGAACACGCCTTGGCCAAAGGACAGCAGGCCGGTGTAGCCCAGCAGCAGATTGCAGGCCATGGCGGCCAGCGAGAAGATCAGCACTTCGGTGGCCAGCGAGCCGGACTGCATGCACAGCGGCATCAGCAGCACGATGGCGAGTGCCAGCAGCAGTTGGATATGGGGTCGGTTCATCACGCTCACCTTCAGGTCTTGCGGCCCAGCAGGCCGTGGGGGCGCAGCAGCAGCACGGCCGCCATGGCGATATAGATCATCAAGCGGGCCCCTTCGGGCCAGAGGGTGCTCATCAGGCTTTGCACGATGCCGATGAGCAGGCCGCCCACCAGGGCCCCGCCAAAGCTTCCCAGGCCGCCCACCACCACAATCACAAAGGCCACGCCCAGGGCTTCGATGCCCATGAACGGCTCGGCGCCGCGGATCGGTGCCGCCAGCACCCCGGCCAGCGCGGCAGTGCCTGCGCCCAGCGCGAACACCAGGCTGAAGATGCCGAACACGTTGTAGCCCAGCAGGGACACCATTTCGGTCGATTCGCTGCCTGCCCGCACCGCACTGCCCAGGCGCGTGCCTTCCAGCACCCACCACAGCAGCACGGCCAGCACGGCGGTGAAACCGATCACAAACAGGCGGTACTTGGGGTAGACAAAGCTGCCCCACATGACCACGCCTTGCAGCAGATCGGGGGTGGCCACGGTGTCGCCCAGCGGGCCCCATTGCACGATGACCAGCTCCTGCACCACCAGCGCCAGGCCGACGGTGATGAGGATGTGGAACTCATGCGGCTGCGCATACACATGGCGCAGCAGCAGTTTTTCCGTCAGCCAGCCCAGGGCGGCCACGGCCAGCGGTGCCACCAGCAAGGTGAGCCAGAAACTCATTCCCCAGCGGGTGAGCTGGTAGCAGAAATAGGCGCCCAGCAGGTAGAAGGCGCCGTGCGCAAAGTTCACGAAACGCAGCAGCCCGAACACGATGGACAGGCCCACGGCCAACAGGAAATACAGCATGCCGATGCCGATCCCGTTGATGGTTTGCAGGAGGTAGATGCTCATGGGGAGAGGGACGTCTGGGAAGCCGCGCTGCAGAGCGCGCACACCCATGCGCCGCCGCCGTGCGGTGGCGCATGGCGCGGGGCTGGTGTCAGGTCAGCTTGCAGCCGGTCTGGTCCACGGGCAGGAAGGACTTTCCGGAGCTGACGACGTCCACATAGTCGTCCTTGTTGGCCATCTTGGCCTTGGCCTTGCCTTTGAGTAGGTAGTAGTTCTTGAGCACCTGGTGGTCGGCCTTGCGGACCTCTTCCTCGCCCGTCAGGCCCTGGTACTTCATGCCTTCCAGGGCGGCGATCACCGCCTTCTGGTCGGTCTTGCCGGCCTTGAGGATGGCGTCGATCAGCAGCTTGGTGCAGATGTAGGAGCCCGCCAGGCTGTAGTTGGGGTTGTGCTTGAACTTGTCCTGGGTGCGCTTGACCAGTTCCTTGTTCAGCGGCGTGTCGGCGGTGTGCCAGTACTGGGCCCCGAAGTACACGCCGTCGCACAGGTCGGCGCCCAGCGATTCGAACTGCTCCAGGCCCGAGGCCCAGGCAATCAGGATGGTCATGTTCTTGTGCATGCCGAAGCTGATCGCCTGGCGCAGCGTGTCGGACGACTGGGCGCCGAAGTTCAGAATCAGCAGCACATCGGGCTTGGCCGCGGCGGCATTGGTCAGGTAGCCGCTGAACTCCTTTTCGGTCAGCGAGTGGTAGCTGTTGCCCACATGCTCCACGCCTTTTTCCTTGAAGATGTTCTTGGCGGCGCCCAGCAGACCATCCCCAAACACATACTGCGGCGTGATGGTGTACCAGCGCTTGGCCTTGGGCATGGATTCGATCAGCGGACGCACCGTCTGCTCGACGGCCCCAAAGGTGGGCACCGACCAGCGGAAGGTGGCGCTGTTGCAGTCCTTGCCGGTCAGCTCGTCGGCGCCGGCGGTGGTGATGAACACGCCACCGGCTTTTTCAACCTCCTTGCCCATGGCCAGTGATTCGGACGACAGAATGCCGCCCGCAAAGAAGCGGGCGCCCTTCTGCTGCGAGCTTTCCTGCACCTTGCGCACGGCGGTGGCGGGCTTGCCTTCGGTGTCCAGCAAGGTGTAGGCCAAGGGCATGTTGAGCGCCTTGCCGTATTGCTCGATGGCCAGCTTCATGCCCAGGTCGGCAAACTTCCCGTTGGCTGCAAAGGCGCCGGACATGGGCACCGGGCAGCCGAACTGGATGGCGCTCTGGGCCTGTGCCCACACGCTGGACCCCAGTCCCAGCGACGCGGGCGCGGCGCCCAGGGCAGAAAGTTGCAGAAAGTGGCGACGTTGCATGGAGAAGCTCCGGTTCGTGGGTCGGTGGCACTACTGCCCTGTTGGGCGCGGTTCGGAGCTGCGGCGTGTGCACGCCATCAAGTTTCTGTAAGCTCCTTAATTCATATTTATAGTGATAAATAAGACGAAACTTACGCGAGCAAACCCTAGGCCGCAACCGGCATGTCGGCGATGCACCATACGGTGTGAGATGCCCGCCGAACCTGTTGTTGTGGCCCGTGGGGCTGCGGAGGGAAAGACCGAAATGAGCACTTCCAGACCGGCCGGCTTGTCCATCAAGCCGCTGAAACGTTCCGACCTGATCGCGCAGGAGATCAAGCGCCTGATCACCGAGAAAAACCTGAGTCCAGGCGATCGCCTGCCGCGTGAAAGCGAGCTGCAGGCGCAGTTCCAGGTCAGCAAGGGCACCATCCGCGAGGCGCTCAAATCGCTGGAGGTGCAAGGGCTGCTGTCGATCTCGACCGGACCCTCCGGAGGGGGGACCATCGTGGAAGTGCCGCTGGATCGCACGCTGCAGTTCATGCAGAACTACCTCTTTTTCCAGGAGGTGACGATCGACAACATCTATGGGGTGCGCCAGATGCTGGAGCCCGAGCTGGCGGCCGGTGCCGTGCCCCATCTGACCGAGGCCGATTTCCACGCGCTGGAGCACAGCATTTCCTGTTGCGACCCGAACCAGAGCGGTGTGGAGCTGCTGGAGCAGCGCCGCGAGGACGTGAACTTTCACGACATCCTGGCCGCCGCCAACCCCAACCCCTTCCTGCGCTTCACCTGCGAACTCATCAACGAGATGATTCGCCAGCTCATCGTGTTCGGCAACCGCACCGCGCAGGCGGAGCACCGGCGTTTTGGTGCCGAGAACGCGGCCTTCCATCGCGACATCCTGGATGCCGCCCGGGCGCGCGACAGCGAGCAGGTCCGCCGCCTGATGCAGGAACATATGCACTCGGCCACCCGCAGCGTCCAGCGCATGAAAGGGCGGCTGCAAGGGCGGCTGATTCTGGATGCCGACACGCTGCGCCGCGCCAGTGCGGCACCGACCCCCTCGGCCCGCTCTGCGGCGCGCAAGTCCACCGGCGCTGCAGCCAGCATGCCCACCAAGACACCCGCCAAGGCGCGCGTGCAGGCGCCGGTGCGCACTGCCCCGGAACCGGCACACATTGCGGCTTCGCCGAAGGCCAAGGCCGTGGCGACCGCACGGTCCCGCAGCACCGCCGCAGTGAAGCCGGTAGCGGCAAAGACCGTTGCCGGGGCCAAGCCTGGGGCGCAGAAAAAGTAAGCCGGCGGTGGGGAGGCCGCCAAGATGGCGTCCTGCTTTCAGGCGGGAGTCTGTGTCCGGTGGATGCAGCCCGCCAGAGCCGGGCCGCGCAGCATTGCCGGGCTGCACTGACGGCTCCGGGCATGGAGGAGTGCACCTTGGGGCAGGGGCGGTGCCGCCGGGCGGCCGTGGCCGGGCGCATAAAAAAGCCCCGCCGAAGCGGGGCATGTGGAGACAGACGCAAAAGTCTTTTCAGCGGCTGCTGGGGAAGCTGAACACCGCCCCTTCGCGCACGCCGGCGCTGGGCCAGCGCTGGGTGATGGTCTTGCGCTTGGTGTAGAAGCGCACGGCATCGGGACCGTAGGCGTGCAGGTCGCCGAACAGCGAGCGCTTCCAGCCGCCGAACGAGTGGTAGGCCACGGGCACGGGCAGGGGCACGTTCACGCCCACCATGCCGACCTGGATGTGGTCGGTAAAGTAGCGGGCTGCTTCGCCGTCGCGGGTGAAGATGCAGGTGCCGTTGCCGTATTCGTGGTCGTCGATCAGCTGCATGGCTTGCTGCAGCGTCTGCACGCGCACCACGCCCAGCACCGGGCCGAAGATTTCTTCCTGGTAGATCTTCATGCCGGGCTGCACATGGTCGAACAGACAGGCGCCGAGGAAGTAGCCTTCCTCGTGGCCGGCCACCTTCACGCTGCGGCCGTCGACCACCAGCGTGGCCCCTTCGGCCACACCGCTGTCGACATAGGCTTTCACCTTCTCGAAATGGGGCTTGGTCACCAGCGGGCCCATGTCGTTGCTGTTGTCGGTGCCGGGGCCGACCTTCATCTTGGCGATTTCGGTCTTCAGGCCGGCGATCACCGCGTCGCCCACGGCGTCACCCACGGCCACCAGCAGCGGGATGGCCATGCAGCGCTCGCCGCAGCTGCCGTAGGCCGCACCCATCAGTGCGCTGACGGCGTTGTCCACGTCGGCGTCGGGCATCAGGATGGCGTGGTTCTTGGCACCGCCCAGGGCCTGCACGCGCTTGCCGTGCTTGCAGCCTTCGGCGTAGATGTATTCCGCAATGGGGGTGGAGCCCACAAAGCTCACGGCCTTGACGCGCGGGTCCTGCAGCAGCGTGTCCACGGCGGTCTTGTCGCCATTGACCACGTTCAGCACGCCCGGCGGCAGGCCGGCTTCCAGCGCCAGCTGGGCGATGAACAAGGTGCTGCTGGGATCGCGCTCGGAGGGCTTGAGCACAAAGGTGTTGCCGCAGGCCACGGCCATGGGCCACATCCACAGCGGCACCATGGCGGGGAAGTTGAAGGGGGTGATGCCGGCCGTAACGCCCAGGGCCTGGAATTCGCTCCAGCTGTCGATGCCGGGGCCCACGTTGCGGCTGTGTTCGCCCTTGAGCAGCTCGGGGGCGTAGCTGGCGTATTCCACGTTCTCGATGCCGCGTTGCAGCTCGCCATGCGCGTCGGCCAGCACCTTGCCGTGTTCGGCGGTGATCAGCGCGGCAATCTGGTCGGCATGCTGCTCCAGCAGCACCTTGAGCTTGGCCATCACGCGGGCGCGCTTGAGCGGCGGGGTGTTGCGCCAGGCCGGGAAGGCTTTTTCGGCCGAGGCAATGGCTGCTTCCACCGTGGTCTTGCTGGCCAGCGCCACGTTCAGCGTGCTCTGGCCGGTGGCGGGGTTGAACACCGGTTGGGTGCGTTCGGTGTCGGGGACGATCTGGCCGTCGATCAGGTGGCCGACGGTGGCGGTGATGGCGGAGTCCTTGTGCATGGGCTTGGTGCTCAATGGGCTGCAGCGCAATCTGGGTGCGCTGCAGCAGCTATGGTTTCAGGAATGTGCGGCAGTATCTGCATGCACGTCAACGGAGGCCAGCGCCTGCGGGACACGGGCACTGGCACGGGCGGACTTACGCCGTGGCCTGCAGGGTGTCGCCCAGCGCGCTGACCAGGCTGTCGATCTCGGCCTCGGTGCTGATGAAGGGCGGTGCCAGCTGGATGGTGTCCGCGCCATAGCGCACGTAGAAGCCTTTTTCCCACATGGCCATCGCGATCTCGTAGGGGCGCTTGGCAGGCTCGCCCGGCAGCGGGGCGATGGTGAAGCCGGCCGCCAGACCGAAGTTGCGGATATCGGCCACATGCTTGGTGCCCTTCAGGCTGTGCACGGCCGCTTCGAACGTGGGGGCCAGTGCCTTGACGCGGGCGGGCAGGTCTTCCTTCTGCAGGATGTCCAGCGCGGCCAGGCCGGCGGCGCAGGCCACGGGGTGGGCCGAGTAGGTGTAGCCGTGGGCAAACTCCAGCATGTACTCGGGGCCGCCGGCGGCCATGAAGGTGTCGTAGATGTCCTTGCTGGCCACACAGCCGCCCAGGGGCTGGGCACCGTTGGTGACCTGCTTGGCGAAGTTCAGGATGTCGGGGGTGACGCCGAACACTTCCGAACCCGTCCAGCCGCCGCAGCGGCCGAAGCCGGTGATGACTTCGTCGAAGATCAGCAGGATGTGGTTCTGCGTGCAGATTTCCCGCAGGCGCTGCAGATAGCCCGCGGGCGGAATCACCACGCCGGCCGAGCCGGAGAAGGGCTCGACGATCACGGCGGCAATGGTGCTGGCGTCGTGCAGGGCGATCACGTCCAGCAGGCGGTCGGCCAGAGCGCGGCCGTCGATGTCGGGCATGCCCTTGTAGAACGAGCCGGTGGCAGGCTGGGTGTGGGGCAGGTGGTCGGCTTCGATGCCCTGGCCGAACATCTTGCGGTTGCCCGACAGGCCGCCCACCGAGATGCCGCCGTAGTTCACGCCGTGGTAGCCCTTTTCGCGCCCGATCAGGCGGGTCTTGCCGGCCTGGCCCTTGGTGCGCCAGTAGGCGCGCGCCATCTTCAGCGAGGTGTCCGCGGCTTCCGAGCCCGAGCCGGTGAAGAACACATAGTCCAGGCCGTCGGGTGTCAGTTCCTTGATCTTGTTGGCCAGCGCGAAGGCAGCGGGGTGTCCGAACTGGAAGGCGGGCGCGTAGTCCAGATTCAGCGCAGCCTTGCCCACGGCTTCGGCGATTTCCTTGCGGCCATGGCCCAGGCCCGAGCACCACAGGCCCGACAGGCCGTCAAAGATCTTGCGGCCGGCGCTGTCGTGCAGGTAGGCGCCCTGTGCACCCACGACCATGCGCGGATTGGCCTTGAAGTTGCGGTTGCCGGTGAACGGCATCCAGTGTGCGTCCAGCCAGGCGGCATCCATGCGGGTGGCGGTGGCTGCGGGTTGGGTGATGTCGGCAAAGTCCATGGGAGGCTCCAGGCAGGGGGATCGGTATGCAATCCATTGTTGGAGCGGTCCACGTTTTCTTGAATAGCCGTAAACCCATGTTTACTTGTGAAATAGCGCAAGTAATGGTCCTGCGCATTCCGCAGGCAGCGGGGTGGCCCGGGGTCTGTCCGCCGCGCTTAGCGGCGCTGTTCCATGGCCAGGCGCACCGCCAGCCCGGCCAGCACCGTGCCCATGACCCATTTCTGGGCGCGCAGCCAGTGCGGGTTGTCCTTGAACCAGATCGCCATGCGTGCGGCAAACAGCGTGATGAGCAGGTTGACGCTGAAGCTGGTGGTGATCTGGACCATGCCCAGCGTCACGCTCTGCCAGAACACCGAGCCATGCTCGGCGCTGACAAACTGCGGAAAGATGGACAGATAGAAGATCGCCACCTTGGGGTTGAGGATGCTGGTGAACAGCCCCATGGCAAACAGCCTGTGCGGCGACTCGGGCGGCAGCGTGGTGGTCTGCTCGAAGGGCGAAGCGCCGCCTGGGCGCAGCGCCTGCCAGGCCATCCACAGCAGGTAGGCGGCGCCGGCCCACTTCAGTGCCTCGAACGCCATGGGCACGGCCATGAACAGGGCCGTGACCCCCAGGCTGGCGGCCAGCATGTGCACAAAAAAGCCCAGTACCACGCCGGCCAGCGAGGTCACGCCGGCCGTGCGTCCCTGGCAGATGGAGCGCGAGATCAGGTACAGCATGTTCGGGCCGGGCGTGAGCACCAGCAGCAGGGAGGCGCCGGCAAACACCAGCAGATCGTGGACAGGAATCATGGCAGGCAGCAGGAGGACAGGGCGCACGGCGTGCGCTGGAGCCGATTACACCAGCGCTGCCGCGGCCCTGCTGTAACGGATGCGCAAGGCCTGCCACAGGGGGAGAGCACATGGCCTGGTGTCAGGGGGATGTCGCCGTCTAGGCCGTTGGTGCAAAACTTGCTCTAATGCTTGCCATGACGTCACGGCCTGCTCGCATTTCTGCACCCGTTTCCGCGGCCACCCCCACGGGCGCACCCGTGCCCGCGCCCATGGCCCGGGCCCGCGCGGTGCTGGGCCAGCTCAGCGACATGGACCTGCGCCTGTTGCGCATTTTCAAGAGCGTGGTGGAGTGCGGCGGCATGTCGGCCGCCGAGCTGGAGCTGAACATCAGCGCCTCCACACTCAGCCGCCACATGAAAGACCTGGAAGAACGGCTGGGCCTGGTGCTGTGCCGGCGCGGGCGCGCTGGTTTTGCCACCACCGCCGAAGGGCTGAAGGTGTATGAGGCCACGCTGCAGCTGCTGGGCGGCGTGGACCTGTTCCGCAGCCAGATTGACGACATCCACGACCGCATGGGCGGCAACCTGGAGGTGGCGGTGTTCGACAAGACTGTCACCAACCCGGCGGCCCATCTGGACGCCGCCATCCGCGCCTTCCACCGCCAGGCGCCCGAGGTGAATCTGCAGCTGCATGTCAGCAGCATCAATACCATCGAACGCGGGCTGATGGACGGGCGCTTTCAGGTGGGCATCATTCCGGCGCACCGGGCCTCGGCCAGCCTGGTCTACCGCGACCTGTTTGC
Source organism: Comamonas sp. 17RB (assembly GCF_030056555.1). Classification (NCBI taxonomy): domain Bacteria; kingdom Pseudomonadati; phylum Pseudomonadota; class Betaproteobacteria; order Burkholderiales; family Comamonadaceae; genus Comamonas; species Comamonas sp. 17RB. Next base: position 166,729 of record NZ_JASHHY010000010.1, on the reverse strand, counting down.
CGAACACATGCAGCTGTACTGCGCCGCCGGCCACCCGCTGTATGGCGCCCACCATGGCGATCTGGACTGGGAAGGGCTGCGCCACTACCCGTTTGCGGGCCTGGGCGAGCATTCCCCGAACATGGAGCTGAGCCACCGTGCGCACCTGCCGCGCAAGGCCACAGGCTTTGACCAGGAGGCGATTGCCACGCTGATCCTGTCGGGCTGCTACCTGGGCTTTCTGCCCGACCATTACGCCCAGGCGCTGGAAGCGGCCGGCCGCCTGCAGGCGGTGGCGCCGGCGCGCTTTCACTACGACTGCCAGTTTGTGGCGATGTGGCGGCTTTCGCCCCAGCCCAGCCGTGCGGCCCAGGCCTTCATTGACTGTCTGGTTGCGGCCCATGGGGGAGAGGGTGCGGCGTAGCGCGGCCGCACCCGGTCTGCGCGGCAGCGGAAGGCTTGTCCACAGAAGGTCACAGTTTCTACAGGGCTGCACACTGGCTTGTTCCCAGCTTTATCCACAGGCTGCAGGGGGTGGTGCCATGCCTTCACGCAGGGGTGCCGGAGATCACCGCGGTGACGATGCCGCGTCCAGCAGGCGGTCGCTGCGGCCACCTGCGAAGCAAAAAAAAAGCCGCCCCAGGGGGCGGCCATAAAGTAGCCCTGAAAGAGCCACAAGGAAACAAAACTGCCAGCCAACGGTAAAACCGTGCGGACGCCGCCAGTGTGGCGTCCCGCCATGACAGCGGTGTGACGAACGGTAGACCCTGTGCAGCGGAAAAAATTCCCTGCGGAGGCGGTTTTTTCGCGCAAGCGCCTCAATTGGCAGAAATGGCCCAAATGGCAGAAATAGCCACCAACCAACGGGAAAAGCCCATGGCGCAGGGGCCATCCACCGCGCGGCCACAGCTTGTACACACCATCAGGTAGGTTTCATGGGGTTTGTCCACAGCTTGTCCCGAATATGCTCCGCCGCAGGCCGGTGCCGCCGGGCTGGCCGAAACGGCGGCGCCGTGGCATGCTTTCGCCATCTTGATCTTGGTTCATCACTTCGGTAGGAGAGCGGCATGAGCGCCATTGCATCCATTGCCCAGTCCGGCTTGCAGGCAGCACAGCAGCGCTTGAACGCCTCGGCCCACAACGTGGCCAACCAGCAGACGGAAGGTTTCCGCCGCCAGCAGGTGGCGCAGCAGGCCGTGCCCGAAGGTGGTGTGGCGGCGCAGACTGCGCGCGGCCAGCAAGGCGTGGCGCTGGAGCAGGAAGCCGTCGAACAGATCAGCGCCAGTTACGCCTATCTGGCCAATCTGCAGGTGCTGCGCACCAATGACCGTATGCAAGGCTCCCTGCTGGACGAACGCGCCTGAGCGGCGCTCCCGACACGGCATCCCTCCCCCGCAGCCCGCCCGGTGTCCCCGCCCGGCGGGCTTTTGCATGCCTGCCAGCAGGCCGCCTGCGTCACAGAGCGCAGGCCCAGTGCGCCAGGCGCTGTGTCAGCCAATGGCGAAACTGGGTGCGGATGGCATGGGACATGGCAGCTCCGATCATGGACAGCGGTTTCAGGCGGCGGACACGGTTTGCTGCGGGCGCTGGGCGCGGCGTTCCCACAGCTTTTCGTGCAGGTAGAAGAACACCATCTGTACGGTGGGCTCCAGCAGGCTCAGCGTCAGGGCCTGGATCCAGCTGCCGGTGACGGTGTAGGCCACCATCGACGCCACGCCGATGTGCAGCAGGTAGTAGCTGCCGGTCTTGACCAGGGTGCGGGCGCGGAACGCCGTGGTCCGTTCCCAGGCCTTGTCATGAAAAAAGAAGGCCACCGCCTGTACCGTGGGCTCCAGCAGGCTCAGCGCCAGCGCGGTGTGCAGGCTGCCGGTGACGGCATAGGCGACCGCAGCGGCCACTACGATGTGCACCAGATAGTAGCTGGCGGTCTTGCGCAAGCTGGTCTGGTGGTGGTCGATCAAACGGTGGATACAGGTCATGGCGGTGTCGGCAAAGAAGGGGAAAAGGCACAGGGTCCGCATCACCAGCGAACCATGTGGTCATGGTAGGCCGCCGCCAAATATAAAGCCAATCAAAATGCTATAAATGATTGATTGAGACTATCAATTGCCAGCAAGGCATGGCCTTGGTCCGGAGAGGTTGTACGGAAATTTGTGAAACTTTGTGCAACAACCGGCCCGAGCATGTCAGCATGCGCCTGCTTGCAGTGCAATGGCCTCTGGCCATCTTTGCCGGCCATTGCCACCGTTTTCTGGACGAACCACAGCCTCTGCTGCCTTCATCGTGATCTTGGACCTGTTTTTCATGCACGGCGAGGGCTTTGCCCCTCCGCTGTGGACCTGGATGGACCCGCAGCTGGTGGCGGTTTCGGTGGCGATTGCGGTGCTGTCGTCCATGATGGCGCTGCAGATGGCCGTCATGGCGCGCCGCAGCCAGCACCGCTGGGCGCGCAACACCGCGCTGAGCACCGGCGCCCTGGCCATGGGGGGCGGCATCTGGAGCATGCATTTCGTCGGCATGCTGGCCTATCTGCCCTGTGCCCAGAATGACTTCGATCCCTGGATCACGCTGCTGTCCACCGTGCCGGCGCTGCTGGCCTCGTGGCTGGCGCTGCGCGTGATGATGCGCGAAGCGATCTCCGTGCGCCGGCTGTGGCTGTCCGCCGTGCTGATGGGCGTGGCCATCGGCAGCATGCATTTCATCGGCATGGCCGCCTCCAGCCTGCGCGACATCATGCGCTACACGCCTTCGGGTGTGTTCCTGGCGGTGGCGGTGAGCGTGCTGCTGGCTGCTGCCGCGCTGACCGTGCGCTTTCGCCTGGCATACAGCGGCCGGCGTCTGTGGCCCACGCTGCTGGGCGGCTCCATCATGGGCTGTGCCATTGCCGGCATGCACTACACGGCCATGGGCGCCATCCGCTACACCGACCCGCTGCCGGCCGAGGCAACGACTGAACCCGACACCCACATCGGCCTGGTGGCCGGACTGAGCGGCTTTGTGCTGCTGCTCAGCCTGCTGGTCATCGCCCTGAATGTGGGCCTGCGCTACCGCCAGTTCTTCCACGACATCAAACGCAGCGAATCCCGCCTGCGCGCCGTGGTGGATACGGCGGTGGACGCCATCATCATGATCGAAGGCAACGGCCTGATCAGCTCCTTCAACGGCGCGGCAGAGCGCCTGCTGGGCTGGACCGCGCAGGAGGTGATCGGCAAGAACGTCAGCATGCTGATGCCCCAGCCCATGCAGCGCGAGCATGACAACTACCTGCGCCGCCACATCGATACCGGTCACTCCAGCATCATCGGCGTGGGCCGGGAGGTGACGGCCCTGCACAAGGACGGCTCTCTGGTCGACGTGCGCCTGGCCCTGGGGCGCGTTCCGCTGCCGGGCATGCCGCTGTTCGTGGGGTTTCTGACCGATATCCGCAGCCGCAAGCAGATGGAGGAAACCGTGCGCCGCAGCGAAAAGCAGCACCGCACGCTGATCAGCAATCTGCCGGGGGTGACCTTCCGCCGTCAGCTGGGCGAGACCGGCTCACCGCTGTTTTTGGGCGGTGCGGTGGAGTCCCTGTCCGGCTGGCCGGCCGAAGACTTCCTGGACCAACGCATCCGCTTCACCGACATCGTGCACCCTGACGATGCGGAGGCGTTCTGGCACCAGGTGAACGATGCGCTGGCGCGCAGCGAGCCCTACACGGTGGAGTACCGCATCCTGCACCGCGATGGCGGCGTGCGCTGGGTGACCGAGAGCGCGCGCGGCATCTATGGCGCCGATGGCGTGCTGCAGTATGTTGACGGCGTGCTGATGGACAACACCGCGCTCAAGACCCGCAATGCCGAGTTCGAAGGCACGATGAATGCCATCAACAGCGCGCTGGCCGTGGTGGAGTACGACCTGGCGGGCCGCATCACGGCCGTCAACGACAACTTCTGCCAGCTGTTCGGCTATAGCGCCGAGGAAGTGGTGGGCAAGTTCCACCGCCTGCTGTGCCCGCCCGAGCATGTGGCCGATGCCAGCTACATGCAGCTGTGGGGCCAGCTGCGCAGCGGCAAGCCGGATGCCGGCGAGTACCAGCATGTGGGCCAGGGCGGGCGCCAGCTGTGGGTGCAGAGCAGCTACAACCCCATCCTCGATGCCGGGGGGCAGCCGTCCAAGATCGTGCAGCTGATCACCGACCTGACGGGGCGGCGCAAGATGGAGCAGGAGCTGCTCTTGGCCAAGGAGCATGCCGAAGCCGCGGCCGCGGCGCGCAGCACCTTCCTGGCCAATATGAGCCATGAGATCCGCACGCCCATGAATGCCATCATCGGCTTCACCGAGGCGCTGCTGGACACGCCGCTGCAGCCCCAGCAGTCACGCTATCTGAGCACGGTGCATTACTCGGCGCGCTCCATGCTGCGCCTGCTCAACGACATTCTGGACACCGCCAAGCTGGACAAGGGCGCCGTGCTGCTGGAGCAGGCGTCGTTCAGCCCGCGCGAACTGTGCGAGCAGATCCTGGCGTCGCTGCGCATCAATGCCGACAAGAAGAAGCTGTTCCTGCGGCTCGATTTCGACCGCGAGGTGCCGCCCTATCTGGTGGGCGATGCGCTGCGTGTGCAGCAGATCCTGGTGAACCTGGTGGGCAATGCCATCAAGTTCACGGAAAGCGGCGGCGTGACCGTGCTGGTGGACTATGTGGACGGTCGCTTGTGCATGGCGGTGCAGGACACCGGCATCGGCATTGCCCCGGAGCAGATCCGCCGCATCTTCGATCCCTTCGCCCAGGCGGATGCCTCGACCACCCGCCAGTACGGCGGCACCGGGCTGGGCACCACCATCTCGCGCCAGCTGGCAGAGCTGATGGGCGGCCGCATCGAAGTGGAAAGCACCATGGGCCAGGGCAGCTGCTTCCGCGTGATCCTGCCGTTGCTGCCGGGCCAGCATGTGGATGTGCAAAGTGCACGCAGCTATGGCGAACTGCCTTCGCTGCGCGTGCTGGCGGCCGATGATGTGCCGGAAAACCTGGAGCTGCTGGACATCCACCTGCGCAAGTCCCACCACCGGGTGACCTTGGCCGGTGACGGCCGCGAAGCCGTGGCCCTGTTCCAGCAGAACGCTTACGACCTGGTGCTGATGGACCTGCAGATGCCGGGCATGGACGGGCTGGAGGCCGCGCGCGCCATCCGTGCCTGGGAGGTGGCGCAGCAGCGCACACCGGTGCCCATCGTGGCGCTGTCGGCCAGCGTGCTGGAAGAAGACCGCCGCGCCGCCGCGGCGGCCGGCATGGACGGCTTTGCCGCCAAGCCGCTGGAGCTGCCCAAGCTGTATGCCGAAATGACCCGGGTGCTGAAGCTCGATGCCCAGCTGAAGGCGGCCGTCCCTGCCACCAGCAGCCAGCAGCGCGAAGCCATGGCCAACACCCATGTGATCGACTGGCCCGCCGGCCTGCAGCGCTGGGGCAGCATGGACAGCCTGCTGCGTGCCCTGCGCCGTTTTGCCAAGGACCAGCCCGGCCAGGCGCTGCGCCTGCAGTCGCTGCGCGATGCCGAAGACTGGGTCGAGCTGGCTGCCGCCGCCCACCGCATGCGCGGTGCCGCAGGCAATCTGGCGCTGAACACGCTCTACACCATGGCCGCCACGCTGGAAGGCGCGGCCCGCAGCCGCGATGTGGCCCTGGCAGACCGCCAACTGCGCGATCTGCCGCCGGCGCTGGCGCACCTGGACGGCCTGCTGGCGCAGCAGGACACCGCAGCCGCACCCGTGGCCCTGGTGCAAGCCGCTGCCGACGTACCGGCCGCGCAGCTGCAGTACTGGCTGGATGAAACCATTGCCGCGCTGCAAGGCGGCGAGCTGGCCTCGGATGCGCTGGATGCGCTGCAGCAGCATGCGTCGTCCCTGGACATCCAGCCGCTGCAGGACGCCGTGGACGCGTTTGATTTTGACCGTGCGCTGGAATGCGCCCATGCCCTGAAGAAACAATGGACACTCGCGTAGCCCCCCGGCCTGCGGCCCCGCAGGCCCCCACCGACCAGCGCAAGCGCCTGCTGGTGGTGGACGATGAACCCACCAATCTGCATGTGCTGCGCCAGGTGCTGCAGGACGAGTACCGGCTGCTGTTTGCCACCGATGGTGCCAAGGCGCTGCAGCTGGCGCAGCAAAAGCCCGATCTGATCCTGCTGGACGTGATGATGCCGGGCATGGATGGCTACACCGTCTGCGAGCAGCTCAAGGCCGATGCACGCACGGCGGCCATCCCGGTGATCTTTGTCAGTGCCCTGTCCGACAGCGCGGACGAGGAGCGTGGCTTTGCGCTGGGCGCGGTGGACTACATCGTCAAGCCGGTGCGTGCGCCCGTGGTGCGGGCGCGGGTGCGCACCCATCTGTCCCTGGTGCGGGCGGAAGAGCTGCACGCCTCGCGGCTGCAGATCGTGCAGCGCCTGGGCCGCGCGGCCGAGTACAAGGACAACGAGACCGGCAAGCACGTGATCCGCATGAGCCTGTATGCCAGGGCCCTGGCCCAGGCGCTGGGTTGCGGGCCGGACTGGGTGGACGATCTGTTCAACGCGGCGCCCATGCACGATGTGGGCAAAATCGGTATTCCCGATGCGGTGCTGCTCAAGCCCGGCCCGCTGGACGAGCGGGAATGGGCCATCATGCGCAGCCACCCGCAGGTGGGCGCCGAAATCATTGGCGAGCATGCCTTCCCCATGCTGCAGATGGCGCGCACCATTGCCCTGACCCACCACGAAAAATGGGACGGCTCCGGCTACCCACAGGGCCTGGCAGGCTTGGCGATTCCGCTGGAGGCGCGCATTGTGGCGGTGGCCGACGTGTTTGATGCGCTGACCACGGTGCGCCCCTACAAGGCGGCCTGGAGCGTGGACGATGCCCTGGCCTATCTGCAGGAGCAGTCCGGCCGCCATTTCGACCCGGCGCTGGTGGCGCAGTTCATGACGCTGCGCCCCGTGATCGAGGAAGTGCGCATCCAGTGGGGCGATTGAGCTGGGGCCGACCGCCCGCACCTGGGTGCGGTGAAGGGCTCTGTGCCACGCACCGGCACGCCGGCAGCGGTCTGCCGATAATGGCGACATGGCTTCCGCGGCTTCTTCTCCGACCGATTCCCTGCACCTGCGCGGCCTGACCGTGGCCGATGTGGCGGCGGTGCTGCGCATCCAGGCGCTGTGCTACGGCGCAGACTATGTCGAAGGTGCTGCCGTGTTCACCCGGCGCCTGCAGGCGCCGCATCAGTGTTCATGGGCGGCCGAGCTGGGGGGACAGGTGGTGGCCTATCTGGCGGCGTACTGGTCGCAGCCCGGCAAGATCACGCCGCTGCAGGGCGAATTCGATGCCCAGCCCCAGGCCAGCGTGCTCTACCTGCACGACATGGCCGTGGACCCGGCCCTGGCCGGCCAGGGCATTGCCGCCCGGCTGCTGGCCGCAGCCCAGACCCAGGCCCGGGCGCGCGGGGTGCAGCGCGCGGCCCTGGTGGCCGTGCAAGGGGCCGCCAGCTACTGGCAGCGGCGCGGTTTTGTCCCCAGCCAGCCCAGGGATACGGTGCAGAAAGCCCATTTGGGCAGCTATGGCGATGACGCCCTGTACATGGAGCTGCACTGGGCCCCACCCCAGGTCTGAAGGCGCCACGGGGCGGCGGGCGCTCACTTCCTACCGCCTGTCACAAGTTGTCAGAAAGCTGCGACAAGCCTGTCACAGCCCGCTGGTGATAATGCCCGCCATGCCCAATCGATGGAAACCCAATGTCACCGTGGCCGCAGTCATCGAACGTGACGGCCGTTTTTTGCTGGTGGAAGAAGATACGGCCGACGGCCTGCGCCTGAACACGCCGGCCGGCCATCTGGACCCGGCGGAAACGCCGGCACAGGCCTGCGTGCGCGAGGTGCTGGAGGAAACGGCCCACAGCTTCACGCCCACGGCCCTGGTGGGCGTCTACATGAACCGCTTTGTGCGCACCCGCACCGGCTCCGACATCACCTACCTGCGCTTTTCCTTCACCGGTGATTTGGGCGCCTTCCACGCCGGCCGCCCGCTGGACCACGGCGTGCTGCGCACGCTGTGGATGACGCTGGAAGAGCTGGAAGCCAGTGCCGAGCGCCACCGCAGCCCCATGGTGCTGCAAAGCGTGCGCGACTACCTGGCGGGCCAGCGTTTCGGTCTGGACATGTTCCATGCCGACCCCAGCCTGTTCACCAAACCGCAGCCCACCTCGGTGCTGGCGGCAGCCGCCTGAAGCCAGGCTTCCTGAGGGGGCGTCGGGGTCAAGGCCTGTGCCAAGCCGTGCCTGCCGCAGGCCGCGGACACAGGCCGATCCTTGGTCTGACGCCATAAAAAAAGGCCGCACGCGGCGGCCTGTCAAAGAAGGAATCCGGCGGTGGCCGCCGGATGCTCCCCGTGTTGGAAACGGGGCGGCCGGGCAGGTTGCATGCCCGGCAGGATGCGGCATCAGTTGGCGGTCAGCTTGCGCTCCTTGACCACCTTGCCCCACTGGGCGTATTCCTTTTTCATGAAATCGGCCAGACCCTGGCGCGTGGTGGGCTGGGGCGTCAGGCCGTGGGCCAGCAGGGCCTTCTTCACCTCGTCGTCGTTCAGCACCTTGACGATTTCGGCATTCCAGCGGTCCAGGATGGGGACGGGGGTCTTGCCCGGGGCCACAAAGGCGTACCAGTTCAAGGCTTCAAAGCCGGGGAAACCGGCTTCGGCCACCGTGGGGATATTGGGCATATAGGCCGGGCGGGTCAGGCCGGTGGTGGCCAGCGGAATCAGCTTGCCACTTTCCACGTGCGGCAGGGCCGTGGGCGGGGCGGCAAAGTAGCTGGCCACGCGCTCGCCCAGCAGGTCCTGCAGCGCCGGGGCGCCGCCCTTGTAGGGCACGTGCACCATGTCCACGCCGGCGCGCTGGTTGAACAGTTCGCCCGCCAGGTGCGAGGCCGAGCCCGCGCCCGTGGAGGCAAAGTCGATGCCGCCGGCCTTGGCTTTGGCCTTGGCCACGAACTCCTGCAGGTTCTTCACGCCCAGGCCCTTGTGCGCCACCAGCACATTGGGGAAGTTCACACCACCCGACACCGGCGCCAGGTCCTTGAACGGGTCGTAGTTCAGCTTCATCAGGTGGGGCGCAATGGTCAGCGGGCCCACGGAGCCGAACAGCAGCACCGAGCCATCGGCCGCGCTGTTGGCCACCTGGCCGTGGGCGATATTGCCGCCCGCACCGCCCTTGTTTTCCACCACCACGCTCTGGCCGATGTTCTCGCCCAGCTTCTTGGCAATCAGGCGGGCCGCGGCATCGGCCGCGCCACCGGCGGCAAAACCCACCACCAGGGTCACGGGCTTCTTGGGGGGAAAGTCCTGGGCCTGGGTGGGCAGACCGCACAGCAGGCTGGCGCTGGCCAGCAGGGCAGAGGATTGGATGAGGGTGCGACGTTTCACGGGGTCTCCTGAGTGGAATGTTTTCGTTTTGAGGTTGGGGGAAAGCTGGGCTCGGCACGGGGCTTGTGGCCCCGTGCGACTCAATCGGCCCCCAGGCCGATGGGGTTGGGTTGGCGCTTTTCCGTGTTGTGGCGCAGCAGGGCTGCGGTGCGGAACACGCCGTGGGCAAACTTGCCGTAGGGCAGGGTGGCAAACAAGGCCATCACCGCGCCCAGGTGCAGGCACAGCAGCAGCGCCAGGGCCGGCGTGCCGCGGCCCAGCCACAGTGCCAGGCCGCTGCTGCTCACCAGGAACAGCAGGGCGATGAAGCCCAGGTCCATGGGCTTTTGCTGCACATCGCCATGCAGCGGGTGGCGTTGGCGGTTCAGCACCCACAGACCGGCTGTGCCCAGCATCAGCATCACGCCGCCGACTGCGCCCAGCAGCTTGGGCAGGCTGGGAAAGTCATAGGGCGCAGGCAGGTCGAACAGGTAGTGGTAGAGCGTGGCCACGGCCGTGGCGGCAAAGCACAGCAGGAAGCCGTAGAACGTCAGGTGGTGGGCGCGGCGGCGCTTCAGCGTGTAGGCGTCGTCCTCGTTGTGGCAGCCGTCGCCATGGCCGCCGTCCAGGTATTTCAGGCGCAGCACATCGCTGGTGGCCTCCGAGGCGGCGGCGCCGCTCACATCGGCACCGCTGGTGGCGGGCTTGATGTCGCGCCAGAAGCGGCGCACGCCCATGGACAGTGCGAACACCACGAACAGGAACACCGGGGCGAACATGCCCACCAGCAGGTTGTGCGGGAACAGCTGGTAGAAGTTGCGGCCCAGATCGGCACCCCACAGCGCGCCCAGACCGCCGCCCTGCAAGGTGGCTCCCAGCACCAGGAACAGCGTCAGCGCTGCCACCAGGGCCAGCGACAGCGTCAGTCCGTTGCGTTTGTACAGCTGGCCCAGCGCGGGCGGCCAGGCGTAGTCCACATAGGTCTGGCCGCGCACCTCGGCCATGGCCTTGGGGATGTTGATGCCGAACTCGTGCGGCGGCGCATACTGGCAGGCGTGCAGGCAGGCCCCGCAGTTGTGGCACAGATTGGCCAGGAAGTTCACATCGGCCTTGGCAAATTCCAGGCGGCGCGTCATGGCCGGAAACACGGCGCAGAAGCCTTCGCAGTAGCGGCAGGCATTGCAGATCTGCATCACGCGCGCCACTTCGTCTTCGGCGGCGCTCATGGGCACGATGGGGATGACCTTGCCGGTCGCCAGCTGGCGGGCTTCCTGGCCCAGGTCGTGGAGGGATTGCATGCTCATGGCTCAGGCCTCGTCTTTCACAGCGCCGTGCACGGCAGGTTGGCCGGCGGCAGCCCGTGCGGCATTGCGACCGGCGATGCGGCCGAAGGCGGTGCCGATCGACATGCCCACACCGGCGGTGTAGCCCTTGCCCAGCACATTGCCGGCCATCATCTCGCCGGCCACAAACAGATTGGGGCTGGGCTGGTCGCCAAAGCGCACGGCGGCGGTGTCGTCCACCTTGAGGCCCAGGTAGGTGAAGGTGATGCCGGGGCGCAGCGCATAGCCGTAGAACGGACCGGTGTCGATGGGGCGGGCCCAGTGCGTCTTGGCCGGGGCCAGGTGCTCGGTGTGGCAGTCGTCCAGCGCGGTGTGGTCGAACTGGCCGACCTTGCAGCTGCCGTTGTAGGCATTCAGGGTCTGCATGAAGCGCTCTGCATCCAGGCCCAGTTTTTCCGCCAGCTCGGGCAGGGAGTCTGCCTTGATGCCGGGGAACACCGGCGGCATGAAGCGGCCGATGGCTTTGCTGTCGATGATGGAGTAGGCAATCTGGCCGGGTTGCTGCGCCACCAGGCGGCCCCAGATCGCGTAGCGCTTGGGCCAGAAGTCCTCGCCCTCGTCGTAGAAACGCTGGGCCTCGCGGTTGACCACCACGCCCAGCGACACGCAGTCGATGCGGGTGCAGATGCCGCCGTCGTACAGCGGGGCGCGCGCGTCGATGGCCACCATGTGGGCCTGCGTGGGATCGCCCAGGCCGTCGGCCTGGTGCTCTTCCAGCATGTGCTTGAGCAGCACCCCCTTGTTGAAGGCGGTGCCACGGATGATGAAGTTGTCCGCAGGCCATTCGCCGCGCTCGTTCTGGCCCCAGGCTTCGCGCAGCCATTCGCGGTTGGACTCGAAGCCGCCCGCCGCCAGCACGCAGCTCTTGGCGGTGATGCGCTGGCCCTTGCTCCAGGCGGCCTGGAACTGGCCGTTTTCGATGTCGAGCCGGTCGACCGGCGATTCGTAGCGGATCTCCACGCCCAGCTTCTCGGCACTGCGGAAATACGCATTCACCAGCGCCTTGCCGCCGCCCATGAAGAAGGCATTGGTGCGGGCCACATGCAGTGCCCCCGACAGCGGCGGCTGAAAGTGCACGCCATGCTTGCGCATCCAGCTGCGGCAGGTGCTCGACGCGCGGATCACCATGCGCGCCAGGTGCTCGTTGGTGATGCCGCCGGTGACCTTCAGCAGGTCCTGCCAGTACTCTTCTTCGGGGTAGGCTTCCACCAGCACATCCTGCGGTGCGTCGTGCATGCAGCGCAGATTGCGGGTGTGGCTGGAGTTGCCGCCACGCCAGGCGCGGGGCGCGGACTCCAGCAGCAGCACACGGCTGCCGGCTTCGCGGGCCATGAGGGCGGCGCACAGCGCAGCATTGCCGCCACCGATGATGAGCACATCGGTGTCAAAGGCTTCAGTTTTCATGATGGGCTGCCGCAGGCCTGGGCCTGTGGCGGTTCAACGTGGGGAAAGTCTTGTGCTGGCCGGCACCCGGATCACCGGGAAAATGCAGGGCCGCCAAGTGTTGAACGCGACTGTAGTAAGTACCACCCCGCCCGTGCAGCAGGGGGAGGGGATGGGGGTATCACGATTCGTGATGCATCTGCGGGGCCCGGCCAGGTGCCGTGGCAGAACCGGGCGATGGCGACAGCGATGCCTCAGGCCAGCGGGGCCACGGCGTTGAAGACCAGCACCATGACCAGCCCCACCACGGCCACGATGGACTGCACCACCGAGATGGTCTTGGTGGCCTCGCCCATGGTCATGCCAAAGGATTCCTTGACCATCCAGAAGCCTGCGTGGTTGGCATAGTTGAAGAACAGCGAACCGCAGCCGATGGACAGCGCCAGCAGCGGCAGGTTCAGGCTGGGGTCGGCGCCGGCCAGCGGCGCCAGCAGGCCGGCCGCCCCCACAATGCCCACGGTGGCCGAGCCGGTGGACACCGACAGCAGCATGGCGATCAGCCAGCCCAGGATCAGCGGCGGCAGGGCGAACTGCTGGGTCAGGTGGACGATGGCGTCGCCCACCTTGGCGCTGGTGAGCATCTGCTGGAAAGCGCCGCCGCCGGCAATGATCATGATGATGGAGGCAATGGGCTTGAGGCTGGCGCCCAGTGCATCGCGCAGCTTTTCCATGTCCCCGCCACGCACCAGCACCAGTGCCACGATGGCAAACAGCACCCCTAGCAGCATGGCGATCAGCGGATTGCCCAGGAAGCTGGCCGCATGCAGGGCGGCGGAGTCCTTGGGCAGCAGCATCTCCGCGACGGCATGCACCAGCATCAGGATGGCGGGCAGCAGCGCAGCCAGCACCCCCAGGGCCACGCTGGGGCGGCTGTGGCCGGTGGCCGGTGCGGCGATGGTGAACTGGTCCAGCAAGCCCTGGTCGGGCTTGGTGCTCATGCGCGGCGCGATGAAGGCGCCGTAGAGCGGCCCCCCCAGCACCATGGCCGGGATGGCGGCCAGAAAACCGTACAGCATGGTGGGTCCGACCGTGGTCTTGAGGGTGGCAATCGCCGTCAGCGGGCCGGGATGGGGCGGCACCATGCCGTGCATGGCGGCCAGGGCAGAGATCACCGGGACTCCTACATAGACATAGGCCGAGCCCTTGAAGCGCGCCTGGCTCTCCAGCTTCTGCGCCACGCTGAAGATCAGCGGCAGCATCACAACCAGGCCGACTTCAAAGAACATCGGAATGCCGACGATGAAGGCCACCAGCGTCATGGCCCAGGGGACCATACGGGTCGAGGCGTGCTTCAGGATGGCCGCGGCAATCTGCTCGGTGATGCCCGCGTCGGCCAGGATCTTGCCCAGCATGGCCCCCAGCGCAATCACCACGCCCACGGAGCCCAGCGTCTTGCCTGCGCCATTGCCGAGCTCCTTGACGATCTGGCCGGGCGCCATGCCGGTGGCGAAGCCCACGCCGATGGAGACCACCAGCAGGGCCAGCAGGGGGTGCATCTTGATGCGCGAGACGATGAGCGCGACCAGCAGCAACACGCTGACCAGGGCGGTCAGCAGCAGTTGGGTATCGAGAGGGGTCATGGATGAGGCTTGGCTTGGGCTGACGGTCCGGAAACGGTCACCATGGTCCGCCAGAGGGCCTGCCCCATGGCAGCTTCTCCTACATGCTGCAGCGGGGAGCGCCGCAGGCTGGCGATATGGCAATCGGTCCCGGGGTCGCGGCAGCGGTGGTTGCAGATACGACTCCAGCGGGGGCGGGTGCTGTGCATCGCCCCACGGCAGCCGCAACCCTCCAGGCTGTCCAGCATAGTGATTTGTGCCCGGCCATGGGCAAAAAATCTGCGTTGCGACCGGGGTTCAGGCGCTCAGGGTGGCGCCGACCCAGTTGCCGCAGTGCACCAGTTGGCGTGCGCAGTCCATCAGCACCACGCGCGCGGCCAGCGCGGCGGGGGAGAGTTCGTCGTCCGACAGGCTGCACAGCGCGGCTTTGCGGCGCACGGACTCGTCCGCAATCTGCGACCACTGGAAGCGCTCGGCCGCATCGCGGTACATGCCCACGGCCGACCAGGGCTGGACGGTGGCGCCCAGGCCTTCGGCCACGGCCTCCATCAGCAGCGGCAGCGAATCGATTTCCATGGCCATCTGCGACTGGAAGCCGGCATGGTTGAACGAGGCCATCACCGAGCTGCGCAGGCCGTGGCTGCCCGACGGCAGGATCAGCGGCACCTGCTGCAGCTGTGCCAGCGGGATGGGGGTGTCGTGCGGGATGTAGGGCGCCACGGGCTGCTGGCGGGACTGGATCAGGAACAGCTGCTCTTCCAGCAGCGGCATCACGCTCCAGCGGCGGGCATTGTGGGTATCGAACAGGATGGCCAGATCCAGGTGCCGGGCGTTCAGCAGGCTGGTCAGGTGCCCGGACAGCGCCGAGACCATGTGCAGGCGCACATCGGGATAGCGTTCGCGCATGGCCCGCACCAGCGGCAGGCCCAGCACATTGGCAATCGTGGGCGACAGGCCGATGCTCACCGCCCCCGACAGCCGGGCCTGCTGGGCTGCCCGGATGGCCTGGTCGGCATGGCGCAGCGTCAGCTGGGCCTCATGGAAGAAGGCCACACCGGCTTCCGTGGGCACGGTGCCCTTGCTGGTGCGCTGCAGCAGGCGGGTGCTCAGCTCGCCTTCCAGGCGGCTGATCTGCTGGCTCAGTGCCGACTGCACCATGTCCAGGTCCACGGCGGCGCGGCTCATCGAGCCCAGTTCCACAATGCGCACGAAATAGCGCAGCTGCCTCAGTTCCATCGTCGTCTCGTCTTTATCCCCGCAAACTGCGGTCTGCCGCCTGACTGGGATAATCGCACACCTATGACGAAACATCGGGTTGTGGTGGGACTTTCTGGCGGCGTGGATTCCGCGGTGACGGCCTACCTTCTCAAAAAGCAAGGCCATGACGTGGTCGGCATCTTCATGAAGAACTGGGAAGATGACGACGACAGCGAGTTCTGCTCCAGCCGCCAGGACTTTCTGGACGCGGCCGCCGTGGCCGACGTGCTGGGCATCGAGATCGAGCATGTGAACTTCGCGTCCGAATACAAGGACCGCGTGTTCGCGGAGTTCCTGCGCGAGTACCAGGCCGGCCGCACGCCCAACCCGGACGTGCTGTGCAATGCCGAGATCAAGTTCAAGGCATTCCTGGACCACGCCATGCGCCTGGGGGCCGAGAAGATCGCCACCGGCCACTATGCGCGCGTGCGCCAGAACCCGGACAGCGGCCTGTTCGAGTTGCTCAAGGGCGTGGACGCCAGCAAGGACCAGAGCTACTTTCTGCACCGCCTGAACCAGGCCCAGCTGTCCAAGGCCATGTTCCCGGTGGGCGAGCTGTGCAAGACCGAGGTGCGCCGCATTGCCGCCGACATTGCGCTGCCCAACGCCAAGAAGAAAGATTCCACCGGCATCTGCTTCATCGGCGAGCGGCCTTTCCGCGATTTCCTGAACCGCTACATCAGCAAGGAACCGGGTCCCATCCTGGACGACCGCGGCCGCAAGCTGGGCAAGCACGTGGGCCTGAGCTTCTACACCCTGGGCCAGCGCTCCGGCCTGGGCATCGGTGGCGTCAAGGAAAAAGGCGCGGCCCGCGGTGCGGGCGACCATGCGCCCTGGTTTGTAGCGGCCAAGGAGCTGGACAAGAACATTCTGCGCGTGGTGCAGGGCCATGACCATCCGTTGCTGCAGTCGCATGCGCTGCTGGCGGACCAGGTCAGCTGGGTGGCCGGCCACGCGCCTGCGCCCGGCCGGGAGTACGGGTCCAAGACCCGCTACCGCCAGCCGGATTCGCCGGCGCTGATTTCCCAGGCCACGCCCGAAGGCTTCCGCCTGGACTTCCCCGAGGCGCAATGGGCCGTCACGCCCGGCCAGTCGGCCGTGCTGTACGACGGCGACGTGTGCCTGGGCGGCGGCATCATTGCCGCAGTGGATCCGCGCTGAGGGGCTGAGCGACCGGCACGGTGCCGGCCTCGGCTGGCAGCCACAAGCTGGCTTCCAGCACCGTGGCGCCGGGTTCGCTCTGGATCTGCAGGGCGCCGTGAAAGCGCTCCAGGCGGGCGCGCATGCTGCGCATGCCCACCCCCAGCCCATGCTGCTGCACGCCGGGCACGTCAAACCCCACCCCGTTGTCGCGTACCCGCAGCTGCAGCAGCTGTGGCTGGGACTGCAGCAGCTCCACGCGCACCTGGGTGGCGCGGCTGTGCTTGAGCACATTGGTCAGCGCCTCTTCCACCACCCGGGTCAGGCCCAGGCATTGCAGGGCACTGGGGCGCTGCTGCCAGTGGGCAGGGATCAGCCAGTCGGAGCGGATGTCCAGCGCATCGAATAGCCCCGTGAAGCGGTGGCGCAACGGGGCGGCCCAGGCGCCGGGCGTCGCCGGCATCTCGGTGTGACCGCTGTGGTCGATCAGCTGGCGCAGGTCATCGCGCATCAGCTTGAGCATGGACAGCATCTGGGCGTTGGCCAGCGGCTGGCTGGCCTGCTCCACATAGGCGATGGAGCGGACCAGCGAGCCGCCCAGGCTGTCGTGCAGGTCATGGCTGAGCTGCAGACGCTCCTCCAGCCGCGAATGGCGCAGCGCCAGCGCATGTTCGCGCTCCAGTGTCTGGGCCAGCTCGTCGCAGGCCCGGGCCACGGTGTCCGTCAGCTCGTGGTTGAAGTTCTCGATGCGCTGCATGTTGCGCGTCACTTCCCGCCCCAGGGTCACAGACAGGGCCACCATGGTCAGCAGCGCGGAGTAAGGGGTCAGCGGGGAGCCTGACCACCATTGGTACAGCAGTCCCATGTCGTGCAGGCCTGCCAGCATGAACAGCAGCAGGCACCCTGCATAGATGCCGTGCATGAGCTTGCGCGTACGCCAGGCATGGAATGGGAACTGCAGGGTGTTGGCCAGGGCGATCAGCAAGAACAGCAGCGTCACGGGAGACGAGTTGGACAACCAGGCGACCGGGGCCAGCAGGGCGTAGGCGCAGCCCAGGCCGGTCAGCGCCCACAGCGCCCGCTCCAGCCGGGGAAGCTGCTGCTCGCCAAAACGCCAGGTGAAGATGCAGTAGCTGCTGCAGAACAGCACAAACAGCAGCAGATTGGCCCGTGCCATGGTCATGGTGTCGGGGAAGGGCCAGGCCTCGGTCAGCAGCATATTGGCGGTGAACAGCACCCAGCAGGCACAGTTGAAGGCATACCAGCCGTACACCGTGTGGCGGCGGCGCAGCAGCCAGGCGCACAGGAACAAGGTCCCCAGCACTGCGGAGACCACCAGGTTCACGGTGATCAGGGTGCGCTGACTCCACTGCTGTGCCTCATACCAGGCGCGGATGGTGGCTGGGTCGCCCAGGCGCACTTCCCCCAGGCCGGGGGTCTGGGCCGCCAGGCCGTGCACACGGATCCAGAGGTGGTTCAGCCCGGGCCGCAGCGCGGACGCCGGCAGCAGGGTGTAGCGCGGCAGGTTCCAGCTGCGCGACAGCGGCTCCTGCAGGTGCTGGTCACGCCACAGCAGGTCCTGGTTGAGGTAGACCTCGCCGGCCAGCACCATGGAGTACAGCGACAGGGCAATGGGCTGGGCGGGGTCGATGCAGTCGAGCTCCCAGTCCAGGCGATACCACACGGCGCCGTCGTGGCCGGGCCAGCGGTGCTGCCACTGGTCGGGCAGTGTGACGGGCGTCCAGTCCAGCACGGCATCGGCCGGTGGGGCCGCCGCTGTGCTGCTGTCGCGTGTTGCCTGCACCTTCAGCACCTGGGACAGGCACTGCCGGAGCTCTGGCGCAGCGGGGGGGCTGGCGGCAAGGGCCGGGCGGACGGCGGCACACCAGGCCAGCAGCAGGAAAAAGCCAAAGACCAGCCAGCGTGAAGCTTGGCTTACAACAGCAGTCCGCGCGAGCGTGCTTCCCTCACCGCCTTGACGCGGGAGGAGACTGCCAGCTTTCGATAGATATGCTTGATATGGCATTCGACCGTATATCGGGAGAGAAACAGCTTTTCGGCGATTTCACGGTTGGCAAGGCCTTCGGCGACCAGTTCCAGGATTTGGCCCTCGCGCATGCTGAGCTTGACCTCGTCGGAGGCCGCAGTCTCCGTGGAGGGGGAGGGCGCAGGCTGCAATTCGGCAATGATGCGGCGGGCAATGAACGGGTCGATCGGCGCACCGCCACGCAACACGCTGCGGATCGAGAGCGAGACTTCCAGATCGTCCCGCTCTTTCAGCACATAGCCGGTGGCACCGGCACGCAAGGCACCCAGCAGCACATCTTCCGTGCTCCACGCCGAAATCACCAGAATGCCCAGAGCCGGGTCACTGTTGCGCAGTTCGGTGATCAGGTCAATCCCGTTGCCGTCCGGCAATCCCAGGTCGACCAGTGCCAGGGCGATGGGGGATTCCTGCACCAGATGGCGTGCCTGGGCCAGGGTCTCGGCAAACAGCAGTGCATCGGCCTGGTATCCCAGGTGTGCCAGGATGCCCAACAGGCGCTGCCGGATCAGCGGGTCGTCTTCGACGACGAGCACCGGTGCGGGGAGGAGCAATTCCGGCGGAAGAGGAGGCAGGGGCAGCATAAAAAGTGATCTGAAATTGCCTTGGGAATATGGGGCAGTTCGTGCGCGCTGCCCATCCCTGGAATCAGGTAATTTGCCACCCTGCGCGCGATTTCTTGCCCTGGTGCGTCACTCGCCGGCCAGCTCCACCCGGTTGCGTCCCTGGTGCTTGGCCTGGTAGAGCGCTGCATCGGCACGGCGCAGCAGCACCTGGTAGTCGGGGTGGCCGTTGAACGTGGCCACGCCAATGCTCACCGTCACCTGCAAGGTCTGGTTGCGCGGCAGGTGCAGCATTTCCCTGGCGATGTGCTGGCGCATGCGCTCGGCCGTGCGCCGGGCCGCATCGACCGTGGTGTCCACCAGCACCAGGATGAACTCTTCGCCGCCCAGGCGGAACAGGTAGTCACCGCCGCGGCTGTGCTGGCTCAGCAGCGATGCCACCTGCTGCAGCACCATGTCGCCGGCTTCATGGCCGTGGGTGTCGTTGACCTGCTTGAAATGGTCCAGGTCGATGGACAGTACCGAAAAGCTGTGTCCGCCCTCGCGTGCATAGTGCACCTCCTTGTCCAGCACCACCGGCAGGAACTTGCGGTTGAGCAGGCGGGTGAGCACATCGCGGCCGGCTTCCAGGGCGCTGGATTGCTCGAACAGCGAGTCCAGCAGGAAGGCAATGCGCCGGGTGTGGTCGCGCAGCGTGTGCAGCAGGGCCAGCCGGTCGGCAGGCGTGCTGCCGGCGCGGTGGATGGCGGGCAGGTGCTCGCCATCGATGGCGTCCATGGTGCCCAGGATGGTGGTGCACTCGTGCGTGCCCTGGAACACATGGGCGCCCTTGTGGCGGAACCACAGGCCGAACTCGGACTGCCCCAGCTGCGGCAGCTGGTCCTGCGCCGTGCCGACGGCATGGGCAAACATCAGCTGGTTTTCCCAATCCAGCAGGTTGGCACGGCGGCGCTCACGCTCGGTGGAGACGTTCTGTGCCAGCTCGAAATGCCGGTAGGCCTCCTTGGCCTGGGACTGGCGGTCGTGCGAGACGGCATAGGCCTGGCCCATGATTTCCATGGTCAGGTCGATCACGCTGCAGACCAGGGCGACCGCACCGTCCTGCGGCCGGGCCTGCAGCAGGGCGTACATGCGGTCCTTGAGGGCGCGTGCCCCGCGCAGCACCACATGCATGGGAATGTCGATGCGGGCGTGCACCTCGCCAATGCGCTTTTGCTGTGTCACCAGGGGCAGCAGATCGCCGTCTGCCGTGGCGCTGAACACCGATGCGACCCAGGCCTGCATGGACGCATGCAGGCGCTGCTGCACCTGCTCATGGTCCAGCATGGTGGCGGCCACACTGTCCTGCAGCATCTCGCGGTAGAAGTGCTGGGCCAGCTCCTGCTGGTGGGTGGTGGCCAGCTGCTGGATCTGGGCCCGTGCCGCAGGGGGGGCCGCTTGGAGGATACGCTGCCAGTCGGCCGCGTAATGTTCATCCGGGTACGTAGACATGGAAGGCACAGGCCACAAAGGCCGAAAAAACAGGGCCGCACTAGGTCGGCCCTGTCGGGTGCGCTCTGCAAACGGGAGCGCAGGAATGAAAATGCCGCAGACAGCGGCTGCGGCACAGTGGGGGGACGGCTTAGAACGGGATGTCGTCGTCCATGTCGTCAAAGCCCGAGGCGGCGCGCTGCGGAGGCGGGGCCATGGGGGCCGGTGCCGCTGCCGGAGGCGCCATGCGCGGAGCCGGTGCCTGACGGGGCGCTGCAGGGGCGGCCTGGCGGCGGGGGGCAGCGTCGTAGCCGCCGCCGCCGTTGTCGCCGTAACCGGCGTCGTCACCATAGCCCTGGTTCTGGCCGCCGCCCATGCCCTGGCGGGCACCCAGCATCTGCATGGTGTCGGCGCGGATTTCGGTGCTGTAGCGTTCCTGGCCGCTCTGGTCGGTCCACTTGCGGGTGCGGATGGAGCCTTCCACATACACCTGCGAGCCCTTGCGCAGGTACTGGCCGACGATTTCGGCCAGACGTCCGTTGAAGACCACGCGGTGCCACTCGGTGGATTCCTTGTTTTCACCGGTGTTCTTGTCGCGCCAGCGGTCGGTGGTGGCGATGGTCACGTTGGCCACCTGGTCCCCGCTGGGGAAGGTGCGCATTTCGGGATCGCGGCCGAGATTGCCGACGATGATGACTTTGTTGACGGATGCCATGGGTAAAAAATCCTGTGCAGCTAGCCGGAGAAAGTGGGGAGGGTCCCCGGCCAAATCGGTAGGTGCAGTCCCCCTCCGGCAGACTGCAGGGACGCAGCATAACGCAGGTCGGCCCTGTCGTGCAGCGTGATCGGGACAGACCCGCAAGCCTGTTGCAACAGGGTGTCGGCTAAATGAAAAAAGTGAGCGGGCTACGTAGATTGATAAATGATTTCAAGGCATTTAAGCCATGAAAGCATGCATATGTAATCCCGGTAAGCTATGGTTTTTGATGCGACGCTGCCGGGAGCCGCTCCCGGCTCAGTGCCCGGCGCCGGCGCGGCCCACCGGGCGCAGCGGCCAGCTGACCAGCAGCCACAGCGCGCACAGCGCAGCGGTGGAGGCAAACAGTGCGGGCGTGCCCGCCCATTTGGCCAGGGCGCCGCCCAGGGCGCCGCCGGCAAACAGACCCAGCGACTGCAGCGTGTTGTACGCGCCCAGGGCCGTGCCGCGCAGCGGTGCCGGCGCCATGCGCGAGACCAGGCTGGGCTGGCTGGCTTCCAGTGCGTTGAAGCCGCAGAAGAACACGAACATCAGCAGGGCCATGCACCACACGGTGGGGATGGTGCCGCTGGCGGCCAGCATGCCCAGGCCGATCTGTACCACCAGCACCAGGCCGATGGCGCCCAGCAGGGCGGCGCGCAGCCGGCCTTTGCGTTCCATGGAGAACAGCAGCCCCATGGCTGCGAATGACAGCACCACGGCCGGCAGGTAGACCTGCCAGTGCACGGCCTTGGCCAGCCCGGCCTGCACCAGCATGGCGGGCACGGCCACCCACATGGACATCTGCACGGTGTGCAGCACGAACACGCCCAGGTTCAGGCGCAGCAGATCGGTGTGGCGCAGCAGCTCCGAGGGGGCGGCGCGCGGGGCGTCGGCATGGGCACGGGGCTCGGGTGGCACCACCCACAGCACGGCGCAGACGCCGGCCAGCGCCAGGGCGCAGGTCAGGCTGAAGATGCCGGGCAGGCCGCCCCAGGCGGCCAGCAGCGGGCTGAGCACCAGGGCCAGGGCAAATGTCAGGCCGATGCTGCCACCCACCATGGCCATGGCCTTGGTGCGCACGCTGTCGCGCGTCAGGTCGGACAGCAGGGCCGTCACTGCGGCCGAGACCGCGCCCGCACCCTGCAGTGCGCGGCCCGCCAGCAGACCGGTGACCGAATCGGCCAGGGCGGCCAGCAGGCTGCCTGCCGCAAACACCAGCAGGCCGGCGACGATCACGCGCTTGCGCCCCCAGCGGTCCGAGGCCAGGCCCAGCGGCAGCTGGAACACCGCCTGCGTGAGACCGTACATACCGATGGCCAGGCCCACCAGGGCCGGATCATCGCCCCCGGGGTAGCGCGCCGCTTCCAGCGCAAACACCGGCAGCACCAGGAACAGACCCAGCATGCGCAGCGCAAAGATCAGGGCCAGGCTGGCGCTGGAGCGGCGCTCCAGGCTGGTCATCCGGGTCGATGGCGCCGGTGTGGATGCGGTGGAAGAAGATGCGGAAGAAGCGGACACGCGAAAACAGGCAGGTGTGGAAAAGAGGAGACACGGGCAGGGAGATGCCCCCTTGCAGCGTGCCATTGTCGGTCATCCGGCAGGAGGGCGCCAGGCAGGGCTGTGAGTGAATCTCTATCATGGTGGGTTTCCCCTTGGCGGGGGCCGCGTCAAGAAAGCTGTTTGCGTGAACCCGAAATCCTCTTCTTCCCGTCCGGTGCCTGCGGCACCGCAGGACCATGGCCGCTATCTGGGCGCCGTGGCCGGCCATGCCTGCATCAGCGTGCGCGGTGCGCGCACGCACAATCTGAAGAACATCGATCTGGACATCCCGCGCAACCAGCTGGTGGTGCTGACGGGGCTGTCCGGCTCGGGCAAGTCCAGCCTGGCGTTCGACACGCTGTACGCCGAGGGCCAGCGCCGCTATGTGGAGAGCCTGTCGGCCTATGCGCGCCAGTTCCTGGGCCGGCTGGACAAGCCCGATGTCGATCTGATCGAAGGCCTGTCGCCGGCGATTGCCATCGAGCAGAAGGCCGCCAGCCACAATCCGCGCTCCACCGTGGGCACGGTGACCGAGATCAACGACTACCTGCGCCTGCTCTATGCCCGCGCCGGCACGCCCTACTGCCCGGACCACGACCTGCCGCTGCAGTCCCAGACCGTCAGCCAGATGGTGGACAGCGTGCTGGCCCTGCCGGAAGAGACCCGCATCATGGTGCTGGCGCCGGTGGCCCGGGGCAAGAAGGGGGAGTTCGCCGAGCTGTTCACACAGATGCAGGCCCAGGGCTATATCCGCTTTCGCATCGACGGTGCGGTGGTGGACGCGGCCAACCTGCCGCAGCTGGACAAGAACGCCCGCCACGATGTGGATGTGGTGGTGGACCGCCTCAAGGTGCGTGCCGATGTGCAGCAGCGCCTGGCGGAAAGCATCGAGGCGGCGCTGCGCATCGGCGGTGCGGCGGCCAACGGCCGCATCGTGGTGCTGGAAATGGATGGGGGCCAGGAACACCTGTTCAGCAGCCGCTTTGCCTGCCCGCAGTGCACCTATTCGCTGCCGGAGCTGGAGCCGCGCCTGTTTTCCTTCAACTCGCCCCAGGGGGCCTGCCCCAGCTGCGACGGTCTGGGCATGAGCGAGACGTTCGATGTGGAACGGGTGGTGGCCTTTCCCACGCTCAGTCTGGCCAGCGGCGCCATCAAGGGCTGGGACCGGCGCAATGGCTACTACTTCTCGATGCTGGAGAGCGTCGCGCTGCACCACGAGGTGAGCGTGGAGACGCCGTTCGACGAGCTGCCGGAGGCCGTGCAGCAGGTCATCCTGTGGGGCTCGGGTGAGGAAGACATTGCCTTCACCTACCAGTTCGACAGCGGTGCGCGCAAGGGCGAGACACTGGTCAAAAGCCACCCCTTCGAAGGCATCATCCCCAACATCCAGCGCCGCTGGCGCGAAACCGATTCCCAGGTGGTGCGCGACGACCTGGCCAAGCTGCGCAGCACGGCCGTGTGCCCGGACTGCCATGGCACGCGCCTGCGCCGCGAGGCGCGCTTTGTGCGCGTGGGCGAGGGCGCGCAGCGCAAGGCCATCTACGAGATCGGTGGTGACACCCTGGCCAGCGCCCAGACCTGGTCCGAGACGCTGCAGCTGCAGGGCGCCAAGGCCGATATCGCCGCCAAGGTGGTGGGCGAGATCGCCGCGCGCCTGCGCTTTCTGAACGATGTGGGCCTGGGCTATCTGAGCCTGAACCGCAGCGCCGACACCCTGAGCGGCGGCGAGGCCCAGCGCATCCGCCTGGCCAGCCAGATCGGCAGCGGCCTCACCGGCGTGATGTATGTGCTGGACGAGCCCAGCATCGGCCTGCATCAGCGCGACAACGACCGGCTGATCGCCACGCTGCAGCATTTGCGGGACATCGGCAACACCGTGATCGTGGTCGAGCACGACGAAGACATGATGCGCGCCGCCGACCAACTGATCGACATGGGGCCAGGCGCAGGTGTGCATGGCGGCCAGGTGATGGCCCAGGGCACGTTCGACGAAGTGGCGGCCACGCCCGCCTCCCCCACCGGCCAGTACCTGCGCGGAGAGCGCCGCATCGAGGTGCCGCGCCGGCGCACGCCCTGGCTGCCGCTGCGGCAGGAAGCAGGCGCGGCCCCTGCGGCGGCACCACCGGCCGGCGGTTTTCCGCAGGTGCCGGGTGCGGACCGGGCGGAGGCGCCCCAGCACCACGCGCTGCAGGCCCTGCGCGTGGTGGGGGCCAGCGGCCACAACCTGCAGCAGGTCACGGTGGACTTCCCCGTGGGCCTGTTCACCTGCGTGACCGGTGTTTCGGGTTCGGGCAAATCCACCCTGGTCAACGACACGCTGTACGCCGAAGTGGCGCGCCAGCTGCACCGCGCCGGCACCGAGCCGGCGGCGCACGAGGCGCTGGAGGGCTTGGAGCATTTCGACAAGGTCATCAACGTCGACCAGGCCCCCATCGGCCGCACGCCGCGCAGCAACCCGGCCACCTACACCGGCCTGTTCGCCCCCATCCGCGACCTGTTTGCCGAAACCAATACCGCCAGGGAACGAGGCTACGGCCCGGGGCGCTTCAGCTTCAATGTGGCCGGCGGCCGCTGCGAAGCCTGCCAGGGCGATGGCGTGGTCAAGGTGGAAATGCACTTTCTGCCCGATGTCTATGTGCCCTGCGACATCTGCCATGGCCGCCGCTACAACCGCGAAACGCTGGAAGTGCAGTGGAAGGGCCGCGACATCGCCAGCGTGCTGGAGATGACGGTGGAAGACGCGCACGCCTTCTTCCAGGATGTGCCGACCATTGCGCGCAAGCTGCAAACGCTGCTGGATGTGGGCCTGTCCTATATCCGCCTGGGCCAGAGCGCCACCACCCTGTCCGGCGGTGAGGCGCAGCGCGTGAAGCTGGCGCAGGAGCTGTCCAAGCGCGACACCGGCCGCACGCTCTATGTGCTGGACGAGCCCACCACCGGCCTGCACTTTGCTGATGTGGATCTGCTGCTCAAGGTGCTGCACCAGCTGCGTGATGCGGGCAACACCATCGTCGTCATCGAGCACAACCTGGACGTAATCAAGACAGCAGACTGGCTGATCGACATGGGGCCGGAAGGTGGTGCCGGCGGCGGCCAGGTGGTGGCCGTGGGCACGCCCGAACAGGTGGCGCAGAACCCGGCCAGCCACACCGGCCGCTATCTGCAACCCTATCTGCAGCAGTGAGCGCTGGGGGCCGGTGCGCTTTGCGCGCACGCCCAGCGATGGGACGGCCGCAGACCTGGCCGGGGGCAGCCTGGCTTCAGGCGGAGGTCAGCGTATGCAGCAGGGCCGGGCGCTCGACGGTGCCACCGGCCAGGGCCGGCGTCGGCGGACTGCTGTGCTGCCCGCCATTCCAGCGGAAGGCCGAGACGGCGCGCACCAGCTCCTGACCCTGGGTGTGCAGGCTGGTGGCGGCGGCGGCCATTTGCTCCACCAGGGCGGCATTCTGCTGGGTGACCTGGTCCATCTGCGTCACGGCTTCCCCCACCTGGGCCACGCCGGAGGCCTGCTCCTGGCTGGCGCTGCTGATGGCGCTGACGATCTCGGTCACCTTCTGGATGGCCAGCACCACATCGCCCATGGTGGCACCGGCCTGCTGGGCCAGCACATTGCCTTCGCCCACGCGGGAGACGCTGGCCTCGATCAGCTGCTTGATCTCCTTGGCCGCTTCGGCACTGCGCTGCGCCAGGGCCCGCACTTCGCTGGCCACCACGGCAAAGCCCCGGCCCTGGTCGCCGGCGCGGGCGGCTTCCACGGCCGCGTTCAGTGCCAGGATGTTGGTCTGGAAGGCGATGCCGTCGATCACGCTGATGATGTCGGCAATCCGGTGGCTGCTGTCGTTGATGCCCTGCATGGTGCCCACCACACGCGCCACCGCGTCGCCGCCCTGTACCGCCACATCGCGGGCGGATTCGGCCAGGCGGCTGGCTTCGCGGGCGTTGTCGGCGTTGTGGCGCACGGTGGCGCTGAGTTCCTCCATGGACGCGGCGGTTTCTTCCAGCGCGCTGGCCTGGCTTTCGGTACGTGACGACAGGTCCTGGTTGCCCTGGGCGATTTCAGCGCTGGCCAGGGCCACGCTGTCGGCACCGCGGCGTACCTGCTGCACGATGGGCAGCAGCCTGGCGCGCATCTGCTGCTGGGCACCGATCAGCTCGCCCACTTCGTTGCCGTCCACGGGTGCGTCGTGACCGGTCAGGTTGCCGTCGGCCACGGCCTGGGCCAGCTGCACGGCCTGCGACAGCGGGCGGGTGATGGAGCGCACAAAGGCCAGGGCCAGCAGCACCGCACCGACCAGGCACAGCGCCTGCAGTGCCACCACCGCCACCAGCTGCCGGCGCTGGCTGCGGGCGGCGTCTTCCAGACGCTGGCTCAGTGCCTCGGCGCCGGTGGTGATGAGCGCATTCACCGCATCGACGGCCTGGGTCAGTTTGTCAAAGTAGGTGGCGGGCGGCAGGGCCAGATCCTGGGCCTCGATCACCTGGTCGTTCACCAGCGTCAGGCTGGCGCTGGTGAGGGCGCGCATGGTGTCGACCACGTTGCCCAGCGTGCTGCGGAACTCGGGATTGAGCTGCATGGCGCGCTCGGTGGCGCGGCTGCCGGTGCCGCGGATTTCCGTGATGCGGCGCACCAGGGCGCGCAGATTGCCCCGGGTTTCGGGCGAGAGCTGCCTTTGCGCCAGCGCCGCCGTGCCCTGGGCCCGCGCCATGCCCAAGCTTTCACTCAGCAGCGGCGCTTGCACCAGAGCGGACTGGATCAGGGCCTGGATGTCGGCGTGGGACGTCAGGGTCAGGCCGTAGGCGTTCAGCAGTTCCTCGCTCAGCTGGTGCAGGCTGGTCACCAGCTGGGTGTGCTCGGCCATGCTCTGCGGCGGGGTGATGGCTTGGGCGGCCACTTTCTGTTCCAGGCCCAGCCAGGCCTGTGCCAGCTGCTGCAGGCTGCTGCGCAACGGTTCCGGGGCCTGGGCCTGTTGCAGGGCGTCCTGGGCCTGTTGCAGCGCCTGGTTGACGGCGTCGCGCACTCCGGGGCGGCGGTTGGCCATGCCGGTGTCGCCACCCAGCATGCCGGCCGTGGTGCCGCGGTGCAGCTGGATCTGCTGCACCGCCTGGTTGATGGCCATCAGCGGTGCCATGCCAGCGGCTTCCTGGTCGGCGTGGCGCAGATTGCCCAGCACGTCCTTGATGTACAGCCCCGTGGGGATGGCCACCATCACCAATGCCAGCACTCCCAGGATCAGAAATTTCTGCGACAGGCGCAACTGTGAAAGCCAACGCGGCATGGGTGTTCCTTTGCGTGGGTGGAGTCCATGGGGGCGCCAGGTCAGGGGGCCGCGCCGCAGGGCCCCAAGGCCCCCGGGCGCGACCGCAAACGCCCATGTTCCCAGTATGGGCAGCACACCGGCATCTGTGCTGCGGTGCGGCGACCAGTGGCCGTGCGAGCGTCAACCGCTGGACGATTGCGCCACAGAACCAAGGGTTAACCCTTGCATTGCTGCCAGACCGGCGGCGCAGCACGTGGCAAGCACATCGCCGGTGTATGGTGGGCGGCTTGAACCAGAGGCGGATGGTCAAGAGCACCACCGCCCAGCGCGGTCACCGACCGCAGGAAGAACAGGAAATGCAGACAGCGGGTTGGGATGTGGTGGTGGTGGGTGCGGGCATGGCCGGTGCAGCCGCGGGATGGCAGCTGGCGCAGGCCGGCCAGCGGGTGCTGGTGCTGGAGCGTGAATCCCAGCCGGGCTACCACACGACCGGCCGCTCTGCGGCGCTGTTCGAAGAGCATTACGGACCGGCCCAGGTGCAGGCGCTGACCCGTGCCAGCCGGGCGTTCTATGACACGCCGCCGGCCGGCTTTGCCGACGCGCCCATCCTGAGTCCGCGCGGCGTGCTCTACATCGCCACGGCTGCGCAGCGTACGCTGCTCGACGCGGCCTACGCCGAAGCGCTGCGGCATGCGCCTGCGGCCCGCCGCCTGGACGCGGCCGCTCTGCGGGCACTGGTGCCGGTGCTCCAGGACGGCATCGTCGACGGTTTTCTGGACGAGGGCGCGCGCGATATCGACGTGCATGGCCTGCACCAGGGCTTTCTGCGCGGCCTGCGCCAGGCCGGCGGTGCACTCTGGTGCAGTGCCGAGGTGACGGCGCTGGCGCAGGCGGAAGGACTGTGGACGGTCACGCTGGTTGACGGCCGCAGCGTGCAGGCCCCCGTGGTGGTGAATGCCGCCGGTGCCTGGGCCGATGTGCTGGGCGGCCTGGCCGGGGCGGCGCCGATCGGCCTGACGCCCATGCGCCGCAGCGCCTTCACCTTCGGCATGCCGGAAGGGGTGGATGCCACGCACTGGCCGGCGGTCATCAGCGCCGACGAAAGCTTCTACATCAAGCCCGACGCCGGCCAGTTGCTGGGTTCGCCGGCCAATGCCGACGCCACCACCCCGCACGATGTGCAGCCCGAGGAGCTGGATGTGGCCACCGGCATCTGGCGCATCGAAGAGGCCACCACGCTGCAGATACGCCGCCCCAGCCACACCTGGGCCGGGCTGCGCAGCTTCGTGGCCGACGGCGAGCTGGTGGTGGGCTGGGATGCGTCGCCCACGCCGCTGCCCGGCTTCTTCTGGCTGGCCGCACAAGGCGGTTATGGCATCCAGAGCGCCGCCGGCTACAGCCTGCTGGCACGCAATCTGATCCTGGGCGAGGCGGTGGATGCCACGCTGCGGGCCCAGGGCGTGGATGCGGCCGTGCTGTCGCCCGCGCGGGTGCAGCGGGTCTGACATCCAGGCTCCGGTGCCGAAGCCTGTGGCACCGAGGAGGGAAGCGGGCTGCACCACCATGGTGCAGGCGTAGAAAAGCCCCTGTGCCAAGGCAGCAGGGGCTTTGCTTGCGCGGCAGGCGCCCGGGCTGTGCCAGGCGCTGCCAGCTAGGCGATCACAGTTCGATCTTGGCCACGTCCACGATCTTCTTGTACTTGCCGATTTCGGTGTTGATGTACTTGCTGGGGTCCAGCTTGGGGTCCATGACCTGGGCGCCAGCGTCTTCCATCTTCTTGCGGAATTCGGGAGCGGCCATGGTCTTGTCCAGTGCAGCCTTGATCTTGGCGACCACGGGGGCCGGCATGTTGGCCGGGCCCATCAGCGAGAACCAGCTGTTGATGTTCACGTTCTTGAACTCGGGCTGCTCGGCCAGGGCCGGGATGTCCGGCGTGGCAGGGTAGCGCTTGGCTTCGGTGGTGCCCAGGGCCACCACCTTGCCGGACTTGATCAGCGGCAGGCCCGAGGACAGCACGAACACGCCGAACTCGATGTTGTTGCCCAGCACGTCATTGGTCAGAGCCGGCACGCCGCGGTAGGGCACGTGCTGCATCTTGATCTTGCCCTGGTCCTTCATCATTTCGCCGGCCAGGTGCAGGGCCGTGCCCACGCCGGACGAGCCGTAGCTGGTGGCGTCGGGCTTGGCCTTCACCAGGTCGATGAATTCGCGGGTGTTCTTCACGCCGGATTTTTGCGAGGCGACCAGCACCATGGGCTGGGACGCCACCATGCCGATGGGGGTGAAGTCGCTGATCTTGTACTTCACGGCCTTGTTCACCAGGTTGGCAATGGCCAGCTCGTTGTTGGCGCCCACCAGCAGGGTGTAGCCATCGGGCTTGGCATTGGCCACCTTCTGGGCACCGATGGCGCCGCCGGCGCCGCCCAGGTTTTCCACCACCACGGTCTGGCCCAGGTGCTTTTCGATCTCGTTGGCCACCAGGCGGCCCACCAGGTCGGTCGAGCCGCCGGCGGGGTAGCCTACGACGATGGTCACGGGCTTGTTGGGGTAGGAAGCATCAGCCAGGGCGGGAGCGGCCACCAGGGCCACGCCGCAGGCCAGCACGGTGCGGCGCAGGATAGTGCGGGTCATGAATTTCTGTCCTTCAGGGAGGAGGGGGGAGTGTTCGAAACGAGGTTGTTGCGAATTGTGCGATCTTCACCAGCAAGTTTGGTGCCAAAACGGCACATGCCCGTGCTGTTATCAGGGTATGCAAAAAACGCATCAAGCAGGTTGCAGAGCGTGCCAGAAATCCTCGGCCGAGGGGCTCAGTCGCCTTTTCGGGCGGTAGATGCGCACATCGAAGCGGATTTCCAGCGCGGCACCCCCGGCCACGGCCAGTCGGCCGTCGCGGCAGTCGGCATGCACCATGGACCAGGGCAGCCAGGCCACCCCCAGGCCTTTGAGCGCGTATTCGTGCACCGCGTCGGCACTGTCGCACTCCACCAGGCGCTGCAGGCGCGGGGCCTGGCGGTGGTTGGCCAGGTGGTCTTCCACCAGCCGGCCCAGCGCCAGGGCGCGTGCATAGGCCAGGTAGGGCACCGGTGTGCCCCTTTCAAAGCGGTAGCGGGCGGTGCCGGTCGCATCGGCACGGGCCACCGGCACCAGCTTGTCCGATGCCACATGCAGATAGTGGAACTGGCGCGTGTCCAGCCCCGGCGCCAGCGTGGGGTGGTGGTAGAGCAGCGAAAAATCGGCCTGGCCCTGCTCCAGCATCAACGCCGCCTGCTGCATGGAGGTGGTGCGCACCACCAGTTCGTGCTGGTTCAGCACCGGTTGCAGCTGCATCAGCCAGTCGGCGACCACGGTGCGCGCCAGCGTGCGGCCCGTGGCCAGGGTGATGGTGTGCGCCTGGCGGCCGGCCGCGGCGCGCAATTCTTCCTGCGACTGCTCCAGCGTGCGCACGATCTGCTCGGCGGAATCCAGGAACACCTCGCCCGCCGGCGTCAGCCGCACCGGGCTGCCTTCCCGCTCCACCAGGGGGGTGCCGGCCCAGGCCTCCAGCGCACGGATGCGCCGGCCGAAGGCCGGGTGGGTCACATGCCGCAGCTCCGCCGCACGGGTAAAGCTGCGCTCCTGCGCCAGGGCCACAAAGTCTTCCAGCCACTTGAGCTGCATAACAGGCGCTGCGCGGGGGGGGGGGTCAGCTGCGGGCGGCGGCCTGCAGGGTGGCGCGGGTGGCGATGGCCGCAGCGCGTGCGGCCTGGGCAAAGTCTTCGCCCTGCGATGCGTAGAGGATGGCGCGCGACGAGTTGATGATGATGGGGCCGCCGCCAATGCGTGCTGCCTTCACCGTGGCCACGGCATCACCGCCCTGGGCGCCGACGCCAGGGATCAGCAGCGGCAGCGTGGGGGCCACGGCGCGCACGCGTTCGATCTCCTGCGGGCGGGTGGCGCCCACCACCAGACCCAGCTGGCCGTTGGTGTTCCAGGGGCCCTGGGCCAGCTTGGCCACATGTTCGAACATGTGCGGCTGGCCGGGGAGGTCGGCCAGGGTCTGTGCCTGCAGATCGTCCCCACCGGGGTTGGAGGTGCGGCACAGCAGGAAGGCGCCCTTGCCCTCGTACTTGAGGTAGGGCGTGATGGAGTCGAAGCCCATGAAGGGTGAGAGCGTCACGGCGTCCGCACCGTAGCGCTCGAAGGCTTCCTTGGCGTACTGCTCGGCGGTGGAACCGATGTCGCCGCGCTTGGCGTCCAGGATCACCGGCACATGGGGGGCGACGCGGCGCATGTGCGCCATCAGCTTTTCCAGCTGGTCTTCGGCGCGGTGGGCGGCGAAGTAGGCGATCTGGGGCTTGAAGCTGTTGACCAGATCGTAGGTGGCATCGACGATGGCTGCACAGAAGTCGTAGATCTTGGACGCATCGCCCTGCATGGCGCCGGGAAAGCGGCTGGGTTCGGGGTCCAGACCCACGCACAGCATGGAGTCATTGCGCGTGGACGCGTCGCGCAGCATGTCGAGAAAAGTCATAAAGCGCGATTTTAGAGGGGGCGGCCCATCGGCGCCCAGGCTGTCACCTGTGTCCCTCGGTGGCCCGGTTCTTGCCTGCACAATCGGCCGCTTATGCCCCGCTTCACGCCCCGTCAACTTGTCCTGCTGGTTTTGCTCACCGTCGTCTGGGGGCTGAACTGGCCCATCATGAAAGTCGGGGTGGCGCATTTCCCCCCGCTCACCTTCCGCATGGTGGCCATGTGGCTGGCCGTACCGGTGCTGGCCGCCGTGCTGTGGCAGCAGAAAGCTCCCTGGACCGTGCCGCGCGCCGCATGGGGCCGGCTGGCGGCGCTGACGCTGACCAATATGCTGTTCTGGCACTGCCTGATGATTCTGGCCATCCCGCTGCTGTCCAGCGGGCGTGCCGCCATCCTGGGCTACACCATGCCCATTTTTTCGGCCGTGCTGGGCGCTTGCTGCTTTGGCGACCGGCTGGCCGGCCGGGCCTGGGGCGGGGTGGTCGCTGCGGCCCTGGGCGTGGTGTTGCTGCTGTGGCACGAAACCGCCGCCATGGGCAGCCGCCCGGTGGGCGTGGGCCTGATGCTGGCCGCCGCCGCCGGCTGGGCCCTGGGCACGCAGCTGCTGCGCCGCACCAGCATGCCGGTGCCGCTGATGACGCTGTCGTTCTGGATGGTGCTGATCACGGCCGTGGTGCTGACCGTGCTGTCTGTGCTGCTGGAGCGGGAGCGCTGGGTGTGGCCGGACTCCACTGCCCTGGCCACCATCCTCTACAACGGTCCGCTGGCCATCGGCTTTGCCCAGGTGACCTGGTTCTTTCTGGCGCGCACGCTGCCGCCCGTGGCGTCCACGCTGAGCGTGATGCTGATCCCGGTGATCGGCGTGTTCAGCGGGGCCTGGTGGCTGGGCGAGGTGCTGCACTGGCAGGACTGGACGGCCGTGGGCCTGATGGTGGTGGCCATCGCTTCGGTGCTGTGGCCGGCGCGGTCGCGGTGATGGCCTGACGGCGCGGTGGCGGTACGCACCGTCACGCAACTTTGCCTGCGCTTTACCTTGGCGTGGGCT
The DNA here is from genome assembly GCF_030056555.1 of Comamonas sp. 17RB. Taxonomy (NCBI): domain Bacteria; kingdom Pseudomonadati; phylum Pseudomonadota; class Betaproteobacteria; order Burkholderiales; family Comamonadaceae; genus Comamonas; species Comamonas sp. 17RB. The sequence continues at coordinate 133,442 of NZ_JASHHY010000010.1, read as the reverse complement.
GGGCGTTGCATGCGCTGCCTACGATGGCTCCATCGATATTTCCCGAGGAGGACCGCCATGCAAACGAAATTTTCCGCCGTGTTCGCCGCTGTGATTCTGGGCGCTGCCAGCCTGTCGGCCGTGGCCCAACCCGGCCCGCAGGGCGGACCGGGAGCGGAGCGCCACGACGCACCGCGCAAGGCGCCCGCCGCGCAGCCCCATCCGGGCAAGCCTGCCGCCCCCGCAGCCCACGCTGCGCCCCATCAGCCTGCGCACGGCCAGGCCCAGCGCCATGGCGCCGGCCCGGACCACCGCTGGGTGCAGGGTTCGCGCGTGCCGCAGCAGTACCGGGGCCCGCACTATGTGGTGCAGGACTGGCAGCGCCATGGCCTGAAGCGGCCCGGGCACGGACAGCAATGGGTGCAGAACGGCCAGGACTATCTGCTGGTGGCCGTGGCGACCGGCGTGATCGCCCAGATCGTCTTCGGCCATTGAGTACCGGCAGGCCCGGCGGCTGCGGCCGCCCTGGTCATCGCGTTCTGCAAGCCCGCCAGCAGCCTGGCGGGCTTTGTTTTTGATAGCTGTGTGCACGCATGGGTATTGCGGAAAAAGCGGTGTTCCATGGGAACATCCGGGCCCAGTCCGCCACGCCGCTGCAACTTTGGGCGCTGTGCGCACTCAGACCGCATCCGGCTGCGTCCGCAGCCCTGTACCGCCCGCCACCCAAGGATGCCATGCTGAGCCATCTGCTCACCACCCTGATTGACGATATCGACGGTGACACCGTCACCCTGCGTGCGCTGCTGGAGGCTAGTGGCCGCCAGGGCATGCTGCTGATCTGCGCGCTGTCGTCGTTGCCGTTTCTGATTCCGGTGTCCATTCCCGGCGTGTCCACCGTGTTTGGCGCCGCGATCGTGCTGCTGGCCTGCGCGCTGTTCCTCAACCGCCTGCCCTGGCTGCCGCAGCGCATTCTGGACAAGCCGCTGGATGCCGCCAAGCTCAAGCCCGTGCTGCACAAGGGTGTGGCCGTGGTGCGCAGGATAGACCGCTGGGTGCAGCCGCGCTGGCCGGCGCTGACCGGCTGGACCATGTTGCGCGTGAACAGCGCCGTGCTGGCGTTTGGCGGCCTGCTGCTGATGGCGCCGCTGGGGCCGATTCCGTTTTCCAACACCGCACCGGCCGTGGGCATTCTGTTGCTGACCGTGGGCCTGGTGCAGCGCGATGGGCTGTTCGTGCTGCTGGGTTACCTGGGCCTGGTGCTGAGCGTGGCGTATTTCAGCGTGCTGGGCTATCTGGCCTGGACCGGTGGCAGCATGCTGTGGGGGTGAGCACATAGCCGGTGCAGAGGCCTGATCCCCCCAGAATAAAAAAAGCCCGCAGTGTGCACTGCGGGCTTTTTTTGAGGAGTCCCCTCGGGGGACGGCCGCGCACGGGCCGCCGTGGAGGGGTGATCCTCAGCCGTTGGCGCGCTTTTCCAGGATCTCGAAGGCGGGCAGCTTCTTGCCTTCCAGCACTTCCAGGAAGGCGCCGCCGCCAGTGGAGATGTAGCCCACGTCCTTCTCGATGCCGTACTTGGCAATGGCGGCCAGGGTGTCGCCACCGCCGGCAATGCTGAAGGCGGGGGATTCGGCGATGGCCTGGGCAATCACCTGGGTGCCATGGGCGAACTGGTCGAACTCGAACACGCCCACCGGGCCGTTCCAGACGATGGTGCCGGCCTTCTTCAGCTGTGCAGCCAGCAGGGCTGCGGTCTCGGGGCCGATGTCCAGAATCATGTCGTCGTCTGCCACGTCGGTGGCCTTCTTGACGGTGGCCACGGCGTCGGCCGCAAAGGTCTTGGCGGTGACCACATCGGTGGGCACGGGCACATTGGCGCCGCGGGCGGCCATGGCATCGATCACGGCCTTGGCATCGGCCACCAGATCGGGCTCGGCCAGCGACTTGCCGATCTTCAGACCCGCCGCCAGCATGAAGGTGTTGGCAATGCCACCGCCCACGATGAGCTGGTCCACCTTGTCGGCCAGGCTCTTGAGGATGGTCAGCTTGGTGGACACCTTGGAGCCGGCCACGATGGCGGCCAGGGGGCGTGCCGGTGCAGCCAGGGCCTTGTTCAGCGCGTCGATCTCGGCCGACAGCAGCGGGCCAGCGCAGGCGATGGGCGCGTACTCGGCGATGCCGTAGGTGGTGCCTTCGGCGCGGTGGGCGGTGCCGAAAGCGTCATTCACAAAGATGTCGCACAGCTTGGCCAGCTTCTGGGCCAGTTCGGGCTTGTTCTTCTTTTCGCCCACATTCACGCGGCAGTTTTCCAGCAGCACGACCTGGCCGGGGGCGACTTGCACGCCGTCCACCCAGTTGGCGACCAGGGGCACCTCGCGGCCCAGCAGCTCGGACAGACGCTGTGCCACGGGGGCCAGCGAGTCTTCGGGCTTGAATTCACCTTCCGTGGGGCGGCCCAGGTGGCTGGTGACCATCACGGCAGCACCGGCCTTCAGCGCCATCTCGATGGCGGGCACGGAAGCGCGCACGCGCGTGTCTTCGGTGATGTGGCCGGCGTCGTTCAGCGGAACGTTCAGGTCAGCACGGATGAAAACGCGCTGGCCCTGGGCTTTGCCCTGGGCGCACAGGTCGGAAAAGCGAATGATGTTCATGGCGGTGAAACCGGCAGGTCTTATAGAAGTGTGGGAGACGAAATCGGGTCGCATTGTAGAGGCCGGGGCTTGCGCCGTGCTGAGAAGGCGGGCGGAGCTCTTGGGCAATCCGTGGACATTGGGCGGGGGAAGGCCGCGGCATTTCGTCCATATCGCACCCATTTGGTGCGATATGGGGCCGTTGCTGGCCGGCCATGGCCGGGGCGCCTAGGATGGCCGCTTTCCACCGAACTTGTGTTTGTGCCGTTGCCCTCCGGACACGGTCCCTTGCTTCCATGCCCGCCTGCTGCCTGCCCCATGTGTCTGCCTGCCCCCGTGGCCTGGGGCTGCCCGTGCGCGCGCAAAGCCTGCTGCTGCCGGTGATGGCGCGCCTGAGCGAGCGTGCCGTGGTGCGCCGTGAAATCGGCCCCCGCCAGGCCGCACGGCCTGTGCGCGCTGGCCTGGGTGTCGCAGGCCAGCGTGTGGCGGTGAGCCCAGTGCCCCCGGTGCCGGCCAGCCCGCGCGGGCGCATGCCGACGGACAGGCACAGCTGAATCCTTGCGGGCACGCCGGTGCCCGCAGACCGGATGCGCGCGCCCTGCCGTCACGTCGCGCCTCCCGCTGGCCCGCCAAGGAGCATGCGGTGCAACTGCCTGCCATGGGGACGCTGTCCCTGCCTACTTTTGCTTGCAATTTTGCCGTGCCTGCGGTGTCCGCCTGGTGGCGGCGCCTGTGGCCCTTGCAGCCGCAGCTGCACACCGAGCTGCGCATCGACGTGATGCTGCCCCTGGTCGACGGCGAGCTGGAAGCGCTGTACGAGCGGCTGTACCAGCCGGGCAACAAGCTCTACGGGCTGGAGCGCCGCCCCCTGCACGACCCGCAGTTCGTGCTGCACTGGCGCGAGGCCGACGGGGAATGGTTTGCCTATGTGGAAGATGTGGCGAATGCCTGCCTGGCCGGCTACACCGTGTTCAACCGCCTGGTGGAAGTGGACCGGCGCACCGACCGCCGCGTGCGCTCGCCCCATTCGCGCCTGGCGCCGGCCTACCAGCGCCGCGGCATTGCCAGTGCGGTGTACCAGCAGGTGCTGGACCGGGGCGTCTGCCTGCTCAGCGGCGCGCGCCAGTCGCCGGGGGCCCACGGTCTGTGGAACCGCCTGGCGCGCAGCTACGACAGCCATTACGTGGCGATTGCCGGCGACAAATCGCTGCAGCATCTGGGTCGGCGTGTGCCCGACGGTGCGGTGCTGGACCAGCGCACCACCCGCCGCCTGCTGCTGGGCACGGGGTGGGAGCTGGAGGCCTTTGCACAGGCCGTGCAGATGGACTGCGCCTAGCCCGGGGACAGCAGCCCGCCGGGCGGGTCTTACTTCCAGCGGGTGGGTTCGACGACCACCATGCCCTGGTCGCTGGACAGCGTCAGTTGCCCTTCCTGGATGGTGGCCTGCAGCTGCATGCTGCGTTCGGCCAGGCTGCCCAGTTGCTGGGCCACCTCGGAGTCGATGTACAGCACTTCCAGCTTGTCCTGGCGATTGACCTTGCCCTCAATGCCTTTCCACCACACATGCGCCGCGTGGTTGAAGGGGTAGACCAGCACATGGTCGGACTTGTTGCAGGCCTTGGTGATGGGCTTTTCCTCGGGCTGGCCCACTTCGATCCACAGGCGTTTCTGGCCGGTGTAGTCGGTGATGTGGACATCGGGATCGTCCGGGTCGCTCAGGCCGATGCCAAAGCCCAGCGTGCCGTCGCCGTTGCACAGGGCCTGCAGCTGCCAGGCGTTCAGCGCCAGGGCAACCAGGCGCACCATCATGCGCTCGTCGGTCTCGCTGGGGTGGCGTGCCAGGGTCAGGTTGTGGTCGGCGTAGTAGCCGTGGTCGATGTCGGCAATCGACAGATTGGCTTTGAAGATGGTGGACTTGATGGCCATGGCGGGACGTGGTGGCGGTGCTGCCCGCAGGCAGTCCTTGGGAAACTCTCAAAAACAAGAGCCGCCCGCGCGCCGGCAGTGGCGCTGAGGCAGCTCTACAGGGGAGCCTTGCGGGTGGTGCCACCCGCAGGCAGGGGGCCGGCTCAGACGCGGCGGGCCAGCTCGGCCGCCTTGCCGATGTAGGTGGCCGGCGTCATGGCCAGCAGACGGTCCTTGTCGGCCTGGGGAATTTCCAGGCCATTGATCAGGCGGTGCAGGTCTTCGGCCAGCACGGTCTTGCCCCGCGTGACTTCCTTCAGCTTTTCGTAGGCGCCCTGCACGCCATAGCGGCGCATCACGGTCTGGATGGGCTCGGCCAGCACTTCCCAGGCGTTGTCCAGGTCCTGCTGCAGGCGCTCTTCGTTCAGCTCCAGCTTGTTCAGGCCGGTCATCAGCGAGGTGTAGGCCAGGGTGGCATAACCAAACGCGACACCGATGTTGCGCAGCACGGTGGAGTCGGTCAGGTCACGCTGCCAGCGGGACACCGGCAGCTTTTCGGACAGGTGCTTGAGGATGGCGTTGGCCAGACCCAGATTGCCTTCGGCGTTCTCGAAGTCGATGGGGTTGACCTTGTGCGGCATGGTCGAGGAACCGATTTCGCCGGCCTTCAGGCGCTGCTTGAAGTAGCCCAGGGACACATAGCCCCAGATGTCGCGCGACAGGTCGATCAGGATGGTGTTGGCACGGGCCACGGCGTCGAAGATCTCGGCCATGTAGTCGTGCGGCTCGATCTGGATCGAGTAGGGCTGGAAGGTCAGGCCCAGGCCCTGGGGCTCGGGGGTTTCGATGACCTTCTGGCTGAAGGCTTCCCAGTCGAAGTCGGGCCATGCGGACAGGTGGGCGTTGTAGTTGCCCACGGCACCGTTCATCTTGGCCAGCGTCTTCACGTTGGCGATGTTGTCCGAAGCCTTCTGCAGGCGCATCACCACGTTGGCGATTTCCTTGCCCACGGTGGTGGGGCTGGCGGTCTGGCCGTGGGTGCGGCTGAGCATGGGCACGGCCGCGTACAGGCGGGCCATTTCGCGTAGCTTCAGGATGATGCGGTCCAGGGCGGGCAGCACCACCATGTCGCGGCCGACGCGGATCTGCAGCGCGTGGCTGGTGTTGTTGATGTCTTCGCTGGTGCAGGCAAAGTGCACGAATTCGGCGGCCTTGAGCAGTTCGGGACGGGCGTCGAACTTGGCCTTGATCCAGTATTCCACGGCCTTCACGTCGTGGTTGGTGGTCTTTTCGATCTCCTTGATGGCGGCGGCATCGGCTTCCGAGAAGTTGCTCACCAGGCCGTGCAGATAGGTGCGTGCACCTTCGGACAGCGGGGGGAACTCGGCAAAACCGGCGTCCGACAGCGCGATGAACCAGGTGATTTCCACCTGCACGCGGCGGTGCATATAACCCTGCTCGCTCATGATGGGGCGCAGGTCGGTCAGTTTGGCGGCGTAGCGGCCGTCGAGCGGGGAGAGGGCGGAGATGTGGGACAGGCTCATGGGGGGCGATTGTAGGTGGGACGGCTGCAATGCGCAGAGCCTGCCCCCGACAGCCCCGATAGAATTTGGCCCAGATTCCGGTGCCGGCGCATGCCGGCCCGCTGCCACGCCGTCTCCCTGCTGCCTTCCGCGAAAGCTTCCGCCATGTCTTTGTTGCTGATTGGTTCCCTCGCCAGCCCCTATGTGCGCAAGGTGCGCATCGTGCTGGCCGAAAAAAAGCTGGACTACCGTTTCCAGGAAGACAACCCCTGGGCAGCGGACACGCAGCTGCCCCAGACCAACCCGCTGGGCAAGGTGCCGGCCCTGGTACTGGACGGCAAGGAGGCGCTGTACGACTCGCGCGTGATCGTCGAGTACCTGGACACGCTGTCGCCGGTGGGCCGGCTGATTCCGGCGGGCGGGCGCGAGCGCGCCCATGTCAAGACCTGGGAAGCCCTGGCCGACGGCGTGCTGGATGCCGGCGTGGCCGTGCGCCTGGAACAGACCTGGGCCGGCCGCAGCGAGGCCCAGCGCTGCCAGGCCTGGGTGGACCGCTCCCTGGACAAGGTGCAGCGCGGCCTGGATGCCATGCAGGCCCAGGCGCCCGGCGCACAACCGTTCCTGACCGGCCAGCATCTGAGCCTGGCCGATATCGCCGTCGTCACGGCCGTGGACTGGCTGGCCTTCCGCTTTCCGCAGCAGGACTGGCTGCAGGGACGTCCTGCCCTGGCGGCCCTGCGCGAGCGCCTGGCCCCGCGCGCCAGCTTTGCCGACACGGCGCCGCGGCTCTGAACCGCCCCGCCAGCCCCGACTGCCCGCAAAAAAGCCACCCGGAGGTGGCTTTTTGCTTTGCATAAAAACGTTGTGAAGCGTCCCGAAACGAATTAAGAGAGGGAGGGAGGAGAAGCGCTCCAGGATGGACAGATGCCAAGCATGCAGGCTTCACAACAATAAACCGTTACGATGGAAGCGATCACTTTCGCCAATCCACTACTTGCTAGATGGGCTCATTGGACAAAAGTTCCAGAGGGCCCGGGGAATTTTTATGTAACGGCTTGCATCCAGGCGGCCCGCAGGCTCAGCAATTGATCTCCAGCAGGCGGTCCAGCGGCAGGCGCACGCGCACGTCGCGCTGCGCCACCGGGGCGGAAATCTTCCAGTTCGGATGGGCGGTGTCGCGCGGAATGGGTTCGCCCGTGGGCATGCCTTCCTTGTTCACCAGCACCGCCACCTTGGGGGTGGCGGCCGTGGTGCCGCGGCGCACGACCACGGCGGTTTCGCCGCTGGCCAGCTTGACCCAGGCGCCGGGCGGGTAGATGCCCAGCGACTTGATCAGCGCGGCGCCGGCTTCGTCCACCGACTTGGTTTCGTCGTAGTAGCTGGCCTGCATGGCCGAGGTGACCGACATCGGGTGGCGGTTGGCGCGGGGCGCGATCCGGGCACCAAAGATGTCGGCGCGCTGGATCATCCGGGCCAGCTGGTCGCCCGCCGTCTTCTCGGCCAGGCGGCCGGGTGCGCGCAGGTGGTGACCGCGCACGCCCTGCAGCCAGACCTCGTCGGTGACGCCCAGCTCGCGCAGCATCTGCTCCGAGCGCAGGGCGTGGTCTTCCACAGCCTGGGCCTGGGTGGCGCTCAGCGGGGTGATCTGCTGGGCCAGGTCGTCCTGCAGATGGCCCATGCCCAGGTTCATGCTCAGACCGGCGCGGCCGATCTGGTGGATGCGCTCTTCCGGCCAACGCAGGGTTTCCCGGGCGGAAATCATGCACACCGCCGCCACCAGCATGGCGTGGGTGGCGCAGTAGTGGCGGGTTTCCTCGGCCGACATCTGCACCAGGGCCAGCAGGGTGGCATCCGGGGCTTCGGCGCAGTGGCGGGCCAGACCCTGGTGCATGTTCTCGAACCGGGGCAGAAAGCTTTCCGGGTCGGGGGTGCGCATTAGCTGGGTCAGGCGGGCCTGCCAGGTGGGCCAGTGCGGGGTCTTGCGATCCCGGTCGGCGGCGTCTTCCTGGGCCAGCGTGGCATGCATGGTCATGCTGGAAATCATGCCCAGCGGCTTGTCCGACAGCAGCATGTTCTGCAGGTGGGCCTTGAAGGCGCGGAAGCTGTCGCCCGATTCGTCGGTGTCCACGCACAGGGTCTGTCCACGGGCCAGCAGGATTTCCAGTTCCTTGGGCGTGCGGATCACATAGCCCTTTTGGGCCAGCAAGGCACCGGCCACCCCGCGCAAGGCGAAGGGCAGGGGCTGACCCAAAGGAATGGTGTCAATATTCAGTTCAACAAGGTTCATGGCGGCCACATGGAAGATGTGACATATTTTTACATCTTATGGAGGACTGCTCCACGGAAATTTCCGTTGGAACTGGAAGTAATTACTCACGCATCGCCAAAAACGGTCTGCCACAGCTGCCGGATGGCATCGGCCTGGACCTGGACGCTGGCCGGGTCCACCTGGCCGTTGCCCTCGTTCAGGCGCGACTGGTGCTGCACCCGGCGCAGTTCGCGGTAGGCCGCCGCCGCCGCCTGGCCCTGCCCTGCGGGCAGCAGGCCGGCGGCTTCGGCCCGTTGCAGCAGCGCGATATTGCCCACATTGTCGATGAGTTCACGGTGCTGCGCGGACTGGGACAGTACCAGGTACTGCACCGCGAATTCCGCATCCACCATGCCGCCTTCGCTGTGCTTCACATCAAAGGCCGCACCGCGCACCGGATGGGCGGCGCGCACCCGGGCACGCATGGAGACAATCTCCTCGCGCAGCGCGGCGGCGTCGCGGGGGGCAGTGATCACGGTTTCGCGCACGGCATCGAAGCGGGCCGCCAGATCGTCGCTGCCCAGCACAAAGCGGGCACGGGTCATGGCCTGGTGTTCCCAGGTCCAGGCGGTGTTGCTGCCGCGTTGCTGCTGGTAGTCGGCGTAGGCCTTGAAGCTGGTGACCAGCAGGCCGGAGTTGCCATTGGGGCGCAGGGCGGTGTCGATCTCGAACAGATCGCCTTCGCCGGTCTTCACCGTGAGCCAGTTGATCAGCTTGCGCACAAAGGCGGCATAGACCTCCGGGGCGTTGTCGTCGGCGTCGTCGAAGACAAAGACGATGTCCAGGTCGCTACCATAGCCCAGCTCCTTGCCGCCCAGCTTGCCGTAGCCAATGATGGCGAACTGCGGGACCTCGCGGTGGCGGTTCTTCAGGCGCTGCCAGCACCAGGACGCGGTCACGCGCAGCACGGTGTCGGCCAGGGCGCTCAGGTCGTCGGCCACCTGCTCCACGGTGATGGCGCCTTCCACGTCGCGGGCCAGGGTGCGGAAGGTTTCCGCATGGTGGGCCCGGCGCAGCAGGTTCAGCAGGGTTTCGTCGTCGTCCTCGCCGGTGGATTCCAGCGCCTGCAGGCGCAGCGCCATCTCGTGCTCGAAGTCGGCGGCGGAAAAGCGTTCCTGGAACAGGGCTTCGCCCGCCAGCTCGTCGATCACCCCCGGGTGCTGCTGCAGGTAGCGGGCCGGCCATTTGGCGGCGCCCAGCATGTGCAGCAGGCGCTCGTGCACGGACGGGCGCTCCAGCAGCAGGGCCAGATAGCTTTCGCGGCGCAGCAGCGGCTCCAGCCAGTTGATCATGCGCACGGCGGCTTCTTCGCCCACCTTGCCCTGCTGCACCCATTGCGCGGTGCGCAGCACCAGACGGAACAGGCGGGTGCGGGCCTCGTCGCGCAGGCCCTGCACCCGTGGCAGGTCGCGCCATTCGGCGACGCGGCTGGACAGGGCCGGCGGCAGCTGTTCCAGCAGCGCTTCCAGGTCGGGAATGGCCGGTCCCCCGGTGATGGCGCGCGGCCCGGCGCAGTTGCCGCTGGCGCAGTCCTGGGCCTTGTCGCCGCCCAGCAGGGTGTCGAACTCCTGGGCCACCAGTTCGCGGTGGGCATCGAGCTGGTGCAGGAAATCCTGGCAGCGGGCAAAGCCCATGGTCCGGGCAATCCATTCCAGGTCGTCGTCGCGCGTGGGCAGCACATGGGTCTGCTGGTCGTCCAGGTACTGGATGCGGTGCTCCACGCCGCGCAGAAAGGTGTAGGCCTCGGCCAGCTGCTGGGCCGTCTCCTGCGGCATCAGGTTGGCACGGGCCAGGCGCTGCAGCGCTTCCAGCGTGGGGCGGCAGCGCAGCTCGGGGAACTGGCCGCCGCGCACCACCTGCAGCAGCTGCACGGTGAATTCGATCTCGCGGATGCCGCCGCGCGACAGCTTCACATCGTTGGCGCGTTCGGGGTGGCCGGCGCTGCGGCGGGTGGCATGTTCGCGGATCTGGCGGTGCAGGCTGCGCAGCGCATCGAACACGCTGTAGTCCAGATAGCGGCGGAACACGAACGGCAGCACCACGCCACGCAGGCCCTGCACATTGGGGGTGGCAATGCAGGCCGTGGGCGCGACGATGCGGCTCTTGAGCCAGGCGAAGCGCTCCCATTCACGGCCCTGCACCAGCAGATACTCTTCCAGCGACCCCAGGGACACGGCGGCCGGGCCGGAATTGCCGTTGGGGCGCAGCGCCAGGTCGACGCGGAAGACAAAGCCGTGCTCGGTGGTGTCGCCGATCAGCGCGTAAATGGCCTTGACCACGCGGCCAAAGTACTCATGGTTGGAGAGCTTGCCGCGCCCGTCGGGCAGGCCGGCGGTGTCGCCATCGTGTTCGTAGACATAGATCAGGTCGATGTCGCTGGAGACATTCAGCTCCCGCGCGCCGAACTTGCCCATGCCGATGATCCACAGCTGCACCGGCTGGCCGTCCGGCCCCTGCGGGGCGCCATGGCGGCTGTCCAGATCGGCGCGGGCGGCCTGGCAGGCGCGGTCCAGGGCCAGTTCGCCCAGCGCGGTCATGCTGCCGGTGACGGCGCCCAGGTCGGCCGTGCCTTCGCAGTCCAGCACCATGGTGCGTTCCAGCACCAGCTGGCGCAGGATGCGCAACGCGGCCCCCAGCTCATAGGGCTGGGCCAGCAGGGCGTCGAGCGCCTGCTCCATCGTGGCGCGGGTGGGCACGCCGGCCGGCAGCAACGGGAACAGGGCGTCGTAGCGCCGGTGCAGACGCTGCCAGAAGCGCGAATAGGCCGCAGGCGGCAAGGCGGGGGTTGCGTGTTCGGCCGGGGAAATGTCTGCGCTCTGCATGTTCACCAAGGGATAGGGCCGGGGAAGCGTCTGCCAGCACCATGCCCCTACATGCTCCCTGTGCCGGGAGCCGCGGGTCATAATTTGGCCACTCTTCACCTTGCCAATGATCGATCCGAAACCGCACCCCTCCCGCCTGCTCCACAGGGCAGCAGTGGTGGCGCGGTGGGCGCTGGCAGGGCTGCTGGCCTTCTGGTTGCTGCTCGCGGCCACGGCCGGGGTGCTCCATGGATTCATTGTGCCGCGAATCGGGGACTACCGCGGCAAGCTGGAACAGCTGGCCGCTCAGGCCTTGGGGGTACCGGTGCGCATCGGTGCCGTGACGGCCTATTCCGACGGTCTGGTGCCCAGCCTGGAGCTGAAGGATGTCGAGCTGCAGGACGCCCAGGGTCGGCCTGCGCTGCAGCTGCCGCAGGTGGTGGTGGCCGTCTCGGCCCGCTCCCTCTGGCGCCGGGGAGTGGAGCAGATCGTCGTCGAATCCCCGCAGCTGGATGTGCGCCGCCGCGCCGACGGGCGCTGGGAAGTGGCGGGCCTGCTGCAGCAGGACGATGCCACGCCGGACAGCAGCCCCCTGGAATGGGTGCTGGACCAGCCCGAAATCGCCATCCGCAACGGCGTGCTGCGCTGGAACGATGCCCTGCGGGACACCCCCGAACAACAGCTCGAAGGCGTGAACCTGGTGCTGCGCAACGGGCACTGGCAGCATGCGCTGCGCATGGATGCCCGGCTTCCCCAGGCGCAGGGTGGCGGTGCACTGCAGGTGATGGGCAACTTCAAGGAGCCGGTGCTGGCTGTCAGCGGCCGTCCCTGGGAGCGCTGGCAGGGTCAGTGGTTTGCCCAGGGGGCCTTGCAGCAGGTGCCGCACCTGCCCTGGCCGGCCGAATGGGGGGTGGAACAGGTGCAGGCACGGGGCGACTTCCGTGCCTGGGCCGATGTGCGCAAAGGCGCGCTGGCCGGTGTCACGGCCGACCTGCGCCTGCCCCAGGCGCGGGTGGACTGGCGCAACGGACAGCCCGCGCTGGACCTGCAGCAGGTGGCCGGTCGGCTGGACCTGCAGGCCCTGGACGGGGGCTGGCAAGCCCGGGGAACGGGCTGGACCTTCACCCTGGCCGACGGCGCCCACTGGCCGGCCAGCGATGTGACGCTGCGCTGGCCCCAGGCCGGTAGCGATACACCCCATGCGCTGGAAGCCAGCTACCTGGATCTGGCGCTGGCCCGGGCCGTGGCCCAGCGGCTGCCCCTGCCGGAGGACGCCCAGGCGCAGCTGGCGCGCTGGGAGCTGCAAGGCCGGGCGGAAAAATTGCAGCTGCGCTGGCAGCCAGCCATGGCCGGCCACCCGCTGCGCTACCGGGCCCAAGGCCAGCTGCAGGGGGTGACATTGCGCGACCTGCAGGCCGACAGCCACACGCCGGGTCTGCACAACGCCAACCTGCGTTTCACCTTCGACCAGCAAGGGGGCTCGGCCGATGTGGAGATGCGCCAGGGGGCGCTGGAATTTCCCGGTATTTTTGAAGAGCCCCGCATCCCGGTGGACCGGCTGCAGGCCAGTCTGCGCTGGAGCCAGGACGCCCACGGGCGCTGGTCGGTCCAGGTGCCGCAGGCCCAGTTTGCCAATGCCGATGTGCAAGGCCAGCTGCAGCTGCGCTGGCAGATGGGGGCCGATGCGGCCCGGCGCCTGCCGGGCGATCTGGAGCTGGAAGGCGTGCTCAGCCGCGCCAATGGCGCACGCGTGCACCGTTATCTGCCGCTGGAGGTGCCGCAGGACGCGCGCCACTATGTGCGCGACAGCGTGCGCAGCGGCAGCGCCAGCAATGTGCGCTTCAAGGTGGCAGGGCCGCTGGAACAGTTCCCCTTCGACACCCATGGAAGCAAAGGGGTGTTCCACATCGTCGCACCGGTGCGGGACGTGGTCTATGACTATGTGCCGCCGCGCCTGCGGGCGGAGGGCGAAGCCCCCTGGCCGCTGATTACCCAGTTGGCCGGGGAGCTGGTGTTCGACCGGGCGGGCATGCAGGTGCGCAACGCCCAAGGCTGGTTTGGCGAGCACAGCAAGGTGCCGCTTGAAGCCATCCAGGCGGCGATTCCGAACCTGTCCACCCCGGTGCTGGACGTGTCCGGCCATGGCAAGGCGGCGCTGCCGGCCTGGCTGGATGTGGTGGCGCGCTCGCCACTGGCCGGGATCACCGAACATGCGCTGGACCGTGCCGCGGCGGCCGGTCCCGCCACGCTGAAACTGGCGCTGCACCTGCCGATCGAGCAGCTGGAGCATGCCCGGGTGACCGGCACGGTGGGCCTGCAGGGCAACCGGCTGCGCCTGCGCCCCGATGTGCCCGAGCTGCAGGAGGCCCGGGGCATGGTGCATTTCAGCGAGAAGGGCTTCACCCTGCAGGGCGTGCAGGCCCAGTCGCTGGGCGGCAATGTGTCGCTGGCAGGCGGGCTGCAAGTGGGCAAGGGCGCTTCGGCGCTGGACATCCGCGCCCGCGGCCGCGCCACGGCCGAGGGGCTGCGCAGCGACGCCTTTCTGGCGCCGGTGGCGGACCTGGCCCGGCATGCCACGGGAGCCACCGAATACGAGGTGCAGGTGGGCTTGCAGCGGGAGCTGCCGCAGATCGTGGTGCGCAGCAGCCTGCAGGGCATGGCGCTGAATCTGCCGGCCCCGCTGGGCAAGGCGGCCGAGGTGGCGGCCCCGTTGCAGGTGGCCCAGCGGCTGACACCGGCTGCGGCAGCCGACAGCAAGTCCCCGTTGCAGGACATGCTGCAGATCCATGTGCAGGACCGCGCGTCGCTGACCTATGTCTATGACCAGACGGGCCCGCAGGCCAAGGTGATGGGGGGCTGGATCCAGCTGGGCCGTGACATCGGACCCGCCGGGGCCTGGCCCGCAGGCTGGAACGGCGGACCGGGGGTCCAGGCGCAGGCCCAGCTGGACACCCTGGACATCGACGCCTGGCGGGCGCTGGCCACCCCGGCGGCGGAAGCCGGCCGTGTGGCCCCCGCCGCGGCCCCGGTGCCGGCGGACGTGCTGCCCTATCTGCCCCAGCGCCTGGGGCTGCGCGTGGACCAGTTGCACCTGCATGGCCGCGTGCTGTACGACGTGGTGGCCGGGCTGACCCAGTCCGATGCCGTGTGGCGCGGCAACATTCAGGCGCGGCAGCTGGGCGGCTATGTGGAATACCACCCGCCGGGCAAGGCCCACCCCCAGGGCCTGGTGTTTGCTCGCCTGTCCCATCTGCTGCTGCCCGAAGGGGCGGCCGACCAGGCCGACAGCCTGCTGCAGTCCCAGCCCCAGCAGATGCCGGCACTGGACATCTCGGTCAAGGAATTCGCCCTGGCCGGCAGGGCACTGGGCAGCCTGGCGGTGCAGGCCCAGAACCAGCGCCGCGATGGCCAGCCGCAGTGGGTGCTGGACCGTTTCGATGTGAGCCTGCCCGAGGCCACGCTCACCGCCCAGGGCACCTGGGGCGGCCCGGATGCCCTGCGCCGCCGCACCCAGCTGCGCTTTACGCTGGCCCTCAAGGATTCCGGCGCGCTGCTGGAACGTTTTGCCATGCCCGGTGTGGTGCGTGGCGGCAAGGGCAGTCTGGAAGGCGAGCTGGGCTGGCGCGGCGCACCGATTGCACCGGACTGGCACAGCATGGCCGGCAAGCTGCACCTGGATGTGGGCCAGGGCCAGTTCCTGAAGGCCGAGCCCGGGCTGGCCAAGCTGCTGAGCGTGCTCAGCCTGCAGTCCCTGCCCCGGCGCATCGGGCTGGACTTCCGCGATGTGTTCAGCAGCGGTTTTGCCTTTGACTTTGTCCGCGGCGATGTGAACGTGGCCCAGGGCGTGGCCCGCACCAACAACCTGCAGATGAAGGGCGTGAACGCCGCCGTCCTGATGGAAGGCCAGGCCAATCTGGCCGACGAGACCCAGCAGCTGCGCGTGGTGGTGGTGCCGGAAATCAATGCCATGACGGCCTCGCTGGTGGCCACGGCCATCAACCCGGTGATCGGTCTGGGCAGTTTCCTGGCTCAGGCCGTGCTGCGTGGTCCGCTGGTGGCGGTGGCGACACGGGAGTTCGACATCACCGGCAGCTGGTCCGAGCCCGAGGTGCGCGCCGTGCCGCGGCGCACCGCACCGGCCACCACCCCGCCCGGAACCGGAGGGACGGTGCCCCCGGCAGCGCCCGCCGCGTCTTCGGCCGCCGCACCATCGACCAAGGAGCCCCAGCCATGAAGATCGCCGCCCTGCAAATGGTGTCCTCCCCGGTGGTGGAAGAGAATCTGCGCACCGCCCGAACGCTGCTGCTGCAGGCCGCCGAGCGGGGGGCGGAGCTGGTGGCCCTGCCCGAATACTTCTGCGCCATGGGCCGCAGCGATACCGACAAGCTGGCCTATGCCGAGCGGTGGGGCGATGGTCCCATCCAGTCCGTGCTGGCGGACTGGGCGCGGGAAGCCGGGGTGTGGCTGGCCGCAGGCACGCTACCGCTGGTGGCCCAGGCCCCGGGCCATGTGCGCAACACCAGCCTGCTCTTCAGCCCGCAAGGGCAATGCGTGGCGCGCTACGACAAGGTGCATCTGTTCCGCTTTGCCACGGGACAGGAGCAGTACGATGAATCCCGGGTGGTGGAGCCCGGTGACCGGCCGGTGATGGCAACCCTGACCGACCGCAGCGGCCAGACCTGGACCCTGGGTCTGAGCGTGTGCTACGACCTGCGCTTTCCCGAGCTGTACCGCGCGCATGCCGCCGCGGGCGCGGACCTGGTGCTGGTGCCCAGTGCCTTCACGCACACCACGGGCCGGGCGCACTGGGAGCTGCTGCTGCGCGCCCGGGCGGTGGAAAACCAGTGCTATGTGCTGGCGCCGGCCCAGGGCGGTATCCACGACAATGGGCGCCACACCTGGGGGCACAGCATGCTGGTCGACCCCTGGGGGCAGGTGCAGGCCTTCCAGGCCGCCGAAGGTGCTGGCGTGGTGCTGGGCCAGATGGACCGCACCTATCTACGGCAGGTGCGGCAGCAACTGCCTGCTTTGGAGCATCGCGTCCTGTGAATTCCCTGCAAACCTGGCCTTGGCGCCGTTGGCACAGTGCCTGGCGGCGCTGGTCGTTGTGGACCCTGCTGGTGGTGCTGGTGGTCAGCATGCTGGTCACCATGGTGTGGCTGGCCGGCCGCTATGAGGCCAGCCAGGTCCAGGACAAGCTGGAGCGCGACACCGTGGGGGCGGTGTCCGAAATCCGCTCCGCGCTGGCCCGCAACATGCAGGATCTGCAGGCCCTGAATGCCGGGGACGTGGCGCTGGAAGACTGGCGCGTGCGTGCGGCCGAGCTGCTGCAGGTGCGCCGCGAGATCGTGCGCGTGGAATGGCGCAACGCCGCCATGCGGCTGGTGGCCCATGCCGAGACCCCGTACCGCGGCGAATACTGGAGCGACAACTTCCGCGAGGAAAGCGAAACCCACGCCGTGGCGGCCTGTTCCAACGCCCGGCGCACCAATGCGGCGACCTATTCGCCCAGCTACTTCCAGCTGCTGGGCGAAGGCCTGGGCATGGAACTGATGGAGGCCTGCCAGCCGCTGCAGCACCAGGGCCATTTCGTGGGCTATGTGGTGGCCACCTATTCGCTGCCCAACATCCTGAGCAGCCAGGTCAGCAAGAACCTGACACGCAACCAGGAGGTCTCGTTCACCGAGCCCGATGGCACGCGCCTGGCCCTGGTGGGGGCGGCCTGGCGTGGCACGCGTGTGTTCTCGGCCCAGCAGCTGCTGGACCTGCCAGGCCACACGCTGGTGCTGCGCATGGACAGCTGGCACCGTGCACCCAGCGTGTTCCCGAACGTGCTGACCGCGCTGGTGACGGCCATGTCGATTGCGCTGGTGAGCGTGCTGGTGGTGCTGGTGCGCGACAACCGGCGCCGCCTGCGTGCCGAACGCGACCTGGGCGATGCGCTGGCCTTTCGCAAGGCCATGGAGGATTCGCTGATCACCGGCCTGCGCGCGCGGGACCTGCAGGGCCGCATCAGCTATGTGAACCCGGCGTTCTGCGCCATGGTGGGCTTCAGCTCCGAAGAACTGCTGGGGCTGGACATCGCCCCCTACTGGCCGCCGGAGCTGGCGCAGGAATACCGCCAGCGCCAGGGGCGCCGGCTGTCCGGCGCCATTCCCACGGCGCGTGAAGGCCATGAGTCGGTGTTCATGCGCAAGGACGGCACGCGCTTTCCGGTGCTGATCTTCGAAGCGCCGCTGATCAATGCCCAGGGCCAGCACACCGGCTGGATGAGTGCGTTCATCGACATCAGCGAGCAGCGCCGCATCGAGGAGATCTCCCGCGCCTCGCAGGAACGCCTGCAGGCCACGGCCCGCCTGGCCACGGTGGGCGAGATGGCCTCGCTGCTGAGCCACGAGCTGACCCAGCCGCTGATGGCCATTGCCAGCTATGCCTCAGGCTCGCTCCACCTGCTGGAAGGTCCGGGCAACACGCCGGTGGCGCAGCTGACCGGCGAGCAGGCGCGGGAGCAGTTGCAGGAGCTGGTGGCCGTGATGCGCAAGATCGGCTTCCAGGCCGACCGTGCCGGGCGCGTGATCAAGAGCGTGCGCGACTTTGTGCGCCGCCGCGACCAGTCGCGCGAAGCCGTGTTTCCGCAGGAACTGCTGGATGCCGTGCTGCCGCTGGTGCGCATGCAGGCGCGCAAGCTGGGCGTGGACGTGGAGACCTATGTGGCCCCCGGCCTGCCGCCGGTGTGGTGCGATGTGACCATGGTGGAGCAGGTGCTGCTGAACCTGACGCGCAACGGCATGCAGGCCATGGAGGCGGCGCAGATCGTGGAGCGCCGGCTGGAAGTGCGGATCCAGGCGCCGGAAGCCGGACAGCCCGCCGACCGGCTGGTGTTCTCCGTCAGCGACTGGGGCATGGGGATTCCGGACGAGGTGGCCGACCAGCTGTTCGGGGCCTTTTTCACCACCCGCCCGGAGGGCATGGGCCTGGGTTTGAGCCTGTGCCGCACGGTGGTGGAGCAGCATGGCGGACAATTGCAGCACCGTCAGCACCAGCCGCGTGGTACGGTATTCACTTTCACGCTGCCCGTTGCGGTACCGCAGTGAAGCCACTCTCCCCCTGACAGACACCATGGAACCAGTCCCCAACGCTACCGTCTACATCGTCGACGATGACGCCGATGTGCGCGAGGCTCTTGCCTGGCTGCTGCGCTCGCGCCGGCTGCTGAGCGAATCCTATGACAGTGCCGAGGCCTTTGAAGCCATGCTGGCCACGCACAGCCCTTCGCGCACGCCCTGCTGCCTGCTGCTGGACGTCCGCATGGGCGGCAAAAGCGGTCTGACGCTGTTTGACGACCTCAAGGCCCAGGACCAGATCGGCCGCATGCCGGTGATCTTCCTGACCGGCCACGCCGATGTGCCCACGGCGGTGGACACCGTCAAGCGCGGGGCCTTCGATTTCTGCGAGAAACCGTTTTCCGACAACGGCCTGGTGGACCGCATCGAGCAGGCGCTGGCCGTGTCGGCCCAGTGGCTGGAGGCAGCGGCCCAGCAGGAGACGGTGCGCACCCGCCTGTCCGAGCTGACCGAGCGCGAACGCGCGGTCATGGGCCTGGTGGTGGAAGGCGTGCCCAACAAGCTGATTGCCGACCAGCTGGACATCAGCGTGCGCACGGTGGAAGTGCACCGCGCCCGGGTGTTCGACAAGATGCAGGTCAAGTCGGCGGTGGAGCTGGCCAATCTGCTGCGCGCCCACGGCCAGTTGCCGGCGGCCTGAGCACCACGAGGGGGGGGCGGCATGGCCGCCACGCCCCTGCAGCTCCCCCATGCAAAAAGGCCGCGACTGCGGCCTTTTTGTGGTCTGGTGTGGATGGTTTTACTGGGCCGAGCGTTCGCCCACGAAGATTTCCACGCGGCGGTTGCGGCCACGGCCATCGGCCGTGTCGTTGGTGGCCACGGGCTGCATGGAGCCACGGCCTTCCACGCGGATGCGGTTGCCGTTCACGCCACGGGCGGTCAGGTAGTTGCGGGTGGATTCGGCACGGTGCAAGGACAGCGGGTTGTTGATGGCGTCGGTGCCGGTGCTGTCGGTGTGGCCCACGATGCGCACATCGGTGTTGGGGTTGTTGCGCAGGCCTTCGGCAAAGCGGTCCAGGATGGGGGCGAAGTTGCTCTGGATGTCGGATTTGCCGGTGGCAAACGAGATGTCGCTGGGGATGTCCAGCTTCAGCTGGTTGTCTGCCGTCTGGGTCACGGCCACGCCGGTGCCCTGGGTGGCGGCTTCCATCTCGCGCTTTTGCTTTTCCATGTGCTGCGACCAGATGTAGGTGCCCAGGCCGCCCACAGCAGCGCCTGCGACCGCACCCACACCGGCCTTGCCGCCGGTGGCGGCGCTGATGGCGGCGCCGGCCAGGGCGCCCACACCAGCACCGGTCGCGGTGCGGCGGGTGGTGTCGCTCATGCCGGTATTGGCGCAGCCGGTGATGGTGAGGACGGCGGCCGTGGCGGCTGTAAGGATGATCTTGTTACGCATAAAAAACACTCCTAGTCAGGTTGCGTGGAGTAGGCGGCGCGGCAATCGCCACGTCGCGGACCTGAAATTGTGGTGACGTGATGCCTTGAGGCTATCAGTGTCTCGGGCCGGTTCACGTAGGACACGAGGTGCAGTGTAGGCCGCCGGTAGAGGGAGTGGGTGCTGGCACTGCGGGCAATGAAGATTTTTCATAGTGTGTGCGGCCGCAGCAGGCGGACGCGCGGCCAGGCGCGCCGGTCCGGCGGCCTGCGCCATGCTGCGCCGCAGCGATGCGCCATGCCCGTGTGCAACCACCGGCGCCACGCCGCGGTCACAGTGCCGGGGGCTAGTGCTGCGGCGGTTCGTCCTGCGGCGGCCGTTCGCCCTTGGGGCGGCCGGAGAACATGGTCCACCAGACAATCAACACCAATACCAACAAAGCCAGTAGCGCTTCAAGCAAAATCAGGGTCATGAATCTCTCTCTCCTGCTGCGAGCATCGTTGGCTGTCATTGTAGGAAGCCTGGTGGCCTGCTCCAGCCCCCCCAAGCCTACGGGTTCCGGCCCATTGCCTTCCGAGCCTTCGATCGCCCTGGGCGATGGCAGCGATGCCGAGCCGCTGCCGCCCACGGCCCTGCAGCCCAAGAGCCGCTGGGTGCCGGTGCGCTGGGCCGAGCTGCCCGGTGTGCAGCAGGACGCCCTGCACGAAGCTTGGAACGCCATGCTCAAGAGCTGCGAGCGTCCCAGTCCGGCGTTTTCGCCCCTGTGCGGCGAGGTGCGCCGCATGAGCCTGTCCAGCGAGGCCGAGCAGCAGCTGTGGCTGCGCTCCCGCCTGCAGCCTTACCGGGTGGAGGGCCATGACGGCCGCGTGGACGGCATGCTGACCAGCTATTACGAGCCGCAGATCATCGCCAGCCGCCAGCCCACGGCCGAATTCAACATTCCGCTGTACGCCCTGCCGGCCGGCCGCACCGCCAAGGGCGGCCCCTGGTACACCCGCCAGCAGATCGAAACCCTGCCCGCCGCCCAGGCTGCGCTGCAAGGCAAGGTGATTGCCTGGATGAACGATCCGGTCGAGGCCATGGTGCTGCACATCCAGGGGTCGGGCCGCCTGCAGATCACCGAGCCCGACGGCCGGGTGCGCCAGGTGCGCGTGGCCTACGCCGGCACCAACGACCAGCCGTACAAGAGCATCGGCAAATGGCTGCTGGACCAGGGCCTGGTGCGCGATGCCACCTGGCCGGGCATCAAGGCCTGGATCGCGCAGAACCCCGGCCGCACCCAGGAGCTGATGTGGAGCAATCCGCGCTATGTCTTCTTCCGCGAGGAAGCCCTGGAAGGGGTGGACATCAACTTCGGTCCCAAGGGGGCGCAGGGCGTGGCGTTGACACCCGGGCGCAGCATTGCCGTGGACCGCGGCAGCATTCCCTATGGCACGCCGGTGTGGCTGCATACCACCGGCCCGCAGGTCAGCCTGAGCCGGCTGGTGCTGGCGCAGGACACGGGCAGCGCCATTGTGGGGGCAGTGCGCGCCGACTATTTCATGGGCTGGGGGCATGAAGCCGGCGAGCTGGCCGGCCGCATCAAGCAGAACCTGCGCCTCTGGGTGCTGTGGCCCAAGGGCGTGCCGGTGCGCGGAGGCTAGTCTGCGCTGCCGTCGTGGCGGCGCAGGCGATGGGTGCTTGCTCCCCCACAGGTCTTTCATGGGCGAAGATGCGGCATGCCCCGGCCCGTACAGACATTTCGGGCGCATGCTGCGCTGCAATAAAAAAGGATGCCCCGGGCATCCTTTTTTATGGGCTTCGGCCACCCGGCGCGGCCGGGCAGCCGGGTCAATCCGTCTCGAAGTAGCGGCGCACCGTGGGCGGTGTGTCGTGCACATGGAAGGCCAGCTTGCGTTCACGCAGCGCCACATCGGCCGCCGTCACGCGCTCAAAGCGGCGCAGGTGCTCGGTCCAGGATTCGTCCACGATCTGCTCCACATAGCGCTCGGGCTGCTCCATGCTGTGCAGCAGGCTCCAGCCCACCGCCCCCTGGCGCAGGCGGCTGCGGCGGCTTTCCTGCATCAGCGTGCGAAAGCGCCGGGCCTTGGCCGGATTGATGCGGTATTCGATCTGTACCACCACGCGGCCGCCTTCGGGGCGGTCGTGCGTGGGCGGGATCCAGGCCTTGGAGGGGCTCAGGTCTTCCAGCGCCTGGCGTTCGGCCACCAGGCGCTGCACCAGCAGCATCACCAGCACGCCGGTGACGGCAGCGGCCATCAGGCTGGTGGGCACGCTGGTCAGCGAGGCCACCTTGCCCCACAGCGCCGCACCGATGGCCGTGCCACCCATGATGGACATCTGGTAGGCCGCCATGCCGCGGGCGCGCACCCAGTTGGGCAGGGCCATCTGGGCTTTCACGCCCAGGCTGTTGGCGGTGGAGATCAGCGCCATGCCTGCCACCATCATGCAGGCAATGGCCAGCAGCAGGTGCGGCACCAGGGCCACGCCCACCGTGGCCAGTGCCATCACGCAGGTGCCGACAATGACCAGCTTTTCGCCCAGCGCCTGGCGCAGGCGCGGCAGGAACATGGCGCTGATGATGGCGCCCGCGCCCATGGAGGCCAGCAGGATGGTGAAGGTGCCGGCGCCGCCGACAAAGTGGCCCTCGAAGCGCTGGGCCGTCAGCGGCAGCAGCGCCATGATGGCGGTGGACATGAAGAAGAAGGCCACGGTGCGCGCAATCACGGCGCGCATGCGCGGCGACTCCTTGACGAACTGCAGGCCCACGCGCATCGCGCTGTGCAGGCGTTCGCGGCCCAGCGGGTTTTCCGGCTGGTGGCGCTTCCAGCGCACCAGCACGATGCCCGAGAGGATGGACAGCACGGCATTCAGCACAAACACCCAGGCGCTGCCCAGGCTGGCGATGATGGCGCCCGCCACCAGCGGGCCGACGATGCGCGAGGCATTCATGGCCACGCCGTTGAGCGCCATGGCCGACGGCAGGTGGGCCTTGCTGACCATCTCCGGCAACAGGGCGGAAAACACCGGCCAGCGCATGGCTGTGCCGATGCCGTTGGCAAAGGTGAGGGCCAGCAGCAGCGGTGCCGTCATCCAGCCCATGGCCACGGTGATACACAGCAGCACCGCCACCGTGGCCACCAGGAACTGCGTGGCGATCACATAGCGGCGGCGGTCCAGGATGTCGGCCAGCGCCCCGCTGGGCAGGCCCAGCAGAAAGACCGGCAAGGTGGAGGCAGTCTGCACCAGGGCCACCAGCACCGGCGAGGTGGTCAGCGAGGTCATCATCCAGGCTGCGGCCACATCGTTCATCCACATGCAGATATTGGCCGCCAGCGTGACCCCCCAGAGCATGCGGAAGCTGGAGGAGGCCGCCAGCGGCGCCCAGGTGGACACCGGCTTGCTGGCCTGGGGCGAGCGGCTGTGCGGGCTGGCCGGGTCTTCCAGCACCTGGCCGGCGGGCGCCGGTGCCGGTGCGGGGGGAACGGGCGCAGCAGGGCCGTGCGCGCCAGAAGAATCGGAAGAGGGGGGAGGAGAGGCTTCGGACATGGCCGGGCCATTGTGCTTGGAAGCCGCGCGCCGTGCAGGCGGTCGGACGCCTTGGTGACTCACTGTTTGCGGTCTTGCGGTGCGTCCGAGGCGTGCTGCAGTGCAGCAGCTTTCGCCTGCGGCGGTCAGCCCCTGGCCGGTGGCTTGGGCTGCAGATGGCCCAGCGGCCAGGCGCTGCTGGACTTGACCTCGCCCAGCGAAAAGCTGGTGTGCATGTCTTTCACATTCGGCAGGTTCAGCAGCACGGTGCGCGTGAAGTGCGAAAAGCTTTCCAGGTCCTTGGCCACCACCTGCAGCTCGAACATGCCTTTGCCGCTGATGTAGTGGCAGGACACGACTTCGGGAATGGCGCGGATGGCCTCCTCCATCTCGCGGGTGCGCACACCGGTGCTGATTTCGGCGTCGATGCGCACAAAGGCCAGCACGCCCAGGCCGATCTTGTGGCGGTCGATCTCGGCGTGGTAGCCGCGGATGAAGCCCGCCTCTTCCAGCGCCCGCACGCGCCGCCAGCAGGGCGCGGCCGACAGCCCCACGCGCTGGGCCAGCTCGGCATTGGTCAGACGGCCGTCGGCCTGCAGGGCGGCGAGTATGCCCAGGTCGAATTTGTCGAGATTGTTCACTTTTTGGTAGATCTGAGAAAAATCCTTGCGCAAGACTGCAGGAAGTCGGCAAAGAAAGCAATCACCTTCCGGGCGGTGGAACCTACACTTGACCCGCATCATCGAAATTACATACAAAAGGTGCGGGGCCATGTCTGCGGGATTCGCTCCAGACGGGACCACTGCGCCGCCCATGGAGACAAGCGATGAAAGCCTATCCCGAAGCCGGGTGCGCCAGCGTGCGCGCCTCAGCCGAGCCCCGCCTTCCGGCCCAGGGCGCAGGAACTGCCGCTGCAGTGCATGGAGGTGGTCTATGAACGCCCCCTTGCCCGAAAGCGTGCGCCGCGCACTGGAAACCGTCACGCTGGATGACAAGTACGACCTGCAGCATGGCCGTGCCTTCATGAGCGGGGTGCAGGCGCTGGTGCGCCTGCCCATGCTGCAGCGCCAGCGCGATGCCCAGAACGGCCTGAACACGGCCGGTTTCATCAGCGGCTACCGGGGCTCTCCGCTGGGCACCTACGACCAGTCGCTGTGGGCCGCCAAAAAGCATTTGCAGGCCAATAACATCGTCTTCCAGCCGGGCGTGAACGAGGAGCTGGCCGCCACCGCCGTCTGGGGCACACAGCAGCTGGACCTGTACCCGGACTCCAAGAAGTTCGACGGCGTGTTCGGCATCTGGTACGGCAAGGGCCCGGGCGTGGACCGCTGCTCCGATGTGTTCAAGCACGCCAACATGGCGGGTACCGCCCGGCATGGCGGCGTGATTGCGATTGCGGGCGATGACCACATCAGCAAGTCCTCCACCGCCGCCCACCAGAGCGACCACATCTTCAAGGCCTGCGGCACGCCGGTGTTCTTTCCCAGCAATGTGCAGGACATCCTGGACATGGGGCTGCACGCCTTCGCGATGAGCCGGTTTTCGGGACTGTGGTCCGGGCTGAAGACCATCCAGGAAGTGGTGGAGTCCTCGGCCAGCATCTCGGTCGATCCGGACCGCGTGAACATCGTGCTGCCGGAAGACTTCGCCATGCCGCCGGGCGGGCTGCATATCCGCTGGCCGGATGTGCCGCTGGAGCAGGAAGCGCGGCTGATGGACTACAAGTGGTACGCCGCGCTGGCCTATGTGCGGGCCAACAAGCTGAACTACAACGTGGTGCAGGGCCAGAACGACCGCTTCGGCCTGATTGCCAGCGGCAAGGCCTACAACGACATGCGCCAGGCCCTGGTGGACCTGGGCCTGGACGATGCGGTCTGCCGCCAGCTGGGCATCCGGGTGCACAAGGTGAATGTGGTCTGGCCGTTGGAGGCCTCGATCACCCGCGATTTCGCCCAGGGCCTGCAGGAAATCCTGGTGGTCGAGGAAAAGCGCCAGGTCATCGAATACCAGCTCAAGGAAGAGCTGTACAACTGGCGCAACGATGTGCGCCCGAACGTGCTGGGCAAGTTCGACGAGCAGGAAGGCGACAACTCCGGCGGTGAATGGAGCATGCCCAACCCCAGCCAGAACTGGCTGCTGCGCCCCAAGGCCGACCTGACGCCCGCCATCATCGCCCAGGCGATTGCCAAGCGCCTGAAGAAGCTGGGCGTTCCCGCCGACATCGAGGCGCGCATGGAGCAGCGCCTGGCGGTGATTGCGGCCCGGGAACGTTCGCTGGCCGAGATTCCGGCCGGCACGGCCGACCGCACGCCCTGGTTCTGCAGCGGTTGCCCGCACAACACCAGCACCCGCGTGCCCGAAGGCTCGCGCGCGGTGGCGGGCATCGGCTGCCACTACATGACCACCTGGATGCCGGACCGCAACACCAGCACCTTCACGCAGATGGGCGGGGAGGGCGTGACCTGGGTGGGGCAGGCGCCGTTCACCAAGGACAACCACGTCTTCGCCAACCTGGGCGACGGCACCTACTTCCACAGCGGTCTGCTGGCCATCCGCCAGAGCATCGCCTCGGGTGCCAACATCACCTACAAGCTGCTCTACAACGATGCGGTCGCCATGACCGGCGGCCAGACCGTGGGTGAGCGGCCCGAAGGCCATTCCGTGGCGCAGATCGCCCACAGCCTGCGTGCCGAAGGCGTGGTCAAGCTGGTGGTGGTGACGGACGACCCCAGCAAATACCATGGCCGCACCCACCATGTGGACGCCAATCCGGCGCGCGCCAAGCACCTGGAGCTGCTGAACGACCTGCCGCCGGGCATCGAGGTGTTCCACCGCGACGAGCTGGACCGCATCCAGCGCGAGTTTCGCGAGATCCCCGGTTGCACGGCCATCATCTACGACCAGACCTGCGCCACCGAAAAGCGCCGCCGCCGCAAACGCGGCACCCTGGCCACGCCCGACAAGACCGTGGTCATCAACGAGCTGGTGTGTGAAGGCTGCGGCGATTGCTCGGTGCAGTCCAATTGCTTGTCGGTGGAGCCGGTGGAGACCGATTTCGGCCGCAAGCGCCGCATCAACCAGAACACCTGCAACAAGGACTACTCCTGCGTCAAAGGCTTCTGCCCCAGCTTCGTCACCGTAGAAGGCGGCACGCTGAAGAAGCCCAAGAAGGAGAAGAAGGGCGATCTGTCGGCACTGCCTCCCATTCCCGAACCGGTGCTGCCCGTGGCCGAGACAGCCTGGGGCATTGTGGTGGGCGGCGTGGGCGGTACCGGCGTGATCACCATCGGCTCGCTGCTGGGCATGGCGGCGCACCTGGAAGGCAAGGGCGTGGTCACGCAGGATGCCGGCGGTCTGGCCCAGAAGGGCGGCGCCACCTGGAGCCACATCCAGATCGCCAACCGCCCCGATGCCATCTACACCACCAAGGTGGACATGGCCAAGGCCGATCTGGTGATCGGGTGCGACCCCATTGTGGCGGCCAACAAGGCCTCGCTGGCGGTGATGCAAAGCGGGCGCACGTTTGTTGCGCTCAACAGCCACGGCACACCCACGGCGGCGTTCGTGCACAACCCGGACTGGCAGTTCCCCGGCGGCAGCTGCGAAGCCGCGATCGCCGGTGCGGTGGGCACCGGGCTGGTCGGCAGCTTCGACGCCGAACAGGCTGCCGTGCAACTGCTGGGCGACAGCATCTACACCAACCCGCTGATGCTGGGCTACGCCTGGCAGAAGGGGCGCGTGCCACTGGCCCACGCCGCGCTGATGCGCGCCATGGAGCTCAACGGCGTGCAGGTGGACAACAACAAGGCCGCCTTCGAATGGGGCCGTCGCTGCGCCCACAACCTGGCCGAAGTGCAGGCGCTGTACCATGCAGCGCAGGTGATCCGCATCGTCAAGAAACCCTCGCTGCAGGAACTGGTGGCCAAGCGGGTGGAATTCCTCAATGGTTACCAGAATGCCGCCTATGCAGCCGAGTACCAGGCACTGGTGGAGCGCGTGCATGCGGCCGAAAGCGCGCTGGGCAAGAGCACGGCGCTGAGCGAGGCCGTGGCGCGCTATCTGTTCAAGCTGATGGCCTACAAGGACGAGTACGAGGTGGCCCGCCTGCACACCGACCCGGCGTTTACCGCCCGGATCGCGGACATGTTCGAAGGCGACTACAAGCTGGTGCACCACCTGGCGCCGCCGCTGTCGGCCGCCAAGGACGCACAGGGCCACCTGGTCAAGCAGTCCTACCAGCCCTGGATCCGCAGTGCGTTCGGCGTGTTGGCCAAGCTCAAGGGCCTGCGTGGCACGGCGCTGGATCCGTTCGGCAAGACCGAGGAGCGCAGAACCGAGCGCGCGCTGATTGCCGAGTACCGGGCCAGTGTGGACGAGCTGCTGGCCGGCCTGACGGCCGAGAAGCTGCCGCTGGCCGTGCAGATCGCCCGCATTCCGGAAGACATCCGGGGTTACGGCCATGTGAAGGAGCGCCACCTGCTGACCGCCCGCCCCAAGTGGGCGCAGCTGATGCAGCAGTGGCGCCAGGCCTGATCGCCTGAGGAAATGCCCTGCCGCTGGCCGGCAGGGCGCTGTGTACGGCCTGGGGGCTGAGATGGCTTCCAGGCCGGGCTTGCGAGGGGAAGGTGGGGTGGTGGCTGGCGCAACGGCATGGAGCGGTTGCGCCAGTTTTTTCTGGCCACCCTGCCTGCGGACCGCTGTCGGCGGCGGTGAAGGCAAAAACCCGCCGCCAGCTTGGAATAGCCTCTGCGCCGCCAGAGAGGGCCGCATACAATGTCCCGTTCGCCTGGGACTTTTTGCGGTTGCAGGCTGCCGTTTTATCTAGAACATTCCAAACTGGAGCTCCTCCGTGTTTATTTCTTCCGCTTTCGCCCAGACCGCTCCTGCAGCTGCTGCCGGTGGCAACATGATGTCCACGCTCACCAACAACGTGCTGCCGATGGTGGCGATCTTCGCGGTGATGTACTTCGTGATGATCCGCCCCCAGATGAAGCGCCAGAAGGAACACCGCAGCATGGTGGAAGCTCTGGCCAAGGGCGACGAAGTGGCCACCGGCGGTGGTCTGCTGGGCAAGGTGAATGACCTGAACGAGCAGTTCCTGTTCATCGAAATCGCCAATGGCGTCGTTGTGCAAGTGCAGCGCAGTGCCGTGGTCCAGGTGCTGCCCAAGGGCACCGTCGGCACCAAATAAGCCCTTTTTGTGAGCGGGCCGGACGGCCATTGGCGCGCCCTGCCCTCTCACGCCCTGTGTGAGAGAAGAGCGCGAGCATGAACCGATACCCGGTCTGGAAGTACGCGATCATTGTGATCGCGCTACTGGTGGGGGTGGTCTACACCCTGCCGAATTTCTTTGGCGAGGCGCCTGCGGTGCAGGTGTCGTCGGCCAAGTCCACCGTCAAGGTGGACGATGCAGTGCTGCAGAAAGTGCAGACTGCCTTGCAGGCTGCCAGCCTGCCGACCGATCACCTGGCCCTGGAAGGCACTTCGGTCCGTGCCCGGTTTGATACGCCGGACGACCAGCTCAAGGCCAAGGATGTGATCCAGCGTGCGCTGATCACCGATGCGACCGACCCCGCCTACATCGTGGCGCTGAACCTGGTGTCGCGTTCGCCCGACTGGCTCACCGCCCTGGGCGCCAAGCCCATGTACCTGGGTCTGGACCTGCGCGGTGGCGTGCACTTCATGCTGCAGGTGGACATGCAGGCCGCGCTGACCAAGAAGGCCGAGTCCCTGGCCGGCGACCTGCGCACCATGCTGCGCGACAAGAACATCCGCCATGGCGGTATCTCGCGTGACGGCCAGACCGTCGAAGTGCGCGTGCGCGACCAGGCGACGCTGACGGCCGCGCGCAACCTGATTGCCGACCAGTTCCCCGATCTGCAGGCCAGCGATGTGCCCGATGGCAGCGACGGCTTTGTGCTGCGCGCCACCATCAAGCCCGAAGCCCTGCGCAAGGTGCAGGAGCAGGCGCTCAAGCAGAACATGACCACGCTGCACAACCGGATCAACGAGCTGGGCGTGGCCGAGCCGGTGATCCAGCAGCAAGGCCTGGACCGCATCGTGGTGCAGCTGCCCGGCGTGCAGGACACCGCCAAGGCCAAGGACATCCTGGGCCGCACCGCCACGCTGGAAGTGCGCATGGTGGACGAGTCCTCCGAAGCGCGTTCTGCCGAAATGGGCTCCGGTCCCGTGCCCTTCGGCACCGAGAAGTACAACGACCGCAACGGCCAGTCGCTGATCGTCAAGAAGCAGGTGGTGCTCACCGGCGAGAACCTGACTGACGCCCAGCCCGGCTTTGACAGCCAGACCCAGGAACCCACCGTCAATCTGACGCTGGACGCCAAGGGTTCGCGCATCTTCAAGGATGTGACCCGCGAGAACGTGGGCAAGCGCATGGCCATCATCCTGTTCGAAAAGGGCAAGGGCGAGGTCGTGACCGCTCCCGTGATCCGTTCCGAAATCGGTGGCGGTCGCGTGCAGATTTCCGGCCGCATGACCACGGTGGAAGCCAACGACACCTCGCTGCTGCTGCGCGCCGGTTCCCTGGCTGCGCCGATGGAAATCATCGAGGAATACACCATCGGCCCCAGCCTGGGTGCCGACAACATCAACCGCGGCATCCATTCCGTGGTCTGGGGCATGGTGGCGATTGCCGTCTTCATGTGCCTGTATTACATGGTGTTCGGTGTGATCTCCACCATCGCCTTGGGCGTGAACGTGCTGCTGCTGCTGGCCATTCTGTCCATGCTGCAGGCCACGCTGACCCTGCCCGGTATTGCCGCCATGGCCCTGGCTATCGGTGTGGCCATCGACTCGAACGTGCTGATCAACGAGCGCATCCGGGAAGAGCTGCGTGCCGGCGCCTCGCCGCAGGCGGCCATCCAGGCCGGCTACGAGAACGCCTGGCACACCATCCTGGACTCGAACGTGACCACGCTGATCGCCGGTCTGGCCCTGCTGGCCTTCGGTACCGGTGTGGTGCGCGGCTTTGCCGTGGTGCACTGCATCGGCATCGTCACCAGCATGTTCTCGGCCGTGTTCTTCTCGCGTGGCCTGGTCAACCTCTGGTATGGCCGCCGCAAGAAGCTCAAGAGCGTGTCCATCGGCCAGGTGTGGAAGCCCGAGGGCGATGACCACCGTTCCGTGGCCTCCCGCGGCAACAGCAACTAAGGAGGAAGACCATGGAGTTCTTCCGCATCAGAAAAGACATTCCCTTCATGAAGTACGCGTTGGTCCTCAACGCGGTGTCCTTCATCACCTTTGCCCTGGCAGTGTTCTTCCTGTTCACCCGGGGCCTGCACCTGTCGGTGGAATTCACCGGCGGCACGGTCATGGAAGTGGCTTATCAGCAGACCGCCGACATCGGCAAGGTGCGCGACAAGGTCGCCAGCCTGGGCTACAGCGACGTGGTGGTGCAGAACTTCGGCACCTCGCGCGACGTGATGATCCGCCTGCCGGTGCAAAAGGGCGTCACCTCGGCCCAGCAAAGCGAGCAGGTGCTGGGTGCGCTGCAGGCCGAAAATCCGGAAGTCACCTTGCGTCGCACCGAGTTCGTCGGCCCGCAGGTTGGCGAGGAACTGGTGCACGGCGGCCTGATGGCGCTGGGCATGGTGGTGCTGGGCATCGTGATCTACCTGGCGTTCCGCTTCGAGTGGAAGTTCGGCGTGGCGGCGGTGATCGCCAACCTGCACGACGTGGTGATCATTCTGGGCTTTTTCGCCTTCTTTCAGTGGGAGTTCTCGCTGGCGGTGCTGGCTGGCGTGCTGGCGGTGCTGGGCTACTCGGTCAACGAGTCGGTGGTGATTTTTGACCGGATCCGCGAAGCCTTCCGCAAATTCCGCAAGCTCAGCACCCACGAGGTGATCGACCACGCCATCACCTCGACGATGAGCCGCACCATCATCACCCACGCGTCGACCGAAGCCATGGTGCTGTCCATGTTCTTCTTCGGCGGCCCCAGCCTGCATTACTTTGCGCTGGCGCTGACCATCGGCATTCTGTTCGGCATCTACTCCTCGGTGTTCGTGGCCGCCGCCATTGCCATGTGGCTGGGCGTTAAGCGCGAAGACCTGGTGAAGGCGCCGGTGCGCAAGGAAGGCGATCCCAACGACCCGAATTCGGGCGCGGTGGTCTGACCCCCCTCGCTGCGTACGCGATGTAAAGGCACCTTCGGGTGCCTTTTTTCATGGGGTGGTCATGGCGTCTGCCGGCCAGCTGCCAATCGCCGCAGTGGCCGCACGTCCTGGCTCTGCGCGCTACGGCGTGGCGCCAGCGGGCCGCTCAGCTGCGCACCAGGCGCTGGAACAGTCCGCCGGGCAGGCGGGCCACCTGGCCGTCCAGCTCCTGCTCCAGCAGCCAGCCTTGCAGCGCGGCCATGTTCCAGCCGGTGCGGCCCTGCAGCTGGTCCAGGCCCATGGGGTCAAAGCCCAGCGCGGCCAGCACCGGGTGTTCGGCCGTGGTGCTGGGGCTTGGGGGCACTGTGGCGGTGGCCGGCGCAGCGGCGGGGGACGCGGAGGTCGGGGTTGGGGTGGGGGGCAGCTGCGTCAGCCGGTCCAGCGCCTGCCGGGCGGTGGGCAGCTCTTCCAGGATGTCCTGCACCGATTCCACCAGCTTGGCGCCCTCGCGCAGCAGCGTGTGGCAGCCCTTGGCCTGTGGGGCGTGGATGGAGCCGGGAATGGCAAACACCTCGCGGCCTTGCTCGGCCGCCAGCCGCGCCGTGATCAGCGAGCCCGAGGCCACGGCCGCCTCCACCACCAAGGTGCCGGCCGACAGGCCGGCGATCAGCCGGTTGCGCTTGGGAAAGTTGGCCGCCAGCGGCGGTGTGCCCAGCGGGTATTCGCTGAGGATGAAGCCCTGGCGCACGATGGCACGGGCCAGCGCCTGGTGGCTGCGCGGGTAGACCCGGTCGATGCCGGTGCCCACCACGGCCACGGTGCAGGGGCGCACGGCGCTTGGCAGCCCCTGCGGTGCGGATGCCAGTGCGCCCTGGTGGGCGGCGCCATCGACGCCCAGCGCCAGCCCGGATACCACGCACCAGCCTTGCCCGGCCAGCGTCTGGGCAAAGCTGCGGGCGTTTTCGCTCCCCTGGGCCGTGGGGTTGCGCGAGCCGACGATGGCCAGCGCACAGCGGCTGTCCAGCAGGGGCACGGGCTGCGCCAGCCAGGCCGCGGGGCCCAGGGCGTAGAGCATCAGCGGCGGGTCTTCGATCTGCAGCAGGACCGGGGGATAGCGCGGGTCGCCCAGCGGAATCAGGGCGCGGCCGCAACCCTCTCCCTCCGCTGCCCCGGCGTTCTGCAGCCAGGTCCATGCGGTGTCCAGGGCGGTGTCCCAGCCGGGTGGGTGCTGGTGCAGCTGCGCGGCCTGGCTGGCATGGACGCAGCTTTGCAGCGCTGCCGTGCTCTGGCTGAAGATGGCCCCGGGCTGGCCAAAGCGTGCCAGCAGGCGCCGGGCGGCGCCGTTGCCGACGCCCGGGGTCAGGGCCAGCCGCAGCCAGGCGGCCAGTTCGTCTTGCGACAGGGTCAGGGCAGGGGGCATGGGGGCTGTGTGAGGGAGGGCGGTGGGCGGGCGGCCGTGCCATGGGGGCGCGGCGGAACGGTAGAACTGTGGAATGGGGCCGCGCACGACCGGGCCATGTGCGGAAATTTTCAGCCCATGCCCCGGAGTGGGCAATGCCTATCGGTCGGCTGCATGGCGGCCAGCGGCAAAAGTGGCGAAAATAGTGACATCTGTTCTTGCATCTGCCATGGCACTTCTTCCTATCCTCTGCTATCCCGATCCACGCCTGCACAAGGTGGCGCAGCCTGTGGCCCAGGTGGATGACCGCATCCGCACCCAGGTGGCGCACATGTTCGAGACCATGTACGACGCCAATGGCATCGGACTGGCAGCGACGCAGGTGGATTTTCACGAGCGTCTGATCGTGATCGACGTGTCGCAGGACCGAGACCAGCCCCTGGTGCTGATCAACCCGGAAATCCTGTGGGCCAGCGAGGAAAAGCAGCTGGGCGAAGAAGGCTGCCTGTCGGTGCCCGGCATCTACGACGGCGTGGAGCGCTCCATCGCCGTGAAGATCAAGGCCCTGGACGAACAGGGCCAGAGCCGCGAGATCGAAGCCGACGGTCTGCTGGCGATCTGCATCCAGCACGAGATGGACCACCTGATGGGCAAGGTCTTCGTCGAATACCTGTCCCCCCTGAAGCGCAACCGCATCAAGACCAAGATGGTCAAGCAGCAGCGCGAGGCAGAACGCGGATGATCGCCCACCCAGTGCTCCACCGACTGGCGCGCTGGGTGTGTGCAGCGGCCGGCATGGCCGTGGTGGCGCTGGCGCTCACTGCCTGCGCCGTGCCCGAATGGCAGAAGCCCGGCACCCCGGCCAGCCAGATCCTGCAGGACATGGGGCAACCCCAGGTGCGCATCCCGCTGCCGGATGGCGGCGAGCGCTGGGTCTACAGCCGCCAGCCCATGGGGCAGCAAATCTATCACTTTGATTTTGATAGCGGACAGCGCTTGCTGTCTGTGCGCCAGGTGCTCAACGCTTCCGATTTCCACCAGCTGCGCCCTGGCGTGGACACGCAGGACAGCGTCTACCGCTACTTCGGCAAGCCTGCGCTGGTGGAGGGGGTGGCCAATTTCAAAGGCGACATCTGGACCTACCGTTTCCGCGAAAATGGCGGAGACCGCATGGCCCATGTGTTCCTGGATCCGCAGCGCGTGGTGCAGCGCATCATGTTTACCGACGAGTGGCGCAACGACGACGACCGTCGCTGACGGCGTCGCCCGCACACGGCCTGGCGGCGGTGCATCGTTTTTTCCGGACCGGGGCTGGTCCGCAGACTGGTTGAACCCATGAAAGTTATTTTTGCCGGCACGCCCGATTTCGCGCGCGTGGCCTTGGAACGCCTGCTGGCTGCAGGTTTTGACGTGCCGCTGGTGCTGACCCAGCCCGACCGCCCCGCCGGCCGCGGCATGAAGCTGCAGGCCTCGCCCGTCAAACAGTGCGCGCTGGAGCACGGCATCCGCGTCGAGCAGCCGCGCAGCCTGCGCCTGGACGGCAAATACCCCGAGGACGCCGCCGCTGCACGCCAGGCCCTGCTGGACGCGGGCGCCGACGTGATGGTGGTGGCCGCCTACGGCCTGATCCTGCCGCAGTGGGTGCTGGACCTGCCGCCCCGGGGCTGCCTGAACATCCATGCCTCCCTGCTGCCGCGCTGGCGCGGTGCGGCACCGATCCACCGCGCCATCGAGGCGGGGGATGCGGAAACCGGCGTGACCATCATGCAGATGGACATCGGCCTGGACACCGGCGATATGTGCGTGCTGGAGCGCCTGCCGATTGCACCAGATGACACCACCGGCAGCCTGCACGACAAGCTGGCCACGCTGGGCGGCCGCCTGATCGTGGAAGCGCTGGAGATGAGCGCCTGCGGTGGCCTGCACCGCACGCCCCAGCCGGCCGAGGGCGTGACCTACGCCCACAAGATCGAGAAAGCCGAAAGCGCCATGGACTGGCGTTTAAGCGCCACGGTGCTGGACCGCCGCCTGCGCGCCTTCACCCCGTTCCCCGGGGGCAGCACCCAGCTGGGCGAGGAAACCATCAAGCTGTGGGCCGCCGTGCCCGAGCCCTTCGACGGCAGCGCCCAGCCCGGCCAGGTGCTGGCCGCCGACGCCCAGGGCGTGCTGGTGGCCTGCGGCGAAGGTGCGCTGCGCTTGACGCAGCTGCAGCGCGCCGGGGGCAAGAAGCTGGCTGCGGCGGATTTTCTGCGCGGTTTCGAGCTGCCCGTGGGCAGCCAGTTGCAATTGCCACACCTGCCGGAGCAGCCATGAGCGAAGTGAACGTCCTGTGGCAGCGTGCCACAGGCATTGCACGCCAGCCGGCCTTCATGCAGGGGGTGCGCGACATGCTGGGCACCATGCCCGGCATTGCGGCCTGGGGCCTGGTCACCGGCGTGGCCATGGTCAAAAGCGGCATGTCGCTGCCGCTGGCGGTGTTCATGACGCTGACCATCTACGCTGGCAGCGCCCAACTGGCCGTGCTGCCGCTGATGGCCGTGGGGGCACCGCTGTGGGTGCTGTGGTTCACGGCGTTCTGCGTGAACCTGCGCTTCGTGATCCTGAGCACCATGTGGCGGGGCTTCTTCTCGCACCTGCGGCTGCGCCACCGGCTGGCGATCGGCTACTTCAGCGGTGACGTGATCTTTGTCGCCTTCACCAAGCGCTACCCCGAGGCGGTGAAGCGCCCCGAGCAGGTGCCCTACTTCTGGGGGGCGGCCCTGTCCAACTGGCTGGGCTGGCAGATCCCGTCCATCGCCGGCATCTACCTGGCGAATGTGATTCCGCTGTCCTGGGGCCTGGGCTTTGCCGGCGTGCTGGCGCTGCTGGGTGTGCTGTACTCCATGCTCAACGACCGCGCCACCTGGGTGGCCTGTGCCGTGGCCTCGCTGGCGGCGGTGGCGGCGTTTACGCTGCCGCTCAAGCTCAATATCCTGACGGCGATTGCCGCCGCCGTGAGCGTGGGCCTGCTGATGGAGCAGGCCGAGCGCCGTGCCGCCCGTCTGCGCCCGCTGCCAGCGGTGCGCCCGCCGGACCCGGCCAAGGGCGAACACCATCCGGTGCTGCCGCTGGATGAGGGCAGCGACACCGCATCTGCACGGCCGCATGCCGCTGCAGCCAACCCGGCCGCGAATGCGGCGGCCAGCAAGGAGCGTGCATGAGCGGCGGCGAACACTGGATCTGGGGCTATGTGGCCAGCCTGGGGCTGGCGGTAATCACCCTGGTCACGCGGGCCTTCTTCATGGTGCCCGAGCGCGAGCTGCCCATGCCCGAGTGGCTCAAGCGCGGCCTGCGCTACGCGCCGCTGGCGGCGCTGGCCGCGGTGGTGGCGCCGGAGATCGTGATGAGCAACGGCCAGCTGATCCACACCCTGGTGGATGCCCGCTTGCCGGCCCTGGTCTGCGCCACCGCCTACTTCTGGTGGAAGCGCGGCATCCTGGGCACCATCGTGGTGGGGATGGCGGTGTACCTGCCGCTGCACATCGGTCTGGGCTGGTAGGGTCCGGGCAGCCGCAGTGCCGGCCTTGCCGGTCCGGTGCGGCGAAACATCCCCAGGAGGGCGCGCGGGTCGCGCCCTTTTTCATGCCCTGGCGGATGATGGTTGTGAGTGAAACTTACTTGGCGCGTTCGGCGTAGCGGGTGAAGCGCAGCGCCGTGCCCTCGGCCACGATGCGCCGCCATACGGCACGCTTGTGCACCGGGCTCAGCTCCAGCCACTGCTGCACCTCGCCAAAGCTGCGCCCGCAGCCCTTGCACTGGGCATCGCCCTGGCTGGTGGAGCAGATCGCGATGCACGGCGTGTCCGGCTGCGTTTCGTACCAGCCCAGCCAGGCCTGCATGGCGGCGGCGGACAGGCTGGCGGGGTTCACCTCCTGGGCGCCGGCATGGATCAGCCGCGCATACACCGGGGCCAGCGCTCGCACCTCGGGCGACAGGCGCACGCCGTCCGGACTGGGATGCCGCTGCCGCCAGTGGTTGATGGCGGCTTCGATGTCGGTGATGTGGATGCCGTGCATGGGCAGAAAGGGACGCAGCAAGGAAGCAAAAGGCAGGCGGCATGATAGTGCGCCCCCGGCATCCGCAGCCGCTGTGGTGTTTTGCGTGCAAATGACGACTTTTTGCTGCAACACCGCATTCTGTGTTCCAATAGCGAAATTCAAAGGGGAGTAGTTCCCCGTTTGCACCGCGCTGTCGCCAGGGCGGACTGCAGACGGATGCCAGGTCGTCAATACGGAGTCTTGCACTCCCGGCCTGCCAGGCACGGTCATACCGCTGTCGAACAAGACCTTTGGGCCCGTGGCTTCCATGGTCGGCTCAAAGTGTCACTTCCTGTCAGCAAGCACCGCTTGCCGGCAGCTTGTTGCCCCTTCTCTCCATGGTGCCCGGTATAAAGGCGCAGTCGGTTCGGAACTGGCTGTCTTTCGATAACGAGGACTTCTCACCATGGATTTGGACTTTCTCACCCATACCCCGTTCTGGATCGCGCTCGGCCAGATCATCATCATCGACATCCTGCTGGGTGGCGACAACGCGGTCGTGATCGCGCTGGCCTGCCGCAAGCTGCCGCCCGAGCAGCGCCGCAAGGGCATCATCTACGGCACCGCTGGTGCCATCGTGCTGCGCATCATCCTGATCGCCTTCGCCATGGTGCTGCTGCAGCTGCCTTTCCTGAAGGTGGTGGGCGCCCTGCTGCTGGTGTGGATCGGCATGAAGCTGATTGCGCCGGAAGAAGAAGGCCATGACAACATTGAAGGCAGCGACAAGCTGTTTGCCGCCATCAAGACCATCATCGTGGCCGACTTGGTGATGTCGGTGGACAACGTGATCGCCATTGCCGGCGCCGCCCAAAGCTCGGGCGAGCACCAGTTCCTGCTGATCGTGCTGGGCCTGCTGATCTCCATCCCCATCATCGTTTGGGGCTCGCAGCTGGTCATCAAGCTGATGGAACGCTACCCCTCCATCATCGTGGCCGGCGGTATGCTGCTGGGCTGGATCGCCGGCGGCATGCTGGTCACCGACCCGCTGTTCGTGGTGCCTGACCAGTGGACATGGGCTCCCAAGCTGCTGGAGTACAACGCCGAGACCAAGATGGCAGTGTTCAACTCCTCCATGCCCATCTACTGGATCGCCCACATCGGCGGTGCACTGCTGGTGCTGGCCATCGGCAAGATGGCTGCTTCCAAGAAGGGCAAGGCGGAACACGCCTAAGCGCTGAACAGCCCGGGCCACCTGCATGCGGGCGGCCCGCGGTCTCCACAGGGGCAATCGCAGGAAAGTGCTGCAAAAATGCGGGAACCAAACCGCAACATGCAGGCTCACACCGCCGATCTGCCCCTTTTTTGCGCCGACAACCAACAGGAACCTACCGCGTGGAAACCATCATCGTGTATCTGGACGATGCGGAATATGCCCAGCCGCTGCTGCAGTCCATGGCCCAGGCCCCCCGTGCTGCCCATACCCATTGGGTGGTGGTCGCCTGTGCGCCGCGCATCACCCACCGCGTGAGCAAATGGGTGAGCAACCGCGCCCGCGAAAACTGGCGCACCAAGTGGGCGGACAAGCTGTTTGCGGCCTCGCTGCCGGTGCTGCAGGGCAGTGCGGGTCAGGTCACTTCGCTGCTGGCCCGTGGCCCGCTGGCCGAAGTGGTGGACCAGCTGCGCCAGGAACTGGGCACTTCGCCCCAGATCATTGACCTGCGCCGTCCCAAGCTGGAATCCCAGGTCGCCCCCGCGCATGCCCCGGCGGTTCTGCCGCTGGGCAAGGGCAAGCTGCAGACCGGACGGGCTCTGCCCGCCGTGCTGGCGGCCATGGCCACCTGCCTGGGCGTGTTCCTGGAAGAAGCACTGATCTGACCGTCTGACGCGTGTCCGGGCGCAGTGCCGCTGCGGCACTGCACGCCGGTCGCCATACCCGAGGCTGCGGTACCCCCGCAGCCTTTCTTTTTGGGCGCTTGCGGGGGCCGGCGCACCGCAGGCCGGCTTGCTGCGCTATGCTGGCTGGCATGAAATTGCTGCTCAACTGGATTCTCAGTGCGTGCGCACTGCTGCTGGTGGCCTCGGTCTACAGCGGGCTGCAGGTGCACAGTTTTGGTTCTGCCCTGTGGGCGGTGGTGGTCATCAGCCTGCTGAACCTGCTGGTGCGCCCCATTCTGGTGGTGCTGACGCTGCCGGTCACGCTGCTCACCGTGGGGCTGTTCCTGTTCATCATCAACGGCCTGATGTTCTGGGCTGCTGCCAACCTGCTGTCGGGCCTGAGCGTCAGCGGCTTCTGGGCGGCGGTGTGGGCCGCCTTCCTGTACTCGCTGCTGGGCATGGTCATCGACTCAGCGCTGGGCCGTCTGTTCCCGTAGCAGGGCCTGCACGGCACGCAGCCGCGTGTCGATGATGGAGGCTTCGAAGTGGTCGGCCTGGGCACCGCTGCGCTGGCCCAGTTGCTGGCCGGCCTTGAAGCGGTCCACGGCCGCCGCGTAATCGTACTGGGCGACGGATGCTTCGGCCTCGGCCCGCAGTGCACGCAGCGGCTGGCCGGATTCGCGCGAGGCGCGGGCCAGGGCCTGCCAGGCGGCCGCATCCTGGGGATGGTCGCTGACCCAGGTCTGCAGTGCGCCGGCTACCTCCCCGCTGCGGTGCAGCATCGACAGAGCCTGGGCGCGCTGCAGCAGCGTTGTGCGTTCCGCCTCCGGATTGCGGTGCTGCGTCGAAGGGGCGGGCGGAAGCTGCTCCAGTCTTTGCAAAGCCTGTTGCGGGCGTTCTGCGGCCAGCGCCAGTTCGGCGGCCAGCCACAGGGTCTGGCGCTGGGCGGCGGCGTCCCCCTGGGTCAGGGCCTGCAGGCGGGGCAGCAGCGCCTCGGCGCCGGCCAGATCGCGCAGCTGCAGCAGGCCGTGGATGGCGGCATACAGCGTGCCGGCCTGCTGGGCAGGGCTCTGCTGGGTGAAGCTGTGCTGGGCCGGCAGGGCGGCCCACTGGCGCAGCGCATCCGGCCCGGGACGGGTCAGCACGCGGGCGCGGGCGCTGACCATGGCGTGCTCCAGCGTGGGAGGCTTGGCCTGGGCGGCCTGGCCCAGCATCTGGGTGCGGGCCTGCATATCGGCCATGCGCTCGGTGGTCAACGGGTGGCTGCGCAGATAGGGCCAGCTGCCGTTGTCGTTGATGCGGTTGGCCTGCTGCAGGCGCTCGAACATGCTGGCAAAGCCGGCTGGGGCAAAACCGGCCGGTGCCATCAGGCCGTAGCCCACTCGGTCGGCCTCACGCTCCATGTCGCGGGAGAAGTTCAGCTGGTTCTGCACTGCCAGGGCCTGGCCGCCCATCATCATGGCCATGCCGGCATCCGGGCTGCGGCTGGCGGCCAGCGCCCCCAGGATCATGCTGGCCACCATCAGTGGCGTGCTGCGCTTGTCCTGGGCGATCAGCCGGGCAATGTGGCGCTGGGTGACGTGGCTGAGTTCGTGTGCCAGCACCGAGGCAAGTTCGTCGCGTGTAGCGACGGCGCCCACCAGTCCCAGGTGCACGCCCAGAAAGCCGCCGGGCAGGGCAAAGGCGTTGATGCTGCGATCACGGCCCAGCAGCACCTCCCAGGCAAAGCGTTCGTCCAGCTCGGGCGACAGCTCGCCACGCTGGGCAGCGGCCTCCTTCAGCGGGTACCAGATGCCCATCACATAGCTGTGCACCACCGGGTCGTCGATGTAGTCCGGGTCGCGGTAGAGCTGGCGGATGATGCTGTCACCCAGACGCCGCTCGTCGTTGGCGGTCAGCTCCGCACCGTCGCCCATGCGGGGCAAGGCCACGTTCTGGGCCTGGGCCGGGGGCAGGCTGGCCGGAATGAAACTGAACAGAACCGTAGCGCCCAGCGCAGACAGGATGCGCGCCACAGGCATTTTTCGCACAGAAAGTTGCATGGCAGAGAAATCGGCAGAAATCACAGGCAGGGCCCGCCGCAACGCCCGGGGCGCCAGGAGCTGCAGCAGCCAAGGCGCCGCTCCCAGCGGTGGCTTGTGCACCGGGCCGCAGCGGGTATCGCAGGCGTTATACCCTTGGCGGCCGGTGCAGGCGCGGCGGAATCACCCCCGTATGATGCCTGCAATCGCTCAATGTTCCTGGGCAGCTTCCGGTCGGGATCGGTCGACCCGGGTGCGGGCCGGCGCAGTGCCCGGCTTTTTCTCGCATTTCACGGTATTTCTATGGCAGACCAACTCACCCATTTCGACGCACACGGACAGGCCCACATGGTCGATGTCGGCGGCAAGCCCGACACCCACCGCATCGCCGTGGCCGAAGGCCGCATCGTGATGGCGCCGGCCACCCTGGCCATCATCGCCAGCGGCACGGCCAAGAAAGGCGATGTGCTGGGCATTGCCCGCATTGCCGGCATCATGGCCGCCAAGAAAACCAGCGACCTGATTCCCCTGTGCCATCCCCTGGCCCTGACCCGCGTGGCCGTGGATTTCGAGCTGCTGGATGCCGACCACGCGGTGCAGTGCACGGCGACGGTGGAGACCCATGGCCAGACCGGCGTGGAAATGGAAGCCCTGACGGCGGTGCAGGTGGCCCTGCTGACCGTGTACGACATGTGCAAGGCGGTGGACAAGCGGATGTGCATGGAGGGCATCCAGGTGACCGCCAAGCAGGGCGGAAAAAGCGATTTCCGCTAGAACGGGCCTGGCCGGGCCGGATTCAGCGCTGGCGGGCAGCTTTGCGGCGCTGCAGGGCGGTGCCCACCAGCAGCACCAGGGCGGCCCCCGCAGCGGCGGCGGCGTAGTGGACCCAGGGGCGGGTGCCGGTGAAGTCGGCCAGCACATGGTCGTTGGCGATGGTTTCCCCGGCCACCCAGCCGATCAGCGCGGCGCCCAGGGTGACGATGGCGGGCCAGCGCTCCATCAGCCGGATCATCAGCGTGGAGCCGAAGACCACCAACGGGATGCTGATGGCCAGGCCCAGCATCAGCAGCGTGAAGTTGCCCTGGGCGGTGGCGGCCACGGCGATCACGTTGTCCAGGCACATCACCATATCGGCCAGCAGGATGGTGCGGATGGCCGCGAACATCGAGGTGCTGCCCGGGGTACTGCTGTCGCCGCTGTCGGAATCGTCCCCCTGGAGCAGACCCACGCCGATCCACAGCAGCAGCAGGCCGCCGACGATTTCCAGGAACGGGAACTGCAGCAGCCTGGCCGCCACGACGGTGAGGCACACCCGCATGGCGATGGCAAAGCCCGCGCCCCACAGAATGGCTTTGCGCTGCTGGTGCGCCGGCAGGCTGCGGGCGGCCAGTGCGATGACCACGGCGTTGTCGCCCGAGAGGATGACGTCGATCCAGATGATTTTGAAGAGACCGACCCAGAAGGCGGTTTCAAGCAAGGCTTCCATGCAGGCAGTGTAGGCATGGGCTGACATGGCGGCTGTAGGCTGGCAGGCAGCAACGGCTGCGGCATGGACTTGGGGCATGCGGCTTGCCAAGCCCGCAGCACAGGCGTATCGCGCGCGGGCCTGCATGCTGCGAGGCCACAGGCGCGGAAGGCCGCGTTCCCCAGCCCCAGAATGCAACAAGGCGCCCGCAGGCGCCTTGAGCGTGGAGGCGTGCGCAGGGCGCGCACGCGGAGGCAGCGGTCAGTCGCTGGCCTTGGCCTGGCGGGACTGCATGTACTTGCCCACGGCCACCACCAGGATGGCGCCCGCCGCAGCGGCGGTGTAGTGCAGCCAGGGGTGGGCTTCGGTATAGGCGTGCAGCAGGTTGTCGTTGACGATGGTCTCACCGCCGACCCAGCCGATCAGGGCCGCGCCGAAGGTGATGATCACGGGCCAGCGTTCCATCAGTCGGATCATCAGCGTGGAGCCGAAAATCACCAGCGGGATGGAGATGGCCAGGCCCAGGATCAGCAGGACCATATTGCCCTGGGCGGTAGCAGCCACGGCGATCACGTTGTCCAGGCTCATCACCAGGTCGGCGATCAGGATGGTGCGGATGGCAGCGACCATGGAGCCCGTGCCCTTGGCTTCGCCTTCTTCGTCTTCACCGCCGCTGAGCAGCTGGTAGCCGATCCACAGCAGCAGCACGCCGCCGATGACCTGCAGGAACGACAGCTCCAGCAGCTTGGCCGCCACGACGGTCAGCACAATGCGCAGCACCACGGCAGCGCCGGAGCCGAACATGATGGCCTTCTTCTGTTGTTCAGGGGGCAGCGAACGGGCTGCGAGGGCGATGACGACGGCATTGTCGCCAGACAGGATGATGTTGATCCAGACGATCTTCACCAGGCCGATCCAGAAATCGGCATTGCTCAGGAACTCCATTTTTACTCCACTGTTATGAATGGAAAACGCCAGCCTGCATGAGCAGACTGGCGTTTTCTTTTATGGGAGCGCCCAGTGTAGTAGGGCTGGGCACCCTTGCCGATGCGTAATTCTGCGTAACCCGGGCAAAAAAAGTCGCCCGGGAGACGGAGTGATTACAGCAGGCCCTTGAGCAGGCGGCCCATTTCGGAAGGATTGCGGGTGATGGTGAAACCGCACTCTTCCATGATGGCCAGCTTGGCGTCGGCCGTGTCGGCGCCGCCGGAGATCAGCGCGCCAGCGTGGCCCATGCGCTTGCCGGGAGGAGCGGTCACGCCAGCGATGAAGCCCACGATAGGCTTCTTCATGTTGGCCTTGCACCATTGTGCGGCTTCGGCTTCGTCGGGACCGCCGATTTCACCGATCATGATCACGGCGTCGGTGTCGGGATCGTCGTTGAAAGCGCGCATCACGTCGATGTGCTTCAGACCGTTGATGGGGTCGCCACCGATACCGACAGCGGAAGACTGGCCAATGCCCAGTTCGGACAGCTGTGCCACGGCTTCATAGGTCAGCGTGCCGGAACGGCTCACCACGCCAATGCGGCCCTTCTTGTGGATGTGACCGGGCATGATGCCGATCTTGATCTCGTCGGGCGTGATCAGGCCGGGGCAGTTGGGGCCCAGCAGCAGGGTCTTCTTGCCGCCGGCCGCTTCCTTGGCCTTCATCTTGTTGCGCACTTCCAGCATGTCACGGACGGGAATGCCTTCGGTGATGCAGATGGCCAGGTCCAGATCGGCTTCCACGGCTTCCCAGAT
This sequence comes from Comamonas sp. 17RB, assembly GCF_030056555.1. Taxonomy (NCBI): domain Bacteria; kingdom Pseudomonadati; phylum Pseudomonadota; class Betaproteobacteria; order Burkholderiales; family Comamonadaceae; genus Comamonas; species Comamonas sp. 17RB. Next base: position 89,640 of record NZ_JASHHY010000010.1, on the reverse strand, counting down.
CGCTGCAGCAGCGCCTGCGGGCGGCACATAGATCACCGACACGGTGGCGCCGGTGTTGTGTGCAGCTTCCTTGACGGAGGCGTAGATAGGGATGTTGAAGATCGACTCGCCGGCCTTCTTGGGGTTCACGCCCGCCACGAAGCAGTTCTTGCCGTTCGCGTATTCCTGGCACTTTTCCGTGTGGAACTGGCCGGTCTTGCCGGTGATGCCCTGGGTGATGACTTTGGTGTCTTTGTTGATAAAGATCGACATGTGTTTATCTCCGAGGGCTTCTTACTTGACGGCTTCGACGATCTTGGTGGCCGCTTCGGCCATGGTGTCGGCGCTGATGATGGGCAGGCCGGATTCGGCCAGCATCTTCTTGCCCAGCTCTTCGTTGGTGCCCTTCATGCGGACCACCAGAGGCACTTGCAGGTTCACGGCCTTGCAGGCAGTGATCACGCCGGTGGCGATGGTGTCGCACTTCATGATGCCGCCGAAGATGTTGACCAGAATGCCCTTGACCTTGGGGTTCTTGAGCATGATCTTGAAGGCTTCGGTGACCTTCTCGGGGGTGGCACCGCCGCCCACGTCCAGGAAGTTGGCAGGCTCGCCGCCGAACAGCTTGATGGTGTCCATGGTGGCCATGGCCAGACCGGCGCCGTTCACCAGGCAGCCGATGTTGCCGTCCAGGGAGATGTAGGCCAGGTCGAACTTGGAAGCTTCGACTTCGGCAGGATCTTCTTCGTCCAGATCGCGGAAGGCCACGATTTCGGGGTGGCGGAACAGCGCGTTGGAGTCAAAGTTGAACTTGGCGTCCAGGGCGATCAGATTGCCCTTGGAGTCGCAGTTCAGCGGGTTGATTTCCACCAGCGATGCGTCGGTGTCCATGTAGCACTTGTAGATCTTGGCGAAGATGTCTACGGCCTGGTCCACGGAAGCGCCGGTCAGACCGATGGCAGCCGCCACCTTGCGCGATTGCGCTTCGGTGATGCCGGTCAGCGGGTCGATCATTTCGGTGACGATCTTCTCGGGTGTGGAATGGGCCACTTCCTCGATGTCCATGCCGCCTTCGCTGGAGGCGATCAAGGCCACCTTCTGCGTTGCGCGGTCGGTCACCAGGGACACGTACAGCTCATTCTTGATGTCGGCACCGTCTTCGATGTACAGACGACGGACCTTCTGGCCTTCGGGTCCGGTCTGGTGGGTCACCAGCTGCATGCCGAGGATTTGCTCGGACAGCTTCTTCACGTCATCGATGGTCTTAGCCACCTTGACGCCGCCGCCTTTACCGCGGCCACCGGCGTGGATCTGCGCCTTCACCACCCACACGGGGCCACCCAGCTTTTGTGCTGCCTCTACAGCTTCCTGGACGGTGAACGCTGGAATGCCGCGGGGAACGGGCACACCAAATTGGCGCAAGATTTCCTTGCCTTGGTATTCATGAATCTTCATGAGTTTGTCTCTTTGAACGGAGGGGAAATACCCGTTTGCCATGGACGCGTGGTCAGGCGGCCGGGCTCGTATGACATGGCAATCGAAGAATGTACCATGCTGCATCGCAACGAAAAAGAGCTTTGTCAAGTGGCATATACGTATATACATACGTGGTTGTGCGACATTGTCGCCAGCCTGTCATTTTCATCGGGGCGCTGCAGCGGCCGTGATTTCAGTGACAATGCGGCCCTTAATTCCTTGGAATGAAACGTGCCGCTTGGCGGAGTGTGTGGGTGTGCGCCAGAGGGCGCGGGAGTGAGTGAATGTCCAAAGTCTTTATCGATGGCGAGGCCGGAACCACGGGTCTGCAGATCCGCGAACGCCTGCAGGGAATGGCTGGCGTCGAGCTGGTCAGCATTGCCCCCGAGCTGCGAAAAGACCCTGCTGCCAAGCGCGATTTGATCGCCGGCGTGGACCTGGTCATCCTGTGCCTGCACGACGATGCGGCGCGCGAAACCACCGCCATGGTGGACGCCATCACCGCCGAGACCGGCCGCGCCATCAAGATCATTGACGCCTCCACCGCCCACCGCGTGGCGCCGGACTGGGTCTATGGCTTCCCCGAGCTGCGCGCCGGTCAGCTGGAGCTGGTGAAGACCGCCACCCGCGTGACCAACCCCGGCTGCTACGCCACGGGCGCCATCGCCCTGCTGCACCCGCTGGTGGCTGCGGGCCTGATTCCGACCGATTTCCCGCTGAGCCTGCCTTCGGTGTCCGGCTACTCCGGCGGCGGCCGTCCCATGATCGAAGCCTACGAGGCGGGCACCGCTGCGCCTTACGAGGCCTATGCCCTGGGCCTGGGCCACAAGCACATCCCGGAAATCCTGCACTACACGGGTCTGACGCGCCGTCCGGTGTTCATCCCCGCCGTGGGCAATTTCCGCCAGGGCATGCTGGTGCAGCTGCCCCTGCACCTGGACACCTTGCCCGGCGCCCCCAAGGCGGCCGATCTGCACGACGCGCTGGCCAGCCACTACGCCCGCACCAACACGCCTGCCAACTGGGTCAGCGTGCTGCCGCCCACGGACGACAACAAGCTGGCGGCCGACACCCTGGCCGACACCAACCAGCTGGAGCTGCGCGTGTTTGCCAACGAGCAATACCGCCAGGCCGTGCTGATTGCCCGACTGGACAACCTGGGCAAGGGCGCCAGCGGCGCGGCCGTGCAGAACCTGCAGCTGATGCTGGGTCTGTAAGCCGGCGCTTCTCCTTCCATAGCATGCCGCGCACGCCCACAGGGCGTGCGGCGCGCCGGGCCAGGGCTCAGCCCCTGGTTCCGCCCCTGGTGCTCCCAGGGGGCATGGACCCTGCCGCGTGCCATGGCGTGCCGCGGCGGTTTATCCTAGGGTTTTCCCTTTTCGGATTTCCGGTTTCCTGCCAGCGGCAGTCGGGTGCCGCGGCTGCGGCGTTGCGGGTGCGCGGGTGGCAGCTTTTCAAAGGTTTCCCCAGATGACTCGCAAAGCACCCGGCACGGCCGGACCCGAAGGTTCGGGCGACCTGCAGCGCAACCTCACCAACCGCCACATCCAGCTGATTGCCATTGGCGGCGCCATCGGTACCGGCCTGTTCATGGGCTCGGGCAAGACCATCAGCCTGGCCGGCCCGTCCATCGTCTTTGTCTACGCCATCATCGGCGTGATGCTGTTCTTTGTGATGCGGGCCATGGGCGAGCTGCTGCTGTCCAACCTGCAGTACCGCTCCTTCATCGATTTCTCGGCCGATCTGCTGGGCCCCTGGGCCGGCTTCTTCACCGGCTGGACCTACTGGTTCTGCTGGATCGTCACCGGTATTGCCGACGTGATCGCCATCTCGGCCTATGCGCAGTTCTGGTGGCCCGATCTGCCGCAGTGGGCGCCGGCCATCGCCTGTGTGGCCGTGCTGCTGGGCCTGAACCTGCTGACGGTGAAGCTGTTCGGCGAGATCGAGTTCTGGTTCGCCATGATCAAGATCGTCGCCATCGTGGCGCTGGTGGGCACGGGCCTGTACATGGTGGCCAGCGGTTTCACCTCGCCCGCCGGGCGCGGCGCCAGCCTGGCCAATCTGTGGAACGACGGCGGCATGTTCCCGCACGGGGCCCTGGGCTTCTTCGCGGGCTTCCAGATCGCCGTGTTTGCCTTTGTGGGCATCGAGCTGGTGGGCACCACGGCCGCCGAAGCCAAAGACCCCGAACGCACGCTGCCGCGCGCCATCAACTCCATCCCCGTGCGCATCATCGTGTTCTATGTGCTGGCGCTGATCGCCATCATGGCCGTCACCCCCTGGCGCGATGTGGTGCCGGGCAAGAGCCCGTTCGTGGAGCTGTTCGTGCTGGCCGGCCTGCCTGCGGCGGCCGGCATCATCAACTTCGTGGTGCTGACCTCGGCCGCGTCGTCGGCCAACAGCGGCGTGTTTTCCACCAGCCGCATGCTGTACGGTCTGGCGCTCAAGGGCGATGCACCCCAATCCTTCCACCGCCTGTCGCGCGGCGGCGTGCCGGCCCGGGGCCTGCTGTTCTCCTGCATCTGCCTGCTGGGCGGTGCCTTCCTGATGTGGGTGGTGCCGAATCTGGTCGAGGCCTTCACCCTGGTGACCACGGTGTCGGCGATTCTGTTCATGTTCGTCTGGTCGCTGATCCTGCTGTCGTACATCGTCTACCGTCGCCAGCGGGCGGCCCTGCATGCCGCCTCCCGCTACAAGATGCCCGGTGGCGTGGCCATGTGCGTGGCCTGCCTGGCCTTCTTCTCCGGCATCCTGGTGCTGCTGACGCTGGAAGCCGACACCCGCCAGGCGCTGATTGCCACACCCGCGTGGTTTGTGCTGCTGGGCGTGGCCTACTTGTTCCTGCGCAAGCGCCAGCTGGCCGCTGCCGCGTCCGAGCCGGCCACCCCGCTGGCTGCCAAGACGCAGTCCTGAGCGGCTCCGTGTGCGCTTCCCATCCAGGCCCTTGCGAGGGCCTTTTTTGCGCCGCTTCCTTCCTGCGGCCATGCACAATGCCCGGCGCACGGCTGGCGCAGCACGGCGGGAACGGTTGGTGCTGTCCGGTTGCGCAGCGGCTGTGAACGCACGCAGCACGGTGTTCCGGCGTGTGCTGCCCGCTTGCCCCTTTGTCATCCCTCGTTTCTTCGCCGCATGTCCTCTCCTGCTTCCCCTGTTTCGCACGATGCCGCCAGCGTGCGCCGTGCCACCCTGATCGGCCTGGTGGCCGTGCTGTGCTGGAGCAGCACCGTGGGTCTGATCCGTTCGGTGTCCGAGGCGCTGGGCGCGCTGGGCGGGGCGGCCATGCTCTACAGCGTCAGCGCCGCACTGCTGTTGGCGGTGCAGGGCGTGCCGCGCGTGGCGCAGCTGCGCAGCGTCTCCAAGGTGTATCTGCTGGGCTGCGGCCTGCTGTTCGTGCTCTACGAGATCTGCCTGTCCGTGGCCATCGGCCTGGCGCAGGACCGTGCCCAGTCCATGGAGCTGGGCATGATCAACTACCTCTGGCCCAGCCTGACCATCGTGCTGGCCGTGCTGTGCCGCCAGCAGGGCGCGCGCTGGTGGCTGTGGCCGGGCGTGGCGCTGTGCATCTGGGGTCTGGTGCGGGTGCTGAGCGGGGATGGGGCGGGCAGCGACCTGCCCTGGTGGCAGGAACTGCTGGCCCATATGCGCAGCAACCCGCTGGCCTATGCGCTGGCGTTCGCGGCCGCCGCCCTGTGGCCGGTGTATTCGGTGCTGTCACGCATCCACGGCGGTGGGTTCAACGGCGTGGGCCTGTTCGTGCTGCTGACGGCCGTGGTGCTGTGGGGGCAGTGGCTGGCGGTGGACACCGTGCCCCTGCGCTGGTCCTGGGGCGTGGCGCTGGAGGTGCTGGCGATCGGCGCGTCCACGGCCGTGGGCTACAGCTGCTGGGAGCATGGCATCCAGCGCGGCAATCTGGCGGTGATGGCGGCGGGCTCGTATTTCGCCCCGGTGCTGTCGGCGCTGTGGGCCAGTCTGTGGCTGTCGGTGCAGCCGGGCTGGCCGTTCTGGCAGGGCGTGCTGCTGGTGACCGTGGGTTCGCTGGTCTGCTGGGGCGCCACGCGCGTGCGCTGACGCCGCCTTCCGGCGCGCCGCCGCGCTGGTGATAATTCCTCCATCTGCAACCTGGGCCGGAGGCTTATGGAAGGGGAAGCGATTTTTCGCGCGCTGCTGGCCGCCCTGGGCGTGGGCCTGCTGGTGGGGGTGGTCCGCGAGCGCATGCATGCCGGCCCTGCGCTGATGGCGGGCACGCGCACCCATGCCCTGGTGGGGCTGCTGGGCTGTGTGGCCTGGATGTTGGGCAGCGGCGTGTTCATTGCCGCCCTGCTGGCCGTGGCCGGGCTGACGGCGCTGGCCTATGGGTTCACTGCCCGCGAGGACCCGGGGCTGACGGGCGAGATCGCCTTGCTGCTGACCGCGCTGCTGGGCGGGCTGGCCGCCCGGGACCCTGCGCTGGCTGCCGCCCTGGGGGTGTTGATGGCCATATTGCTGCAGGCCAAGGTGCCGATGCAAAAGCTCAGCCGCGAGTGGATCAGCGAAAAAGAGCTGCAGGACGCGCTGATGCTGGGGGCCGCGGCCCTGGTGGTCATGCCGCTGCTCTCCCGCAGTCCCGTCGATCCCTGGGGGGCGGTGAGTCCCCTGATGGTGTGGCGCATTGTGGTGCTGGTCATGGCGGTGGGCATGCTCGGCCATGTGGCACAGCGCCTGTTCGGCGCGCGCTGGGGCCTGTCGATTGCGGGTTTCTTTGCCGGTTTTGCCTCGTCCACCGCTGCGGTCTCCGGCATGGGCCAGCGTGCGCGGGCCGAGCCGGCCCACACCAGTGCCTGTGCTGCGGCGGCGCTGCTGGCAAACCTGGCGTCCCTGCTGCTGTTCGTGGCCGTGGTGGGCGCCGTGTCACCGGCCCTGCTGCAGACGGCTGCGGGGAGTCTGGTGGGGGCGGTGCTGGCCTTGCTGGGGGTGGTGGCGTTGCTGTGGCGGCGCACACAAGGTGCGCAGACCCCGGCCGCGGCGCCGACCGGCCGGGCCTTCCAGCTGTCGCAGGCGCTGTGGATTGCGGCGCTGATTGCCGGGGTGTCGCTGCTGGCGGCCTGGCTGGGCGCGCGCTACGGCAGCGCCGGGGTGCTGGCTACGACCATGCTGGTGGCGCTGGCCGAGGTGCATGCCGCCGCCGCCGGCGTGGCCCAGATGGCGGCCAATGGGGTGGTGCCGCTGGAGGTGGCGCACTGGGGGGTGCTGGGTGTGCTGGCCAGCAGCAGCCTGGCCAAAAGCGCGCTGGCCTTTGCCAGCGGGGGCGCCCGCTACGGCGTCCTGGTCACGGGCGGTTTGCTGGCCCTGGTGGCCGGCGGGGTCCTGGGCCAGCTGTGGTAAGGTGGGAGCAGCGGCCCTGCACAGGGCCGCTGCGGCATCAGCTGTGCTCGGATTCGGGAGGCTGGCCTTTGACCACCTTGCTCACCACCTCGCCGCCAAAGCCCCGACTGGCCAGGAAGCGCATCTGCTTCATGCGTTCCTGTGGGGTGGCGGGCGGCTGGCCGAACTTCTGCTGCCACACGGCCCAGGCGCGGGCGTGTTCGGTGGCGCGCAGCTGTGCAGTGGCCGCACGCACGGTGTCATCGTCCAGGCCCTTGTTGCGCAGTTCCTGCACCACGCGGGCCGTGCCCAGCTTCTTGCTGCGGGTGTAGACCACGGACTGGGCCACTCGCTCGGGGTTGATGAAGTTCTTGGCCTCCAGCGCATCCAGCACGGCGGCCAGATCCTCGCCTTCTTCCACATGGGCGGCCAGCTTGCGCTCCAGCTCCAGCCGCGAATGCTCGCGCTGAGCCAGCAGCCGCAGCGCGCGGCCGGTGAGGGAGAGTTTGGCAAAGCCCATGCGGTGCACGCTCCAGAAACAAAAAAGGCGCAGGGAACCCTGCGCAAAGATGGCAAACCTGTGTGTGGTGGCGGAGGGCTGTGCCCATGGGCCTGTGCGCCGCAGGCCGCTGGCGGGCGCTGCCCTGGCCGGGCGGCTGTCCCCCTGGCACAGCGTGGCCAGGGAACAGCTGCTGGAGGGCTTTAGCCGATCACGCCGTCTTCGTCCACCGTGGCGTTCTTGTCGCCTTTCTTGCCCTTGGCGGGCTTGGCGGCGTCTTCGCCGGCGGCCACGGGCAGCAGGGCAATGCCCAGGCTGTCGCGCACCTTGTTCTCGATTTCCACGGCCAGTGCGGGGTTCTCGCGCAGGAATTCACGCGAGTTGTCGCGGCCCTGGCCGATCTTCTCGCCGTTGTAGGCATACCAGGCGCCGGACTTTTCCAGGATCTTGGCGTTCACGCCCATGTCCAGGATCTCGCCTTCGCGGCTGATGCCTTCGCCGAACAGGATGTCGAACTCGGCGGTCTTGAACGGAGGCGAGACCTTGTTCTTGACGACCTTGACCTTGGTTTCGTTGCCGATGGCTTCGTCACCCTTCTTGATGGTGCCGGTGCGGCGGATGTCCAGGCGCACCGAGGCGTAGAACTTCAGCGCGTTGCCGCCGGTGGTGGTTTCGGGCGAGCCGAACATCACACCGATCTTCATGCGGATCTGGTTGATGAAGATGACCATGCAGTTGGTCTTCTTGATGGTGGCGGTCAACTTGCGCAGTGCCTGACTCATCAGGCGGGCCTGCAGGCCGGGCAGCTGGTCGCCCATTTCGCCTTCGATTTCGGCCTTGGGGGTCAGCGCGGCCACCGAGTCGACCACGATCAGGTCCACGGCGCCGGAGCGAACCAGGCTGTCGCAGATTTCCAGGGCCTGTTCGCCGGTGTCGGGCTGGCTGATCAGCACTTCGCTCAGGTTCACACCCAGCTTCTGGGCGTAGCTGGTGTCCAGCGCATGTTCGGCGTCGATGAAGGCGCAGGTGCCGCCTTGCTTCTGCATTTCGGCGATGACCTGCAGCGTCAGCGTGGTCTTGCCCGAGGATTCCGGGCCGTAGATCTCGATCACGCGGCCACGGGGCAGGCCGCCCACGCCCAGGGCGATGTCCAGGCCCAGGGAGCCGGTGGACACCACCTGGATGTCCTGGGCCGCTTCACCTTCGCCCAGCTTCATGATGGTGCCCTTACCGAACTGCTTTTCGATCTGGGCGAGGGCGGCTGCAAGTGCCTTGGCTTTTTCGCTGTTGGCGTCGGCGGACTTGGCGGCAATGGCGTTCATGAAAACTCTCCTTGGAAGGGTTTGGCGGGATGGGGGTGCAGCCACTGGAATGAATAACAGGCTGGATGCTTGAACAGTAGTTTAGGGGCGCTGTTCAGTCAATTCCACCAATATTTAGTCAGTTTGCCTGACTAAATTACCATGGGGTCATGAGCGAACTTCCCCACGCCATTCCCCCCAGCGATGCCTGGCGCCAGACCCACCTGGGCCGGCTGCTGGGCCATGCCATGCGCCAGTTCGATGCCCGCGTGCTGCAGCTGATGGCGCGCGATGTGGCCGTGCCGCTGGCCTTGTCCAATCTGGCGGCGCGCGACCAGGTGAGTGCGGCGCACATCCACATCACCCGCCACCTGTCGCTGGCGGGCGACCGCATCACCGACCTGGCCGAGCGCGCGGGCATGAGCAAGCAGGCCATGGCCGATCTGGTGGACCAGTGCGTGGCCTGGGGTCTGGTCACGCGGGAGTCCGATCCGCACGACCGGCGCGCGCGGCGCGTGTGTTTCACGCCCACCGGGCTGGACTGGCTGCAGGCCTTCCATGACGCCGTGGCCCAGGCCGAGGCGGAGTTTGTGGAATCGGTGGGCCAGGACGTGGCCACCGTGGTCCAGATCGGCTTGGAGGCCTACGCGGGCGACAGCGGCACGCTGGCCTGAGTGCCTGCGGGCAGGCGCGCGGGACGACGGGGTACCGTCTGTCGGCGCCAGCGACCGGGGACTGCCGGATGCACGCGGAAATGACTTGCATCAAGACCGGCGTGAATGTCAGCTTCCGTACAGGTGAACCGGGTGTTTTCCCGGGGGAAGTCCGCTGGTGTGGGGGATGGGCGGCTCCTAGAATGGATCGGCTGGCCGACAGGCTGGTGCGGCGCCTTCACAGTGCCATCCGAAGCATCAAGACATAAACGACCGCGGCCCGACTGCGGCGCCTTCAGGAGACCCCCATGCGCATACTCATCGCCGAAGATGATCAGGTGCTGGCCGATGGATTGCTGCGCAGCCTGCGCGGCGCTGGTGCCGTGGTGGACCATGTGTCCAGTGGCAGCGAGGCCGATGCCGCGCTGATGACCAACGACCAGTTCGACCTGCTGATCCTGGACCTGGGCCTGCCCAAGATGCATGGGCTGGAAGTGCTCAAGAAGATGCGCAGCCGGGGCGATGCGCTGCCGGTGCTGATCCTCACCGCCGCCGACAGCGTGGAGGAGCGCGTGCAGGGGCTGGATTTCGGTGCCGACGACTACATGGCCAAGCCCTTCAGCCTGCAGGAGCTGGAAGCCCGCGTGCGCGCGCTGACGCGCCGGGGCATGGGCGGCACCAGCAGCACCGTCAAGCACGGTCCGCTGGTGTACGACCAGGCCGGGCGCGTGGCCACCATCGACGGCAAGATGGTGGAACTGTCCGCCCGCGAGCTGGGCCTGCTGGAAGTGCTGCTGCAGCGTGCAGGCCGTTTGGTCAGCAAGGACCAGCTGGTGGAGCGTCTGTGCGAGTGGGGCGAAGAGGTCAGCAACAATGCCATCGAGGTCTACATCCACCGCCTGCGCAAGAAGATCGAGCGCGGTCCCATCCGCATCGCCACCGTGCGCGGTCTGGGCTATTGTCTGGAGAAGATCAACCACTGAGCGGCTGCGCGCCCGGTGCGCGCGGCATGTCCTGCGCCACGGTGTCCGCCGTGGCGTTTGTGTTCCGGGCCACTTTTTTCTGGCCCCTGGCCTGAACCTGCACCTTGAACATCTTCCAGCGTGAGCAGCGGTCCCTGTTTGGCGAGATCCTCGACTGGATGCTCACGCCGCTGCTGCTGCTGTGGCCGGTGTCGCTGGCGTTGACCTGGCTGGTGGCGCAGGAGCTGGCCAACAAGCCGTTCGACCGTGCGCTGGAGTACAACGCCCAGGCGCTGGCGCAGCTGCTGGTGGTCAGTGATGGGCAGCTGCAGTTCTACATGCCGCGCCCCGCCAGCGAGCTGCTGCGCGCCGACGATTCCGACATGGTGTACTACCAGGTGCTGGGCGTCAAAGGCGTGCTGCTGTCGGGCGAGCGCGAGTTCCCCATGCCGCCGGAAACCGGCGGTGGCTTCGAAGCCAGCATCGGCCAGGTGCAGCTGCGCGATGACGATCTGCGCGGCGTGGACATCCGCGTGGCCTCGATCTGGGTGCGCGTGCCGCTGGACCAGGAGGTGCTGGCCCTGGTGCAGGTGGCGGAAACACGGGAAAAGCGCAGCGTGCTGGCGGCGGAAATCATCAAGGGCGTGATGCTGCCGCAGTTCGTCATCCTGCCGCTGTCGGTGCTGCTGGTGTGGCTGGCGCTGGCGCGCGGCATCAAGCCGCTGCACCGGCTGGAAGAGCGCATCCGCGCGCGCAAGCCCGACGACCTGTCGCCGCTGAACCACAAGGCCGTGCCCATGGAGGTGGCGCCGCTGGTGGATGCGGTGAACGATCTGCTGCGGCGGCTGAACGACTCCATTGCCACGCAGAAACGCTTTCTGGCGGACGCGGCTCACCAGCTCAAGACCCCGCTGGCCGGCTTGCGCATGCAGGCCGATCTGGCCCAGCGCCCGGGGACCAGCACCGAAGACCTGAAACGCTCGCTGCAGCAGATCGGGCGCAGCTCCATCCGCGCCACGCACACCGTCAACCAGCTGCTGTCGCTGGCCCGGGCCGAAGGCGCCAGCACGGCGCTGCAGCGCACCCCCTGCGACATGGCCGAGCTGGTGATCGAGGTGGTACAGGACTGCCTGCCCCGTGCCATGGACAAGCACATCGACCTGGGCTACGACGGCGCCGAACCCGGCACCATGGCGCTGCAGGTCTGGGGCAATGCCACGCTGCTGCAGGAGCTGGTGCGCAACCTGGTGGACAACGCCATCAACTACACCCCGTCCAGCAATGCCCAGCCCGGTCTGGTGACGGTGCGCGTGCTGCCCGATCCGTTCGGCCGCGTGGTGGTGCTGCAGGTGGAGGACACCGGTCCCGGCGTGCCCGAGGCCGAGCGCGATCTGGTGTTCCAGCCCTTCTACCGTGCGCTGGGCACCGAAGCCGATGGCTCCGGCCTGGGGCTGCCCATCGTGCTGGAGATTGCCCGCCAGCATGGCGCCCAGGTGGCGCTGGAAGATGTGCACCCGGGCCAGCCCATGCCCGGGGCCCGCTTCACGGTGCGCTTTCCGGCCCAGGTGGCGGAATAGGCGCGGTGCCGAAGCGTGCGGCCGGCGGCACCGTGGCCTGCCGACCGCCCGGTGCGTCTTATTCCAGGTCGTTGGACGCCAGGGCCGGGCGGCGGGGAGATGCGGTCAGGCTGGCCTCGGCTTCGGCCGCCGCTTCGGCCCTGGTCAGCAGCCAGTCGCGGAACTGCTGCAGCGGGGTCAGGTTGGCGCGCGTCTCGGGGTAGCACAGCCAGTAGCCCTGGTCGCTGAGCACGCTGTGCTGCGGCAGGGGCTCGCTCACCAGGCCGGCGTTGATTTCGTCCTGCACCAGGCAGCGGGGCACCAGGGCCACGCCCATGCCGGCCTGCACGGCGCGGATGATGGTCTGGAACTGGTCAAACTGTGGGCCGCTGAGCGGGTCCATGTCGTCCACGCCATAGGTCTCGCTCCAGCGCGACCAGGCCTGGGGCACGGTCACATGGCGCAGCCGCGTGCAGTGCGCCACGTCGGCCGGGGTGCGGATGCTCTGCTCCGGGTTGCGCGGGGCGATCAGCACCACTTCGCGCCCCGTCAGGTAGTGGGCGCGGGTATTGGGCCAGTGGCCGTCGCCAAACAGGATGGCGCAGTCCAGCGTGGGGCTGCCAAAGTCATAGCCTTGCACATAGGGCACGAAATGCAGCGTCACCTGCGGGTGGCGGGTCTGGAAATCAGGAAGCTTTGGAATGAGCCACTTGGCGCCAAAGGTCGGCAGGGTGGACAGGTGCAGGGCTCCGCCGCCATCGCTGCTGGTGATCAATTCCAAGGTGGCCGACTCCAGCTGCGACAGCAGGGCGCGCACCGATTTCTCATAGCGTTCGCCCGCAGAGCTGAGGGTCAAACGTTTGCGGTTACGCTCGAACAGTGGCACGCCCACCCATTTTTCCAGCTCCTGCACCTGTTTGCTCACCGCGCTCTGGGTCAGGTGCAAGGCTTCGGCAGCGCGTGACACACCGCCAAACCGGGCTACGGTGGAGAAGGCCCGCAACAGGTGGACGGGGGGCGTCAGGCGCCGCAGAGGTAACAGGCTGGAAGACACTGATTTGATTCCTTTTGGGAATGATAACAGGCACAGCTATTGCTTTTGTCAGCTGGACAAATCCCTTACCCTTCTTTTCTCTCCTCTCACTATCGGAATCCTCAGATGCAACGTCGTCACTTCCTCTCCTCCGTGGCCGCCGCCACTGCCGTGGCAGCTGCGCCGGGTATGGCCCTGGCCCAGGACACCAGCCGTCCCATCCGCATCATCGTGCCCTTCCCGCCCGGAGGCGCTACCGACATGGTGCCGCGCAACCTGCAGGACGTGCTGGGCAAGCTGCTGAGCCAGACCGTGGTGATCGAGAACAAGGCCGGCGCCGGCGGCTCCATCGGCATGGCCGAAGTAGCCCGTGCCAACGACGGCGTGACCTTCGGTATCGCCACGCTGTCCACCCACGGCGTGAACCCCGCCGTGCTGAGCAAGCTGCCCTATGACGCCATCAAGGACTTCGTGGGCGTGACCGAAATCGTCAAGGCCCCGGGTGTGATCATGGTGAACCCCGCCATCCTGCCGGTGAAGAACTTTGCCGAACTGGTGGCCTACCTGAAGGCCAACCCCGGCAAGGTGTCCTACGCCACTCCCGGCAACGGCACCATCGGCCACATGTGGGGCGAACAGTTCAAGCGCAGCACCGGCACCGACATGCTGCACATTCCCTACCGTGGTGCAGGCCCGGCCATCAACGACGTGCTGGGCGGCCAGGTGCCCGTCTACTTTGACCAGGTGGCTGCGTCCCTGCCCCACGTGAAGGCAGGCAAGCTGCGCGCCATCGCCGTGTCCTGGCCCCAACGCCTGGACGTGCTGCCCGACGTGCCGACCTACGCCGAAGCCGGTCACCCCGACCTGAACAACCCTTCGTGGTTCGGTCTGGTCGCGCCCAAGAGCATGCCTGCTGCCCAGGTGGAACGCGTGCAAAAGGCCGTGGTGGCTGCACTGAAGGACCCCGCTGTGCAAAAGCGCATGTCCTCCCAGGGTCTGTACCCCTCGGGTTCGTCCACTGCGGATTTCACCAAGCAGATCCAGACCGCCGTGGCCACCATGAAGAAGGTGGCTGCGGACGCCAAGATCCAGATCGACTGAGTCTTTCCCCAGGGGCACGCCGGCGCTGCCGGCATGCCCAGGACATGGCAAAAAGAAAGCCCACCGCCGTCAGGCAGTGGGCTTTTTTGTGGGCGCCTGGGCCGCAGCGGTGGCGGTGCTCAGCCTTCGCACAGGCGCAGCGGTTTGCCGGCCAGCGCGGGTTTGAGGCGTTCCATGCGGGCGTGCAGCTCCGGGGACACATGGGGCAGGCGCAGGGTGTAGAGCGTGGTTTCGGCCCGTTCCTGCACCACACGGGCGCCGCGCACCCCCTTGCGCAGGAAGGTGGTCAGCTCGCGCGTGGCGGCCTCTTCGCTGGGGAAGCGCCCCAGCGACAGGCCGGGTTCCAGTGTGCCGGTGGCACGGTCAAAGGCGACGCCCTGCTGGCGCAGCTCGGCCCGGCGCGCATCCAGCGCCTCGGCGCTCGGGAACTTGCCCAGGTAGACCATCCAGCGGCCGTTGACGGCCGAGGTCTGCAGCTCCCATTGTTCGGCCGGGATCTCCAGGTCGCGCAGTGCGGTACGCACGGCCACGACCTGTTTGTCGTCGAAGGTGCCGGCCTGCCAGCAACGGCCGGGTCCGCTGGCGGCGGTGAGGGTGGCGGTGTCCGGAGCGGCCGGTGCTGCCGCGTCAGTCGCCGGGGCCGCAGCCGGGGTGGCGCGTGCCGGTGGCGTGATGGGGCCGACCTGGATGGCTTCCGGGCGCATCTGCTGCTTGAGCCGGAAGGCTTCGGACTGGGTTTCGGGCTGCCAGCCCAGGGAGGCCATCCAGCCTTGGCTCCAGGCCAGGTAGCCGGCATTGGCCAACAGCAGGGCAAGCAGGGTGTGTCGCAACATCGTGGAACGCAGTTTAGCGGGCCGGTGCCGGGCGCACGCTGACTTCGGAGCTGGTGATCTGCTCCAGGCCGCCGGCCGTGCGCACCAGCAGGGCGCCATCGGCGCCCACGCCTTCGGCCATGCCGTGGGTGCCGTCACTCAGGCGCACCGGGCGGCCGCGCAGCAGATCCCGGGTGGCAAAGGCGGTGCGGAACGGCGCAAAGCCTTCGGCTTCGAAGCGCTGCAGGCAGTCCACCAGAGCGGGAATCACCGCGGCCAGTGCCGTCGGCGCTTCCCAGCGCGGGTCCAGGTCCTGCAGGCAGGCCGGCGGGGTGGACAGATTCTGTTCATGCCGGGGGCGGATGTTGATGCCCACCCCCACGATCACCTGGCGCGGGCCGGGGCCGAAATGCGCGGTCTCGATCAGGATGCCGGCCAGCTTGCGGTCGCCTTCCAGCCACAGGTCATTGGGCCATTTGATGCCGATGCGCGGCTGGCCGCTGGTGGTGCCGCCGCCGGGCTGCAGCGCCTCGGCCAGGACCTGGCCCACGGCCAGCGACAGGCCGGACCAGTCCTGGGGGCTCAGCGGCAGGCCCAGCGAGAACATCAGCGAATCGCCCAGGCTACTGGCCCAGGGCTTGCCCATCCGGCCCCGGCCGGCCGTCTGCTGCTCGGCCACCAGCAGCGTGGGAGCGGTGTCGCCGGTGCGGGCGCGGCGCATCAGCTCGGTGTTGCTGGAGTCCACGCTGGGCAGAATGTCGATGGTGAAGCCCGGCAGGCGCGGGGCCACGGCTTCCCACAGGGCTTCGGCGTTCCAGTGGATGGGGGTGGTCATCGTAATTCTTTCTTTTTGTTGCTTGCCGTGCACCGTACGGTGCCGGGGTCGCCCCGCAGCGCGGCGGGCCTCATTGGTCGCCCGGCATGGGCGGGCGCCAGCCCTTCTTGGGCGCCAGCATGGTGCCCCGGCAGCGCGCCGCGCCGCAGTAGCAGGCGTATTCGGCCTTGAGCTTGGGCGTGTAGCGCTCTTCCACCATCAGGCCGTAGTCGTAGTTCAGCTCTTCGCCCGCCGCGATATTGCGCAGCGCCACGATGTAGATGCGGCCCTCGCGTTCGTCGGTGTAGCAGTTGGGGGCGCAGCTGTGGTTGATCCAGCGGGCCGAGTTGCCGCCGTAGTTGGCGTCGATCACCCGGTCTTCGTCCACATGGAAGTAGAAGGTGTGGTTGGGCTGGCTGGGGTCGTGCGGGTGGCGGTCCTGGGCTTCCTGCCAGCCGATCACCTCGCCGGTGTACTCGATCAGGGTTTCGCCTTCGGCAATGTCCTGCACGGCGAACACGCCTTTGCCGTGTACGCCGGACCGTCTGGTTTGAATGCGGCGATGGCTGGAAAGGGATTCGGCGGTGCGGGGCATGGCAATCTCTGATAACTTGAATGTGCACACACGTGCGCGCATGTGCGCACGCGTGCGAGACGCATTGTAGAAGCGGTGGCTTCGCTGGTGAAGCCACCGTGGTAATGAACGAGAACCACCCATGACAAAGACCCTGGTGATTGCAGAAAAGCCCTCCGTGGCCCAGGACATCGTGCGCGCGCTGACGCCTGCCTACGGCAAGTTCGACAAGCACGAAGACCATTTCGAGAACGAGCGTTATGTGGTGACCAGTGCCGTCGGCCATCTGGTGGAAATCCAGGCGCCCGAGGAGTTCGACGTCAAGCGCGGCAAGTGGAGCTTTGCCAATCTGCCGGTGATCCCCCCGCGCTTCGACCTGAAGCCGGTGGACAAGACCAAGAGCCGTCTGAACGCGGTGGTCAAGCAGGCCAAGCGCAAGGATGTGACCGAACTCATCAACGCATGTGACGCGGGCCGCGAAGGGGAGCTGATCTTCCGCCTGATTGAGCAGTACGCTGGCGGCGCCAAGGGCGGGCTGGGCAAGCCCATCAAGCGCCTGTGGCTGCAGTCGATGACGCCCCAGGCCATCCGCGACGGCTTTGACAAGCTGCGCAGCGAACAGCAGATGCAGGGCCTAGCCGATGCTGCCCGCAGCCGCTCCGAAGCCGACTGGCTGGTGGGCATCAACGGCACGCGCGCCATGACGGCATTCAATTCGCGCGATGGCGGCTTCTTCCTGACCACGGTGGGCCGGGTGCAGACCCCCACGCTGTCGCTGGTGGTGGAGCGCGAAGAAAAGATCCGCAAGTTCGTCAGCCGCGACTACTGGGAAGTGCATGGTGCGTTCAATGCCCAGGCCGGCCAGTACCTGGGCAAGTGGTTCAATCCCCAGTGGAAGAAGAGCGAAGACGCCGAAGCCAAGGCCGACCGCCTGTGGAACAAGCACGAGGCCGACGCCATTGCCGCTGCGGTGCGGGGCAAGCCCGCCACGGTGACCGAAGAGAGCAAGCCGACCACTCAGGCATCGCCGCTGCTGTTCGACCTGACCAGCCTGCAGCGCGAGGCCAACGGCAAGTTCGGTTTCTCCGCCAAGACTACGCTGGCGCTGGCGCAAAGCCTGTATGAACGCCACAAGGCCCTGACCTACCCGCGTACCGACGCACGTGCGCTGCCCGAGGACTATCTGCCCGTGGCACGCCAGACCTTCGACATGCTGGCCACCAGCGGCATGCGCCATCTGGCGCCGTTTGCGCAGCAGGCCATCAACGACAACTACATCCGTCCGTCCAAGCGCATCTTCGACAACAGCAAGATCTCGGACCACTTTGCCATCATCCCCACCACCCAGGCGCCCAGCGGCCTGAGCGAGGCGGAGCAGAAGCTGTACGACCTCGTGGTGCGCCGCTTCATGGCCGTGTTCTTCCCCAGTGCCGAGCACCAAGTGACCACCCGCATCAGCAAGGTGGAGCAGCATTCCTTCAAGACCGAAGGCAAGGTGCTGGTCAAGCCGGGCTGGCTGGCCATCTACGGCAAGGAAGCCGCCAACGAGGTGGAAGACGCCAAGGAAGGCGACAAGGGCCAGCCGCTGGTGGCGGTGCAGCCGGGCGAACAGCCCCGCACCGACCATGCCGATGTGAAGGGGCTGAAAACCAAGCCGCCCGCACGCTATTCGGAAGCCACGCTGCTGGGCGCCATGGAAAGCGCCGGCAAGCAGATCGACGACGAAGAGCTGCGCTCCGCGATGCAGGAGAAGGGCCTGGGCACGCCAGCCACCCGTGCGGCCATCATCGAAGGCCTGCTGACCGAGAAGTACATGCTGCGCGAAGGGCGCGAGCTGATTCCCACGGCCAAGGCCTTCCAGCTGATGACGCTGCTGCGCGGCCTGCAGGTGGAAGAACTCTCCCGCGCCGACCTGACCGGCGAGTGGGAATACAAGCTGTCGCAGATGGAAAAGGGCGAGCTGTCGCGCGCCGCCTTCATGCAGCAGATTGCCGCCATGACCGAAAAGCTGGTCAAGAAGGCCAAGGAATACGACCGCGACACCGTGCCCGGCGACTACGCCACCCTGTCCACGCCATGCCCCAACTGCCATGGCGTGGTCAAGGAAAACTACCGCCGCTATGCCTGCACGGGCGCCAACGGGGCGGGCGAAGGCTGCGGCTTCTCGTTCACCAAGTCGCCGGCCGGCCGCACCTTTGAAACGGCCGAGGCCGAAGCCCTGCTGCGCGACCGCCGTATCGGCCCGCTGGAAGGCTTTCGCTCCAAGGCCGGCTGGCCCTTTACCGCCGAAGTGGCCATCGTGCGCGACGAAGAGGCACAGAACTACAAGCTGGAATTCGACTTTGGCGACGACAAGGAAGAAGAGTCCGGCGAGATCGTGGATTTCAGCGCCCAGCAGTCTTTGGGCAACTGCCCCAAGTGCGGTGCACCGGTGTTCGAGCATGGCGCCAACTACGTCTGCTCCAAGGCCGTGCCCACACAGCAGCAGCCCACGCCCAGCTGCGATTTCAAGAGCGGCCAGATCATTCTGCAGCAGCCGATCGAGCGCGAGCAGATGAGCAAGCTGCTGTCTGCCGGCAAGACCGACCTGCTGGAGAAGTTCGTCTCCAACCGCACGCGCCGCAATTTCAAGGCCTTCCTGGTCTGGGATGCGGAAGCGGGCAAGGTGAACTTCGAGTTCGAACAGCGCGAATCCAAGTACCCACCGCGCAAGACGGCCGCCGGTGCGGCCGCCAAGACGCCGGCCAAGACCGCGGCAGCCAAGAAGGCGCCTGCCGCCAAGAAGGCCGCCGCCAAGACCACGGCCCGCAAGCCCGCCGCCGCCAACTACCGCCCGGATGCGGCACTGGCCGCCGTGATCGGTGATGGCGCCGTGGCCCGCACCGAGGTGGTGAAAAAGGTCTGGGACTATGTGAAGGCCCACAACCTGCAGGACCCCAAGGACAAGCGCATCATTGTGGCGGACGCCAAGCTGCTGCCGGTGTTCGGCAAGGACCGCATCGGCATGTTCGAGCTGACCGGCATCGTCGGCAAGCACCTGGTCAGCAACGACTGACCCCGTCCGTGCGACCGACGGCCTGCCGCTGCGGGCCGGGTGTCGCACGGGTACATGCGCTGGTCACGGAGTGCAGGCACCATGGGGCCTGCACGCTGTGCCGCCCCGGGTCCCGTGCCCGGTGATTGACCTTTGAAGGAGCGACCATGGACCTGGCCCTCGATGCCGCCCCCGCCACTGCCCTTGCTGCCACGCTGTTCCCCCGCAGCGTGGCCCTGCAGGGCACGACCAACTTCCGCGATCTGGGCGGCTACACCGGTGCCGACGGCCGCACGGTGCGCTGGCGCCACCTGTTCCGCTCCGACCACCTGGCAGGCCTGAGCCAGACCGACCTGCAGGCCCTGCAGGAGCTGAATGTGGGCCGGGCAGTGGACTTTCGCGGCGTGGAAGAGCGCGTGGCCCAGGGCTACGACTGGCCGTTTCTGACCCAGCATGCGCTGACCATCGAACCCACCGTGGTGCAGCGCGCGTTCGCCATGATCCACCAGGGCCACCGGCTCACGCCGGCCGATACCGTGGGTCTGATGCAGGACACCTACCGCGGCTTTGTCATCGACAACGCCGAGCGCTTTGCCACGCTGTTCCGCATGCTGCTGGAAAGCGACCGTCCCCTGGTCTTCCACTGCACCGCCGGTAAGGACCGCACCGGCTGGGCGGCAGCGCTGATCCTGCTGGCGCTGGGCGTGTCGCGCGAGGTGGTGCATGACGACTACCTGCTGACCAACGAGCTCTACCGCCGCCCGCCCGAGCTGGCCGCCAGGGCCGCGCAGACGGTGCCACAGGAGATTCTGGATGTGCTGTGGCGCGTGCAGATGCCGTTCCTGGACAGCGCCTTTGCCCTGGCCGAAGAACGCTACGGCACCATGGACCGCTATCTGGCCGAAGCCCTGGGCGTGGGAACTGCCGAACGCGCGCAACTGGCGCGCATGTACCTGGAAGGCTGATGGTCGCCGCTCCGCAGGCGGGTCTGCGGAGCTTCCCACAAGCGAACGGCCGCTGGCATATGGATGTGTGCCAGCGGCTTTTTTCATGCTGGCTGCGGCGGTCTGCGCACCGGGTGCGCAGGGTGGATGGGGCGTGGCACTGCACGCAAGCATGTGCCGGGTAGACTGGCCTTTTGCTCATTCCACGCGCCGCCCGAGAGGGCGGTGCGTGGCTTCAGGTATGGACCAAAGACTTGATTCCAAAGTGGCCATAGTCACCGGGGCGGCCCAGGGCATCGGCGAAGCGATTGCCCGCATGTTCGCCCAGCAGGGCTGCTTCGTCTATGTCACCGACATCGACCATGAACGGGGCCGCGCCGTGGCCGATGCGCTGGGCGCACAAGCCTGTTATGCCCCGCTCGATGTGCGGCAGGAAGACGATTGGCGGCGCGTTACCGCGCAGGCCCTGGCCGAGCAGGGACGCCTGGACGTGGTGGTGAACAACGCGGGCGTGACCGGGTTCGAAGGCGGGGTGCTGGCCCATGACCCGGAGCATGCCGAGCTGGCCGACTGGCATGCCGTGCACCGGACCAATCTCGACGGGGTGTTCCTGGGCTGCAAGCACGCCATCCGGGCGATGCGGCCGCAGCAGACCGGCTCCATCATCAACATCTCCTCCCGCTCGGGCCTAGTGGGCATTCCCGGGGCGGCGGCCTATGCCTCGTCCAAGGCGGCGGTGCGCAACCACAGCAAGACCGTGGCGCTGTACTGCGCCGAACAGGGGCTCCGGATCCGGTGCAATTCCATCCACCCGGCCGCCGTCCTCACGCCCATGTGGGAGCCCATGCTGGGCACCGGCGCGGACCGGGATGCGCGCATGGCGGCGCTGGTGCGGGACACGCCGCTGCGCCGGTTCGGGCTGCCGTCAGAGGTGGCATCCGTGGCCGTGCTGCTGGCGTCGGACGAGGCCACCTACATCACCGGCAGCGAGTTCCATATCGACGGGGGCCTGCTGGCCGGAACGGCAGTGACCCGGGCCGTGGTGGGCGACACAGACGCCTAGTGCCTCCGCGGGCCGTCCACGGGAGCAAGCCATGGGGCGGAGCCCTGCCCGGGGGCGTCACCGGCGGCCCACCAGCGTCCTGAAAATTGTTTTGCAGCGCGGCGCACAGCAAGTTGCGCGCTTCACGTTCGATAGCACTCCGGCGCACGGGTGTGTCGATGCAGCAACCCGTGCGGCCCCGCCGCCAGCGCCATCCCTGGAAAAGATTTTGCACGCCGTGTGCTGTGGTGCTTGTCCACAGCCAGGCCACTGGCGCCTCGGCCGTCACCCGGCCGGGAGGCGAACGCCATCCTCCACCATCACCCGCCAAATGGCGGCATGGGGTAGGCTTCGCGGTCCTGCGGGCGGGGCAGCTGGCCGGGCAGGGGCGGCAGGTTGTACGGGTTGTAGGCCCCGTCCTGGCCGGCAGGGGGCGGTTGCACCGGTGCCGGGGCCGGGGCGGGCAGGCCCTGTTCCTGCAAGGTGGGCGTGCGTTCTTCCACCGGGCCGTCGTGGCTGGTGTCGGGGTCGCGGGTGACCGGAGCCGGGCCGCCGGGGCGCTGCTCCCATCCGGGCCAGCCGCCGCCGGGCATGGGCGGCGCCGCAGGCGTGGACGGTGTGGCTGGCGGGCTGGCGTCCGGCGCGGGCGCCGGGCGGCGGGGGGCGGACGGGGCATGGTCCTGCACGGCGCCTTCGTCCTCGGGGGTGCTGCCCCACCAGCCTTGAATGCGTTCGCGCAGACCGTCCACCAGATTGCCCCACCAGTCGCTGTGCTCGGGTTCGGCAAAGCGGGCCTGGGCGTCGATGCGGCGGGTGCCCAGCACGCGGTTGGTGAAGTCGCCCACCATGGGCAGGGCGCTGCGGGCTCCCTGGCCCCAGTAGTCGCTGCGCAGGGTGATGCGGCCGTCGTTGAAGCCGGCCCAGGCGCCGGTCACCAGCTGCGGGTGCATCAGGATGAACCAGCCGTCGGCATTGCCCTGGGTGGTGCCGGTCTTGCCGGCCACATCGGCGTGGATGCCGTAGGTGCTGCGGATGGCGCGGCCCGTGCCTTTGTCGATCACGCCGCGCAGCATGTCCACCAGGGCGTTGGCGGCGTTGGTGTCCATGGCGGCTTCGGCGCGGGCGGGGGCAAATTCGGCCAGCACATCGCCGTCGCGGTTGGTGATGCGGGTGACCATGACCGGTGGCAGGTACTGGCCGCTGCGTGCCAGGCTGGCGTAGGCGGTGACCATTTCCTGCAGGCTGACCGGGCTGCTGCCCAGGGCCAGGGCCGGCACGGCGTCGAGCGCGCTGTCGCGCACGCCCAGGCTGCGGGCCAGGCGCACCACCTTGGCGGGGCCGACCTGCTGCATCACCTGGGCGGTGATGGTGTTCTTGGAATAGGCCAGGCCATCGGCCAGGGTCATGGCCTGGTTGCTGGGCGGCTGGGCGTCGGTGGGGCGCCAGATCTGGCCGCCGGACAGCGGAATCTCCACGGCCTTGTCCTCCAGCGTGTCGCTGGGGCGGCTGCCGTTGAGCAGGGCCGCGCCATAGACAAAAGGCTTGAAGGTGGAGCCGGGCTGGCGGCGTGCCTGCTGCACGTGGTCGAACGGGTCCTGCTTGTAGTCGCGGCTGCCCACCCAGGCCAGAATATGGCCGTTGCGCGGGTCCATGGCCAGGAAGCCGGCCTGGATGCGGGTTTTCTCTTCGCGCAGCGCGGCCATGAAGGCGCGGTCGATCAGCAGGCGCTTCAGGGCCTCGGCCGGGGCTTCGCCGCTGGCCACGGCGCTGCGGTAGGTGCTGCTTTCCTTGACCAGGGTCTGCACCAGCGGCTGCTGGGCGCTCCAGGCGCTGGCCTGCGACCAGTTGCGCTGGGCCACGGCCTGCAAGGTGCGGCCATGGCGGGCCACGGCCTGGTTGGCCCAGGCCTGCATGCGCGAATCGACGGTGGTGTGGACCACCAGGCCGTCGCTGTGGATGTCATAGCCATGGCTGTCGGCCCAGTCCACCAGCCAGCCGCGCAGCGCCCGCACAAAGTGCGGTGCCGGGCCTTCGGCGACTTCCTGGCGCTCGAAGTCCAGGCGCAGCGGGCGGGTCTTGAGCCGGTCGAACTCGGCTTCGGCCAGCACCTCGCGCTTGACCATCTGGCTCAGCACGGTGTTGCGGCGCTGCACGGCACGCTCGGGGTTGCGCACCGGGTTGTAGTAGCTGGTGCCCTTGAGCATGCCCACCAGGGTGGCGGCTTCCAGCACCGTGAGCTTGTCGGCGCCTTTGTCGAAATAGGTGCGTGCCGCCATCTCGATGCCGAAGGCGTTGTAGAGAAAGGGGACCGTGTTCAGATAGGTCTCCAGGATCTCGTCCTTGGTGTAGAGCGCCTCGATCTTGTAGGCGGTCACGGCTTCCTTGAGCTTGCGGCTGAGCGTGGCGTCGCGCCCCACTTTTTCCGGGTAGAGGTTGCGTGCCAGCTGCTGGGTGATGGTGGAGCCGCCCTGGCGGTCCCCCGACAGGGTGTAGACCACCGAGGCGGCGGTGCGGCGCCAGTCCAGGCCGTGGTGTTCGTAGAAGCGGTGGTCTTCGGTGGCGATCAGCGCCTTGACCACATTGGGCGAAATCTGGGCCAGCGGGATCCAGCGGCGGTTGCTGCGGGTGAACAGGGCCAGTTCCTTGCCATCGGCGCTCAGGATCTGGGCCGGGTTGTCTTCCTTGGCCTTGCGGATGTCCGACAGACTGGGCGTGAGCAGCACCAGCACGCCCAGCAGCAGCACCAGGAACACCGGCACGCAGGCGGCGGCCTGCCACCACTGGCGGCGGGTACGGGTGGCGAGAAACTGGCGCAGGGCTTGCCAGCCTTGGCGCAGCAGGGACTGCAGCTGCGCGATGGCAGCGGTGAAAGAAGGTGGCAAGGGCATGGTCTGCGAGAAAGGCCGGGTGGGGCGGCGTGCGGGGCGCTTGCGCATCCAACGCCTGCCAGCACCGGCGAGTTGACCCGGTCAGTGTGCCGCAGCCGGGCAGAAAACACACGGGGTGTGGGGAATTGCTGCCTCTGGCGCCCGGGGCCCAGCGTACGCCTCGGCAGAAGGCGGCGGATTGCCGCACAATCCCAGGTTTTTCGGCGAGGTACAGGGAACCTGTATCGCCCGCACGGTTCCAACACCGTACCGCTTTTGTGCTTTCCCGGATTCGCAGCCCCATGCAACGCCGCCGTTTTCTGCTCAGTGCCGCCTGTGCGGTCCCTCTTCTGACCACCGCCTGCTCGGGCCGTTCCCTGCCACGCCAGCTCAGCATGAGCACGCAGCAGCTGCAAGCCACGGTGGCGCGCAAATTCCCCAAACCCTATCCCGTGGCCGGCCTGCTGCAGCTGCAGCTGCAGGCGCCGGTGCTGTCCATGCTGCCGGACAGCAACCAGATCCGGGCCGTGCTGCCGGTGCTGCTGTCGGGTCCGGTGCTCAAGCAGACCTTCCAGGGCCAGCTGGATGTGAGCTTTGGCCTGCGCTACGAGCCCAGCGACCGCACGCTGCGCGCCCAGCGCGTGCTGGTCAACAGCCTGCAGATCGCCGATGCCCCACCTGCGCTGGCGGACATGCTGACCACCTACGGGCCGCGCCTGGGCGAGCAGGTGCTGGACAACCTGGTGCTGTACCAGTTCGAGGAGAAGGATCTGGCGCTGGCCGACACCATCGGCCTGCAGCCCGGCGTCATCACGGTCACGGCGCAGGGCCTGACCATGAGCCTGGACAAAAAGACGTCCTGAGTACCTAAATGCGCTCAGGCGTATATATGACGGTAGTAGGTTGCTATGGTTTTATTTAGCAGGCTGTCGTTTTTTACCGTTTGTCGCTGGCCTTTTGTCCTACAAGGCCGTTAACATGCAGACACGCTGGCGCACGCGCCAGCGGCTGTTGACTCCTGCACAAGGCCCTGCATGATCGATCTGAGTCCTTACCCTGTCACCCGCAAATGGCCTCCCCAGTTTCCGGACTGGCTGCAGCTGTACTCCCTGCCCACACCCAACGGGGTGAAGGTGTCCGTGATGCTCGAAGAATGCGGCATCCCGTACGAAGCACACCGGGTGGACATCCAGACCGGGGACCAGTTCACCCCCGAGTTCCTGAGCGTCAATCCCAACAACAAGATTCCGGCCATCCTGGACCCGCAGGGCCCCGGCGGCAGCCCGCTGGTGCTGGCCGAAAGCGGCGCCATCCTCGTCTATCTGGCGGAAAAGTCGGGCCAGTTCCTGCCCCCCGACGCCGTGGCGCGCTACCAGACGCTGCAGTGGCTGATGTTCCAGATGGGGGGCATCGGCCCCATGTTTGGCCAGATCGGCTTCTTCCACCGCTACGGCGGCAAGGACTATGAGGACAAGCGCCCGCTGCAGCGCTATGTCACCGAAGCCCAGCGCCTGCTCAAGGTGCTGGACCAGCAGCTCAAGGGCAAGTCCTGGATCATGGGCGATACCTACACCATCGCCGACATGGCTATCCTGCCCTGGGTGCGCTGCCTGATCGAGTTCTACGACGCAGGCGAGCTGGTGGGCCTGGGCAAGTTCCCCAATGTGCTGCGCGTGCTGGCGGCCTGGGAAAAACGCCCGGCCGTGCAGCGTGGGCTGCAGATGCCGCCGCGCTGAGACTTCAAGCTACAGAACAATGCCTGCGTGGAAGCAGGCATTGTTCTGTGGGTGAGATGCTGCGTTCCGCAGGCATGGCATTGGGAAACGGTGCGCCGGCCCCATCATCTGCACCATGGCGAGGCAGGATCTGCGGCACGGTTGGTTGCCGCCCCACCCGTCGCCACCGGAGACCCAGATGCCCCACACCCCGCACGCAATTCTCAGCCGCCAGCCCATCGACGGGCTGCGCTGGCCGGTGCTGGATCCGTTTCTGTTCTGCGCCCACCACGACGATGCCTACCCAGCAGGGGACGGGCAGATGGGCCTTCAGGCCGTGGCGCTGGACGAGCGCGAGCTCGGCAGTGATTTCAGCGGCAAGGACGGCTTTTCGATGTACCACGGCGAGCATGTGCCCGGCTTTCCCGGCCACCCGCACCGGGGATTCGAAACCGTGACCCTGGTGCGCGAAGGCCTGATCGACCATGCCGATTCGCTGGGCGCTGCCGCGCGCTTCGGTGAAGGGGATGTGCAGTGGCTCACCGCCGGCCAGGGCATCCAGCATTCGGAGATGTTCCCGCTGCTGCACCGCGACCAGGCCAATCCGCTGGAGTTGTTCCAGATCTGGCTGAACCTGCCCGCGGCCCGCAAGATGGTGGCGCCGCACTTCACCATGCTGTGGAGCGAGCGCATTCCGCGCCTGGTGCATACCAGCGACGGCGGTGCCCGGACCACGGTCACCGTGGTGGCCGGTGCGCTGCCGGGTGCGGGTGCGCCGCTGTCGCCGCCGCCTGAGTCCTGGGCGAGCCAGGCCGATGCGGACGTGGCGATCTGGACGCTGCGGCTGGAACCCGGCGCCCGCTGGACGCTGCCCGCCGCCCAGGGCGCGCAGACCCGGCGCATGCTGTACTGGTTTGTGGGCCAGCAGCTGCAGGTGGCTGGTGAGACGCTGCGCGAACATGCGGCGCTGGAAATGGCCGCCGGCCAGGACTGGGTGCTGGAGAACACAGGCAGCGATGTGGCGGAGCTGCTGATGCTGCAAGGCCGGCCGATTGCCGAACCCGTGGTGCAGTACGGACCGTTCGTGATGAACACGCAGCAGGAAATCATGCAGACCATGATGGACTACCGCCGCACCCAGTTTGGCGGCTGGCCCTGGGACAGCCAGGATCCGGTGCATGGCCCGGAGATCCGCCGCTTCGCCCGCCACCCGGGCCAGCAGGTGGAAGAGCGGCCCACGGCCTGATGCCCGGCGGCTGCGGGTGACTGCACAGGCCTGTCTGGCTCACGCCGGGCAGGAACCTGTGGGTACTTGCGGCGAAAAAGCGCCTTGCATAGCGCAGGGAACCGCCGGATTTGTTACTTGATTGTTACGCGTTGACGTGGGTCAAGTGCTTTCCGGCGGTGATCGTTAGCCTTGTGATTTTGGGAGTGGACACCGCCGTGGCCCCGAGGCAGGGCCCGGCACTGCAGGTGCACGCGCCGCTCCCCCACCATCAAGAGGCACTATGCACATTGGGCAACGTTACTGGCGCCGCCAGGGCCTGGGAACCAAGCTGGCCATCACCAACTTCGTCTGGGTGGCGGCCATTCTGGCGGCGCTGCTGCTGGGCATTGCCTGGAGCGTGACCCGCGTGATGGAGCACAAGGTGCAGAACGAGCTGGAGCAGGGCGTCTCCATGCTGGGCCGCTTCATCGAGGCCAATGACCGCGATCTGCGCCAGCGCACCCAGTTCCTGGCCGACAGCTTCGCGGCCAGCCTGAACGGCACGCTGGAACTGGACCGCAGCGCCGAGCCGCTGCTGCGCCTGGACGGGGTGGCGCTGAATGGCGACAACGCCCGCATCGACCGCTTCACCCGCGCCACCGGTGCGGTGGCGACGGTGTTCATGCGCCAGGGAGACGACTACCTGCGTGTGGCCTCGTCGCTGAAGACCGACAAGGGCGAACCCGCCACCGGCACCCAGCTGGACCGCCAGCACCCGGCCTATGCCGAAGTCCAGGCCGGACGCAGCTACATGGGCCTGGCCATGCTGTTCGGCCGCCAGTACATGACGCAGTACCGGCCGCTGAAAGATGCCTCGGGCGCCATCGTGGGCATGGCCTTCGTGGGCCAGGACTTCTCGGAGCTGCTGAACAACCTCAAGGCCTCCATCCGCGCGCTGAAAGTGGGCGACGGCGGCTATTACTACGTGCTGCGCAACGACGCCGCCGCCCCAGGCACGCTGGTGGTGCACCCGTCCCAAGAAGGGCAGAGCATTCTGGACTCCAAGGACAGCGATGGCCGTACCTTCATCCGCGAGATCCTGGAGCGCAAGCAGGGCGCCATCAGCTATCCCTGGGCGAATGCGGGCGAGACTGCGCCGCGCGCCAAGCTGGCGGTGTTCGGCGAATACGCGCCCTGGAACTGGACCATCGTCTCCAGCGCCTATGTGGACGAGTTCGTGGCCGAAACCCGCCGCATGATCGCCCTGTTTGCCGCCATGGGGTTGTGTGCCGTGCTAGTGCTGGCCGGGGTGTGGTTCCTGCTGCTGCGCCGCATGATCGTGCGCCCGCTGAACGAAGCCAGCCAGCTGGCCCGCACCATCGCCGCCGGCGACCTGACGGTGAAGATCCCGCACGAGCGCAAGGACGAAATCGGCCAGCTGCTGGACGCCATGAACCACACGGTGGATGGCCTGTCGGATGTGGTGCGCACGGTCCAGGCCCAGGCCGAAAGCGTGGCTGCTGCCAGCGCACAGATCGCCCAGGGCAATCTAGACCTGGCCAGCCGCACCGAAAACGAAGCCAGTGCGCTGGAAGAAACCGCCGCCGCCATGGAAGAACTGGGCAGCACCGTGGCCCACAACGCCGACCACTCCAAGACCGCCGACCAGCTGGCGCGCAGCGCCCAGCAGGTGGTGACCGAGGGCGGCCACGCCGTGCGCCAGGTGGTGCAGGCCATGCAGGGCATTGATGCCGGCAGCCAGAAGATTGCCGACATCACCGGGGTGATCGACTCCATCGCCTTCCAGACCAATATCCTGGCGCTGAATGCCGCCGTGGAAGCCGCGCGCGCCGGCGAGCATGGCCGCGGCTTTGCCGTGGTGGCCGGCGAGGTGCGGGCCCTGGCCAGCCGCAGTGCGGAAGCTGCGAAGGAAATCCAGCAGCTGATCAGCACCAGCGTGGCCGAAGTGCACCAGGGCAATGCCCGTGCCGCGCGCGCCGGGGAAACCATGGAGCAGGCGGTCAGCGAGATCCAGAAGGTCACCCAGCTGATCTCCAGCATCAGCCTGGCCAGCGCCGAACAAAGCACCGGCGTGGCCCAGGTGGGCGAGGCCGTGACCCACATGGACCAGACCACGCAGAAGAACGCCGCGCTGGTGGAGGAGATGGCGGGCGCCGCCGACAGCTTGCGCCACCAGTCCGAAGAGCTGCTGCATGCCGTGGCCGTGTTCCGTGTGCAAGGCGGCGGTCAGACCGGTCTGGCCCGTCGTGCTGCGGCCCACACGGCGGCACGCAAGCAGGCGGCGGCCGCCACGGCCCAGGTGCTCCACACCGTCGCCCATGGAGCCAAGGCTGGCAGCACCTTCAGCAAGCCTGCCGCCGTGAAGGCAGCATCCCCGGCCACCGCCCCGGCACTGGCCCCTGCGCCGCAGGCTCCAGTGGCATCCACTGCCAAACCAGCAGGGCCGGCAGCGGCCACCACGGCCGACACCGAGGAATGGACCAGCTTCTGACCCCTGCCCCCGGGGGGCCGCGGCAGATCGGGGACAATGGTTCCCATCCCAACCAACGGGGTGGCTGCGCAGGCAGCCGCCCCGCTTTTGATTGCAGAGCATGAACATCACCAAAGACACCGCCGTCACCATCCACTACAAGATCCACGCGCTGCTGCAAGGCGGTCTGGCCGGTCCGCTGCTGGACAAGGGCGACGTGGCCTATCTGCATGGCGGTTACGACAACATCTTTGCCAAGGTGGAAGCGGCCCTGGAAGGCAAGCAGACCGGCGATGCACTGACCGTGGACCTGGCGATCGAAGACGCCTTCGGCGAACGCGACGAAAGCCTGCTGCGCACCATCCCCAAAGGCGAGTTCCCCCCCGGCGTGAAGGTGGGCGGCCAGCTGCGCGGCACCAACGACCAGGGCCTGCCCCAGATCTACAACGTGGTGAAGATCAAGGGCCCGGTGGTCCAGCTGGACGGCAACCATCCGCTGGCCGGCCAGGCCCTGCGCTTTGCCTGCACCGTGAGCGAAGTGCGTGCGGCTTCCGAAGAGGAAATTGCCCACCGCCATGTGCATGGCGGCCACGGCCACCACCACTGAGAGGGAGGGGGCGGTGTGCCCGCCGCGTGCCGTGGCACTGCCAGGGCACGCAGGGTCTGCACCGCTTCCGGCCCGTGAGAGCAGCCGCCTTCGGGCGGTTTTTTTGTGCCGAAGCGCTGCTCTCTGCCTCGCCTTCCACCAGGGTTGCGCGGAAAAAGCGAGTGCTTACATGGAATGCGACACTGTGTGCAAGGAGCGACAGACGGCGTCCTTGTCAGGAATGTGGATATACGAGTGAGAATGATTGTCAATAAAATTACGTTGACAATCTTCAACATCCCTGTGTCTATGAGCCATCCAGCATTCCCCCTGCGACCGATTGCGGTCGCTTTGTCTTTGTGGGCCTCTGGCGCCAGTGTCTGGGCGCAGGCCGCCGCCACTGAGCTGGAAACCGTCACCGTCGAAGCCAGCGCCGACGCCTCGGCCGAAGGTCTGTCCAAGCCCTATGCCGGCGGCCAGGTGGCACGCGGCGGCCGTGCCGGCATTCTGGGTACGCGCGACAACATGGACACGCCGTTCTCCATCACCAGCTACACCAATGAGCTGATCCAGGACCGCCAGGCCAAGAGCGTGGGCGATGTGCTGCAGAACGATCCGACGGTGCGGGTGGCGCGTGGTTTCGGCAACTTCCAGGAAGCGTATTTCATCCGCGGCTTCACCCTGAGCTCGGACGATGTGGCCTACAACGGCCTGTACAGCCTGCTGCCGCGCCAGTACATCGCCACCGAGCTGTTCGAGCGCGTGGAAGTGCTGCGCGGTGCCTCGGCCTTCCTGACCGGTGCCAGCCCCAACGGCGGTGGCCTGGGTGGCAACATCAACCTGTTGCCCAAACGTGCCGCTAACGAGCCCCTGAACCGCGTGGGCGTGGGTGTGTCCAGCGGCGGCCAGGCCACGGTCTCGGCAGACATCAGCCGCCGTTTCGGCCCGGACCAAAGCACGGGCCTGCGTTTGAATGCCGCGCACCGCGGCGGTGACACGGCCACCGACCAGGAAAGCGCCAAGCTGGACCTGCTGTCGCTGGGCGTTGACTGGCGCAGCCGCAATGTGCGTCTGTCGGGCGATATCGGCTGGCAGAACAACCGCCTGAAAGAGACGCGCACCAATGTCACGCCCGGCTCTGTGGCGGTGATCCCCAGCGCGCCCGACGCATCGTCCAACTGGGCCCAGCCCTGGTCGTACTCCAACGAGCGCGATCTGTTCGGCACCTTCCGTGGCGAATGGGACATCAATGACGATGTGACCGCCTGGGCCGCCTATGGCCTGCGCCGCAGCAAGGAACGCAACGCGCTGGCCAATGTCACCCTGACGGCGGCCGGCAATGGCGCTGCCACCACCAGCCGCTTCGACAACGCCCGGGAAGACCATGTGAGCACAGGCGAGCTGGGCATTCGCGGCAAGTTCAAGACCGGCAGCGTGGGCCATGAACTGGTGGCCAGCTACTCGCACTTCGACCTCAAGGTGTACAACGCCTACGGCATGAGCACCGGGGCGGGCAATACGCTCAACACCAACATCTACAACCCGACGTCCTACGCCATCACCGGACTGACGTTCCTGGGCAACGATCTCAACAACCCGGCCTACAACCGCGGCGTCACGCTGCAAAGCTACGCGCTGGGCGACACCCTGTCCCTGCTGGATGGCAAGGCGCTGCTGACCCTGGGGGTGCGCCACCAGACGCTCGAATCCGAGTCGCTGACCTACCGCGTTGTCAACAACGGCGTGCAGACCAGTGCCGGCGGTGCGCCTTCTTCAGCCTATGACAAGAGCCGCACCAGCCCGGTGGTGGGTGCGGTGTTCAAGCTGACGCCGCAGGTGTCGCTGTACGGCAATTACATCGAAGGTCTGGTGCAGGGTGACACCGCGCCGGCGACTTCCGGCGGGATTGCCGTTGCGAATGTCGGCGAGCAGCACGCGCCCTACGTCGCCAAGCAAAAGGAAGTCGGTGTCAAGTACGACGGCGGCAAGATTGGCGGTGGACTGGCCTTCTTCTCGACCGACAAGCCCCGTTCGGCCTTTGACCCGGTCACCCGCATCTTTGGATCTTCGGGCGAAGACCGCCACCAGGGGGTGGAGCTGAACGTATTCGGCGAGCCCGTGCGCGGCCTGCGTCTGCTGGGTGGTGCCACCTGGCTGGATGCCAAGCAGCGCAGCACCGGCAGCAGCACCACCGACGGCAAGCGTGTGATCGGTGTGCCGCAGTTCCAGGCCACGGCAGGCGCGGAATGGGATGTGCCTGCGGTGCAAGGCCTGACGCTGGATGCGCGCGTGGTCCATACCGGCGCCACCTACGCCAATGCCACCAACACCCTGCGTGTCAGCGGCTGGAACCGCCTGGATCTGGGCGTGCGCTACATGACCGAAGTGCAGGGCAAGCTGCTGACGCTGCGTGCCCGCGTGGACAATGTGGCGGATCGCAACTACTGGGCCTCGGTGGGCGGCTACCCAGGCTCTGGCTATCTGGTGTTGGGTGCCCCGCGTACCTTTACCCTGAGCGCCAGCATGGACTTCTGAAGGTGACACTGCATGCGTGAATTCTGGACCGTGGTCCACCGCTGGATCGGGCTGACAGTGGCCCTGTTCCTGATCGTGGCGGGCGCCACAGGGGCGGTGATCTCCTGGGACCACGAACTCGATGAATGGCTCAACGCCGACATCATGCACACGCCGGGTCGCGGCGCGCTGCAGGACCCGGTGGCGCTGGCCGCCGCCGTCGAGGCCAGCGATCCGCGTGCCGAAGTGGCCTATATGACCCTGGGACTGGAGGAGGGGCATGCCGCCTCCTTCCTGGTGCGTCCGCGCCAGGACCCGGCCACCGGCCGTCCCTATGTGCTGGGCTACAACAATGTGTTCGTGGACCCGGTGACCGCGCAGGTCACCGGCCACCGTGATTCCAAGAGCATTGCGCTGAGCACCCGCAACCTGATGCCCTGGCTGCGCCACCTGCACGAAAGCCTGCACATGCCCGCCTTCTGGGGCAGCGACCGCTGGGGCTTCTGGCTGATGGGAGGCGTGGCGCTGATGTGGCTGATCGACAGCTTTGTGGCCCTGTACCTGACGCTGCCGCGGCGCCTGGCGGCCCGTGGTACGGCCCAGCGCACGGCGGCACCGGCGCGTTCCTGGTGGGGGCGCTGGCAGCCGTCCTGGGTGGTGCGCTGGCGTGCCGGGGGCTACAAGCTCAACTTCGACCTGCACCGTGCGGGCGGCCTGTGGGTGTGGGGCATCATCATCGTGGTGGCGTTCACCTCGTTCTCGCTGAACCTGTACCGCGAGGTGTTCTACCCGGTGATGCGCCAGATCTCCACCACCACGCCCGGTCCGTACGAGACGATCAAGCCTGCGCCCTACGGCAGCTTCATCCAGCCCAAGATCTCGTTCGCCCAGGCCATCGACATTGCGCGTGCCGAGGGCCAGCGCCTGGGCTTTGCCCACACGCCCGGCGGCATCTGGTACGGCGGGGACTTCCCGTTCTACAACGTGTCGTTCTTTGATCCCACGGACGAAATGGGGGCCATGGGCATGGAGATGTCGAACATCTACGTCAGTGCGGAAGACGGCACGGTGCTGGGCATGCACCGCCCCTGGCACGGCACGGCGGCCGATGTGTTCGTGCAGCTGCAGCTGCCGCTGCATTCGGGGCGCATCCTGGGCATGCCGGGGCGCATCCTGATGTCGCTCATGGGCCTGATGGTGGTGATGCTCTCGGTCACCGGCATCGTCATCTGGGAACGCAAGCGCCGCGCACGCCGTGCGGTGCGGGTGGCGGAGCGGGCGGTATTGGCGCGCTGAGACGCCGGCGGGCAGCCCTTTGCCAACCCCTTGCACACAGCCGCCTGCGGGCGGCTGTGTCGTTGCTGGAGCACCGGCGCAGCCGGTGCTCAGCGCTTGCGCAGCAGGGCGCGCCGCAGCATGCGGGCCGCGCGGTCGCGGATCTGGAACGGGCTGTGGCTCAGTGCCGGACGCACCTGGGCGCGTTCGCAGGCGGCCAGAAAATCTTCCAGAATGACGCGGTCGTCCAGGGTGCGGCCTTCGGGGTCGCGGAACTCGGGGTGCCACTGCGTGGCCGCGATATAGCTTTTGCCGCCGATGCGGCGGTGGATGGCTTCGGGGATGCGGTCCGGAATGCTCCAGGCCTCGATGTCAAAGCCCGGCGCCACGTTCTTGATGCCTTGGTGGTGGATGCTGTTGACCCGTGCGCGTGGCTGATTCGGGTAGAGCCGGTCCAGGCGGCTGCCGGGCACGATGGCGATGTCGTGCTGGTGCTTGTCGTAGGTGATCGGGTTGCGGTGCTGCTGTGCGCCGGGCACCTGGGTTTCGATGTCCTGGTAGAGCGTGCCGCCAAAGGCCACATTGATCAGTTGCAGGCCGCGGCAGACCCCGAAGATGGGCTTGCCGGCCTGGCTGAAGGCCTCCACCACCGCCATGTCGTACAGGTCACGCACCCGGTCGCCCAGCCATTCGGGCTGCAGCGGTTCCTCGCCATAGCTGCCGGGCCACACGTCGGCACCGCCGTGCATCACCACGCCATCCAGCCATTCGGCGTAATGCGCCAGCGTCACGTCGCCGCGCGCGGTTTCGCCGGTGGGGCAGGGCACCATGACCACCATGGCGCCGCTGGACATGATCCAGTGGGCGATCGACTGTTCGACATACTGCAGTGTCTTGCCGGTGAACAGCGGCCGGTAAGGGTCGGCATGGGAGAAACAGGCCGAGAGGCCAATCTTCAAGCGGCGGGAGGCGGGCGCGGTCATGAGCATCCATGCTAGTGCGCATGCGCCCCTTTGTGCGCAGTCGATCCGGGTTTTACATGTAGGCGCAGTCGTACGGCAGAACGGGATGTACATCTGGCGACGCCTGCAACTTCGGGCTACTTTGTGCTGTTTGCTATGAATTTGGAAGTGTTTGAGGCAGTCTGCATGCGCACTGGTGTGCCATTGACTGTGGCTGCCGGGCCACGAAGTAGGACTTGACGGACATCAACAGGCGTCCTTCTCGTGGCGACGAAAGGCTGCGCCGCAGGCCGAACTGGGGCATCATGAAACCGTGCATGGCAGGCCGGAGCCGGGCAAGTACCACCAGGTCAACCCGAGCGGGCCGTGGCGGGTGAAGCCGTTTCACCGCTGCGCAGGCCATGCGCGGCAGCAAGGCAACAAGGAGGAAGCTGATGCAAGTTCAAGTTCATGCCGACGACTCCATCCAGGGCGGCGATTCGCTCGCGCAGTGGGCCCAGGAAGAAATCAACACCCGTCTGGCACGACTCAAGGATTACGTGCAGCGCGTGGAGGTCTACCTCACCGGCGTCGATGCCCTCAAAAGCACCGGTGGCCCCGGCAAGCGCTGCGTGCTGGAAACCCGTGCCAATGGCCGACCCCCGATTGCGGTGAATGCCGAGGCCGAAAAGGTGCATGAAGCCTTTGCCGTGGCCGTGGACAAGCTGCTGCGTGCGGTGGACACCGATCTGGGCAAGCTCAAGGACAAGAACGGTCGCGAGAGCGTGCGCGGTGTGGAAGACCCCGCCGTGGGCTAGGGTTGGAGGGCCACAGGCCCGGAGCCCGTGCAGGGCCCCTCGCCTGTGCGCACAGGCCGCCGGACAGGCGGCCTTTTTTTGTGCCCGCCGCTGCGGCGGGTGACCGGCCGGGCCCTGTGGCCGGGGGCCGAAGTAGGCGTTGACGGGGCTGGGCCGGATACAGCGCCTTGGCTGACAGACGGTGGGACCGGCGGCAGCTAGAGTGGGTGTCCCGTTGCTGCATGACAGCACGCGGCCGGATTGCACGGCCCATCACAAGGAAAGGAACTTGCGCATGAGCACCCATCCCCCCATTCCCGACCCAGCCGACGACAGCGACACCGACGGCCTGCCAGCACGCTTCTCTGCCCGGATTGCGGGCCTGGTCCAGCACCGTGTGGGAGACGGTCCGCTGGAGCCGATACCCCGGGGCCAGGACGTCGTGGTGGACCTGGCCATCGCCAGCATGGTGGTGTCCTGGACCAGCGAGGGCCAGCCCGTCACCGTGACGCTGTCACGCGAAGAGTTTCTGGAATACGTCGATCTGGGCGCCATCCAGATCACGGCCTGAAGTACGGGCCCCATGGGGCCTCAGGTCGTCTCACGGGGACGGCCTTGCCGTCAAAAAAAAGCTCCGACAGGAGCTTTTTTTGTGGCCTGCGCGCTGTGGCGTGCGGACCGCAGGAGGCAGGTCTCAGTCCCACACCGGGGCCAGGCCTTCGGGGCTGACCTGGCGGTCGCCGCGTTCCAGCGCATCGATGCGGGCCATGTCGTCCGCGCTCAGGCGCAGCGTGCGGCTGGCCAGATTGCTCTGCAGGTGGGCGCGCTGGGTGGACGAGGGGATCACGGCGATCCCGTGCTGCATGGCCCAGGCCAGCGCCACCTGGGCGGGGCTGGCGCCGTGGGCGGTGGCGATCTCGGTCAGCACCGGCTCGCCCAGCAGCTTGCCATAGCCCAGGGTCATGTAGGACGTGGTGTGGATGCCGTGCTGGCGCGCGAAGTCCACGACAGCGCGGTTTTGCAGATAGGGGCTGAGCTCGATCTGGTGGGTGGCAATCTGGTCGGCACCCACGGTGTCGATGGCCTGCTGCAGCAGCGCGGTGTTGAAGTTGGAGACACCGATGTGGCGCGTCAGGCCCAGTTCCCTGGCGCGCTGCAGGGCCCGCAGGCTGTCCTGCAGCGGCACGTCGCGCGACGGCCAGTGGATCAGCGTCAGGTCCACATGGTCGGTGCGCAGGTACTCCAGGCTTTGCTGCATGCTGGGGATCAGGGCATCGGCACCCAGGTGGGCGACCCAGATCTTGGTGGTCAGGAACAGGTCCTGGCGCGGCACGCCGCTAGCGGCGATGGCGCTGCCCACATCGGCCTCGTTCTCGTAGATCTGCGCGGTGTCAATGGCGCGGTAGCCCAGCTCCAGGGCGGTGCGCACGGACTGTTGCACCACATCGCCCTTCAGGCGGAAAGTGCCCAGGCCCAGCGGCGGGACCACGGAAAGGGCAGCGGCAGCGGGGTGTGCCAGGGTATCGGTCATGGGAAGGCTTTCAAAACAGGGGCGGCGCCGGTGGCCGGACACCGCCGGGGGAGGAGGCAATGGCAGGTGCTGCCACCGCGGTGGCAAGGCGTTGCGGGGCCATCACGAAGCATGGCTGCAGTGTGGCCCAGCCATCTCTGCAGAAAAAGCCCTGAATCCACAGAAAATAATTGACTGAAAATCAACAATTGCGCCAAGCTCGGGCCCATGCAATCCACTTTGGAAGAACTGCTGGCCTTTCGGGCCGTGGTCGACACCGGCAGCATCACGGCTGCGGCCCTGCAACTGGACCAGACCACGTCCGGCATCAGCCGCAGCCTGTCGCGGCTGGAGAAAAAACTGGCCACCACCTTGCTGCGCCGCACCACGCGCAAGCTGGAGCTGACCGAGGAAGGCGCGCGCTTTCTGGCACAGGCCCGTGCCGTGCTGGAGGCCCTGGACGCCGCCGAGGAGGACCTGGCCGTGCGGCGCCAGGCCCCGGCGGGGCCGCTGCGTGTCAATGCCGCTTCGCCTTTCATGCTGCATGTGGTGGTGCCGCTGGTGGCGGCGTTTCGTGCGCGCTACCCGCTGATCACGCTGGAGCTGAACACCGATGATCTGCACATCGACCTGCTGGAAAAGCGCACCGACATTGCCATCCGCATTGGTGCGCTGCGTGACTCCACGCTGCACGCGCGCTTGCTGTGCCACAGCCCGCTGCGGGTGCTGGCCAGCCCGGCCTATCTGGAAGAGCATGCGCGCATCCGCAGCGTGGCCGATCTGGCCCAGCACCAGCGCATAGGCAACAGCCAGGTGCCGGGCTTGAACCAGTGGCCGCTGCGCACCAGCGATGGCGGCGAACGCTGGGATGCGGCGCCCCAGCTCACGGCCTCCAGCGGGGAGACCATGCGCCAGCTGGCGCTGGCTGGTCAGGGCGTGGTCTGTCTGGCCGACTTCATGACCGTGCGCGACCGTGCCCAGGGGACGCTGGTGCAGGTGTTGCCGCAGTCCACCGTGCTGCAGCGCCAGGCCATCCATGCCGTGTACTACCGCAACACCGCGCTGGCGGCACGCATCACGGCGTTTCTGGATTTTCTGGCGGCAGCGATGGTGCCACCCACGGACAGCGCCGGAGGCCGCGAGCACGCCTGAAGCCGGCGCCTCCAGCCACCGTCAGAGCAGCTTGGTGCCCAGTGGCACCTCCCGGTCCGGCACGCACAGCGCCACATGGCCGTCTGCATTGTGAAAGCCGGTCACCAGGCATTCGGACTGGATGGGACCGATCTGCTTTTTGGGAAAGTTCAGCACCGCCACCACCTGCCGGCCCACCAGCTCTTCAGGCTGGTAGAGCTGGGTGATCTGGGCGCTGGACTTGCGCAGGCCCAGGGCCGGGCCGAAGTCCACCTGGAGGAGGTAGGCGGGCTTGCGCGCCTGGGGGAACACTTCGGCCGCCACGATGCGGCCTACGCGCAGTTCCACTTGCAGAAAATCGTCAAAGCCGATCGGCGCGTGCAGGGAAGAGGGTGCAGTCATGGCGTCCATCATGCGGCCTCCGGGCGTGGCAACTGTCGTGCAACCCTGGTGGTGGCGCCCGGAGCCTGAGCATCGCCCAGTGACGGCAGCCCCCGGGCCTTCGGTTGATTTGGTAGTTTGCACATGGCAAATGATTGGTTGGGTTTCACAGGGTGGCTGGCCAGAATCGGGGGCTCGCACTCCCTGCGATACACAGGCGCCTTGCCGCTGTCGTGCTGCGCAGGTGGGTGCTTTTTTTCTTCCCCCCTGTATGACTGTCGCGATGATCTTCTCCCCCCTCGCCCGCCGTTCCCTGCTGGCTGCTGCCGTGGCCGTTTCCTTTGCGTCTGCCGCCCAGGCCGAGCGCCTGATCCGCATCGTGGTGCCGTTCGGTGCCGGTGCCACACAAGATACCGTGGCCCGCACCTTCAGCAACGAACTGGGCCAGGCCCTGGGCGCCACTGTGGTGGTGGAAAACCGCGCGGGCGCGGGCGGCAGCGTGGGCACATCCCAGGTGGCCAAGGCAGCGCCGGATGGCAACACCCTGGTGCTGGCGGCTGCCAGCCACAACCTGGCCAGCCACCTGTACGCCAAGCTGCCGTATGACGCACAGAAGGACTTTGTCGGCGTCTCCTTCCTGGGCCGCACCGGCTATGTGGTGGGTGTTCCCGCCAGCAGCGGCATCGGCTCGCTGGCGGCCTTGCTGCAGCGTGCCAAGGCCCAGCCGGGCCAGTTCAACTATGCCTCGGCGGGCAATGGCAGCGCTTCCCACCTGGCCAGTGCCCTGCTGGCGGCGCAAAGCGGCGTGCAACTGCAGCATATTCCAATGAAGTCCACAGGCGACGCCACCACCGAGCTGCTGGCCGGCCGTGTGCAACTGGTCACCGGCGCCACCATCGGCATGCTGGCCTTCCAGCATGATCCGCGCGTCAAGCTGCTGGCGTATTCGGGCCAGCAGCGCTCGCGCTTCCTGCCCGATGTGCCCACGGTGGCTGAGGCCGGCGTGCCCGGCTATGCCTTCGATTCCTGGCTGGGTCTGCTGGCGCCGGCCGGCACACCCGCCGCCGAGGTGGAGCGCATCAATGCCGCGGTGCGCAAGGTGCTGGCCGAACCCGTGGTCCAAGAGCGCCTGGCCCGCGTGGGCGTGGAAGCCGGGACCTTGCCGGTGCCGGCATTCCAGCAGTTGCTGAAAGACGACTGGGTGGCGGCCGGCCAGATCGTCAAGGCGGCCGGTGGCCGCATCGAATAAGCCGCCATCCGCCGTTAGCCGCCTTCACCAGCGGCAAGCGGTATCCCGCAGATGCAAAAAAGCCAGCCGCGTTGCCGGGCTGGCTTTTTTGGTGGCGGATCGCTGCGGAGCCGCAAGGCCTGCACAGCGATCCGTGCAGGGAAGCCGCTAGGCTTACTTGGCCACCACGCGCACCATTTCCAGGCACTTGTTGGAGTAGCCCCACTCGTTGTCGTACCAGGACACGACCTTCACGAAGGTCTTGTCCAGTGCGATACCGGCTTCGGCGTCGAACACGGAGGTGCAGGTTTCACCGCGGAAGTCGGTGGCCACCACCTTGTCTTCGGTGTAACCCAGCACGCCCTTCAGAGCGCCTTGGGACTGTGCCTTCATTTCGGCGCAGATTTCTTCGTAGGAAGCTTCGGTGTTCAGTTCCACGGTCAGGTCGACCACGGACACATCGGAGGTGGGCACGCGGAAGGACATGCCGGTCAGCTTCTTGTTCAGCTCGGGAATCACCACGCCCACAGCCTTGGCAGCGCCGGTGCTGGAGGGGATGATGTTTTCCAGAATGCCACGGCCGCCGCGCCAGTCCTTGTTGGACGGGCCGTCCACGGTCTTTTGCGTGGCGGTGGCTGCGTGCACGGTGGTCATCAGGCCGCGCTTGATGCCCCACTTGTCGTTCAGCACCTTGGCCACGGGAGCCAGGCAGTTGGTGGTGCACGAGGCGTTGGAGATGATGGCTTCGCCCTTGTAGGTGGCGTGGTTCACGCCGAACACGAACATGGGGGTGTCGTCCTTGGAAGGAGCGGACAGGATCACCTTCTTGGCGCCCGCGTCGATGTGCTTCTGGGCGGTTTCCTTGGTCAGGAACAGGCCGGTGGATTCGATCACCACGTCGGCGCCGACTTCGTTCCACTTCAGGTTGGCGGGGTCGCGTTCCTGGGTCAGGCGGATCTTCTTGCCGTTGACGACCAGGGTGTTGCCTTCGACGGAGACTTCACCGTCAAAGCGGCCGTGCACGCTGTCGTACTTCAGCATGTAAGCCAGGTAGTCGGGCTCGAGCAGGTCGTTGATGCCAACGATTTCGATGTCGCTGAAGTTCTGCACTGCGGAGCGCAGCACGTTGCGGCCAATGCGGCCAAAACCGTTGATACCTACCTTGATGGTCATGGTTGCCTCGTCTCTAGGGATGGTGAAAACAAAAACCGGATCACTCTAGGCAAAACGCCCACCAAAGCCAAGCCAGGGTGGGCGTCTTGATCGTGATTACTTGTTGCGGCGCAAAGCTTCGCGCACGGTGTCGGCCACGTTCTCGGCGGTGAAGCCGAAGTGCTTGAACAGCACCGGTGCGGGAGCCGACTCGCCATAGCTGTCGATACCGACCACGGCAGCGCAGCCGTACTTCCACCAGAAGTCGGTCACGCCCATTTCCACGGCGACGCGGGGCAGGCCGGCGGGCAGCACGGACTGCTTGTAGGCCATGTCCTGGCGGTCGAAGGTGGTGGTGCTGGGCATGGAGACCACGCGCACGGCAATCTTCTTCTCTGCCAGTTGCTTCTGTGCCGCCAGGGCCAGTTGCACTTCGGAGCCGGTGGCGATGATCACGGCCTGGGCCTTCTTGCCCTTCAGGCCCACGTCCTTGGGCTCGGAGAGCACGTAGCCGCCGCAGGCGATGTTGTCCAGCGCGTCTTCGCTCTTGGGCGCATAGGCCAGGTTCTGGCGCGACAGCAGCATGGCCGTGGGGCGGTTCTTCTGGCTGATGGCCACGGCCCAGGCCATGGCGGTTTCGGTGGTGTCCGCGGGGCGCCACACATCCAGACCGGGGATCAGACGCAGGCTGGCGGCGTGCTCGATGGACTGGTGGGTGGGGCCGTCTTCGCCCAGACCGATGGAGTCGTGGGTGAACACGTGGATCACGCGCTGCTTCATCAGCGCGGCCATGCGGATGGCGTTGCGGCTGTAGTCGGAGAAGGTCAGGAAGGTGCCTGCGTAGGGGATGTAACCACCGTGCAGCGCCACACCGTTCAGGATGGCGGCCATGCCGAACTCGCGCACACCGTAGTTGATGTGGCGGCCGATCTTGCCTTCTTCGGTCTTGACCACGGCACCGTTGTCGTCCACGCGGAAAGCGGGAGTGGACTTGGTGTTGGTCAGGTTGGAGCCGGTCAGGTCGGCGGAGCCGCCCAGCAGTTCGGGCAGCGCGGCGGTCAGGCCTTCCAGGGCCAGCTGGCTGGCCTTGCGGCTGGCCACGGTGGCGCCGGCGTCATGCGCATCGGAGGCGATCTGCGCGGCCACTTCGGCGAAGTTGTCGGGCAGGTTGCCGGCCATGCGGCGGGTGAAGGCAGCGGCCAGCTCGGGGTAGTCCTTGGCGTAGGCGGCGAACTTCTTGTCCCAGGCGGCTTCGGCCTTGGCGCCCTGGTCCTTGGCGTCCCAGTCGGTGTAGACATCGGCGGGGATTTCGAAGGGACCGTAGGTCCAGCCCAGTGCGGCGCGGGTCAGCGCGATTTCTTCGGCACCCAGGGGTTCGCCGTGGGCCTTGGCGGTGTCCTGGCGGTTGGGCGAACCCTTGCCGATGCTGGTCTTGCAGCAGATCAGCGTGGGCTTGGTGGCGCTTTTCTTGGCTTCGGCGATGGCAGCGTCCACGGCGTCCACATTGTGACCGTCCACGGCGCGGATCACATTCCAGCCGTAGGCCTCGAAACGCTCGGGCGTGTTGTCGACGAACCAGGGCGTGACCTTGCCGTCGATGGAGATGCCGTTGTCGTCGTACAGCGCGATCAGCTTGTTCAGCTTCCAGGCGCCGGCCAGGGAGGCCGCTTCGTGCGAGATGCCTTCCATCAGACAGCCATCGCCCAGGAACACGAAGGTGTGGTGGTCCACGATCGCGTGCTTGTCCTGGTTGAATTCGGCGGCCAGCAGCTTTTCAGCCAGGGCAAAGCCCACGGCATTGGTGATGCCCTGGCCCAGCGGGCCGGTGGTGGTTTCCACGCCCGGTGTCACGCCCACTTCGGGGTGGCCGGCGGTCTTGCTGTGCAGCTGGCGGAAGTTCTTCAGTTCCTGCAGAGGCAGCTCGTAGCCGGTCAGGTGCAGCAGGGCGTAGATCAGCATGGAGCCGTGGCCGTTGGACAGGATGAACCGGTCGCGGTTGGCCCAGTGCGGGTTCACGGGGTTGTGCTGGAGGTGGCGGCTCCACAGCGCCACGGCCATGTCGGCCATGCCCATGGGGGCTCCGGGGTGGCCGGAATTAGCTTGTTGAACAGCGTCCATAGCCAGCGCGCGGATTGCGTTGGCCATCATTTGGGTGTTTGCCATGGAGGGCAGCTCCGAGGGGTGAGTGTGCAAAGAGATGGGCGGGATTTTACCGATGTGGCTGCGGCGAGTTTCATACGGGTTACAGAGCCCCCTGTGCAGCGCGGGGGCAGCGCAGTCGGAAATCACGCTGCTACGTGGAAATGTGAGCGCCACAAGCCCTACAGTAGCGGCTGCGGTGCAGGCC
Source organism: Comamonas sp. 17RB (assembly GCF_030056555.1). Classification (NCBI taxonomy): domain Bacteria; kingdom Pseudomonadati; phylum Pseudomonadota; class Betaproteobacteria; order Burkholderiales; family Comamonadaceae; genus Comamonas; species Comamonas sp. 17RB. The sequence continues at coordinate 46,378 of NZ_JASHHY010000010.1, read as the reverse complement.
TGACACCGCGCAAGACAGGACAGGACATGAGCTCTTTACCGGCAGAACCCCACTCCCGCGCTGCGATGCTGCTGGCCGCAGGCCGTGGCGAGCGCATGCGCCCGCTGACCGACACCACCCCCAAGCCGCTGCTGGCCGTGCGGGGCCGCGCGCTGCTGGACTGGCATGTGGCCGCGCTGCAGCGCGATGGCGTGGGCCATATGGTGGTGAACACCGCCTGGCTGGGAACGCAGATTCCCGCGCACCTGAACGCGGCCTGGCCCGCGCTGGCGGCGGCCGGCGGCCTGCGCTATTCGCACGAAGGCGCGGATTTCGGCCATGCGCTGGAAACGGCCGGCGGCATTGCCCGCGCCCTGCCGCAGCTGCCGCCCGTGTTCTGGCTGGCGGCAGGTGATGTGTTTGCGCCGGATTTCGTGTTCGATGCCGCGGCACACGACGCGTTTGCCGCCGGCGACGATCTGGCCCATCTGTGGCTGGTGCCCAATCCGGCGCACAACCCGCAAGGCGACTTCGGCCTGGCGGAAAGTGTGCCGGGCCACGACAAGGGCCGCGCCGTGAACGTGCCAAAAACGCAGGCCAGCGCCGCGCTGGCGGCCTTGCCGCGCTATACCTACAGCACCATCGCGCTGCTCAAGGCCGAACTGTTTGGCGCGCCCTGGTGCGACCTTCCCGCGGGCAACCCGCAGGGCGGGGCCGCGCCGCTGGCGCCGCTGCTGCGCCGTGCCATGGATGCCGGGCGCGTGGGGGCCAGCGTCTACCGCGGCCTCTGGGTGGATGTGGGCACGCCCGAGCGGCTGGCCCAGCTGAATGCATCGGCCTGAAAAGCAGAGCACCTGTCGCTGACGCAGCAAACGTTGGCGTAATAAAAGTGGTGCAATGTGCCGGCCTGGTACCGCAGGCAGCTCCTGTTTTTGTTGAATTCCCCATGGGTGGCCGGGGCAAGCGCCGCCAACGGACAGGCATATGGATGTGGATTGGAGCACCTACGGGTGGTTGATAGCGGTGGTGGTCGTGGCGTCGGCCTGCCAGAACCTCACCGGTTTCGCCTTCGGGCTGATTTTTGTCGGCATGGCCGGTGCCCTGCACCTGATGCCGATTGCCGATGCGGCCAACGTCGCAGGGCTGCTGTCCCTGGTCAACGGCGTGGTCTACCTGCGCAGCCACCCGTTCCAGCCGCGCTGGGACATGCTCAAACCGATTCTGGCCAGCAGCCTGATCGGCGTGGTGGGCGGGCTGGCGCTGCTGCACTGGCTCAGCGGCGATCTGGTGAACGTGCTGCGCATGCTGCTGGGTGTGACCATCATTGCCTGCGCCATCGTGCTGCTGTTGCAGAAAAGCCAGCGCGCCACGCTGTCAGGGCCGGGCTCCATGTGGGTGGCAGGCGGTCTGTCCGGCCTGCTGGGCGGGCTGTTTTCCACCTCCGGGCCGCCCATGGTCTACCACCTGTACCGCCAGCCGTTGCCGGCGGCCCTGGTGCGCCAGTGCCTGCTGGTGATGTTCCTGGCCAATACCGTGCTGCGCCTAGGCATCGTCATCCCCTCGGGCGGGATGCGCTGGTCGTCGCTGCTCACGGCGGCCGTGGCCGTGCCGGTGGTGACCGGCGTCACCTGGCTGCTGGCCAAATACCCGCCGCCGTTGTCCACCCGGGTGCTGCAGTGGATGGTCTGCAGCCTGTTGCTGGTGGCCGGGGTGAGCATGCTGCTGGCGTAAGCCACCTGCACCTGCACCTGCTAGGCCGGGCCGGCACCCGTGGTGCGGGTGGGGGCGGCGCCACAAATTTTGGCCCCTGGCGGCCTCCGGGCGGCCATCTGGCGCGCAGCGGGTCGCGGCAGCGCTACGATAGCTGCCATGACCTCTGTTTACGCCCAACGCCGCGCGCGCCTGGCTGCCCAACTGGGCGCCGGTGGCATTGCCATCATTCCCACTGCGCCGGAGCGGGGGCGCAACCGCGACAACAGCTACCTCTATCGCCACGACAGCTATTTCTACTACCTGACCGGCTTCACCGAGCCCCAGGCCACGCTGGTGCTGGCGGCCGACGGCAGCAGCACGCTGTTCTGCCAGCCCAAGGACCTGGAGCGCGAGATCTGGGACGGCTACCGCCTGGGTCCGGAAGCCGCCGTGGCCAGCCTGGGGGTGGATGCCGCCTATCCCGTCACGGAACTGGGCAGCCGCCTGCCGCGCCTGCTGGAGAACCAGGAGCGCGTCTGGTACCCGTTTGCCACGCACGAGGGCCTGGCCGCCCAGGTGGAAGGCTGGCTCACCGCCGTGCGCGCCCGCTCCCGCTATGGTGCGCTGTGCCCCACGGCGCAGGGCGATGTCTGTGCGCTGCTGGATGACATGCGCCTGGTCAAGGATGCCTATGAGCTGGACGTGATGCGCCGCGCCGGCGTGATCAGCGCCCGCGCCCATGTGCGTGCCATGCAGCGCTCGGCCCGCATGCTGCGCGCCGGCGAGGACTGCCGCGAATACCACCTGGATGCCGAGCTGCTGCACGAATTCCGTCAGGGCGGCGCCCAGGGCGTGGCGTATGACTCCATCGTCGCGGCAGGTGCCAATGCCTGTGTGCTGCACTACCGCGCCGGCAATACGCCGGTGCGTGCCGGCGAGCTGGTGCTGATCGATGCCGGTTGCGAGCTGGACAGCTACGCCAGCGACATCACCCGCACCTTCCCGGCCGATGGCCGCTTCACCGGTCCCCAGCGCGCGCTGTACGAACTGGTGCTGGAAAGCCAGAAGGCCGCCATTGCCGTGACCCGTGCCGGCCGGCGTTTCAACGACCCGCACGATGCCACCGTGGCCGTGCTGGCCCAGGGCATGCTGGATCTGGGGCTGCTGGACAAGTCCACCTACGGCACGGCCCAGGATGTGATCGATTCGCGCGCCTACTTCCAGTTCTACATGCACCGTACCGGCCACTGGCTGGGCATGGATGTGCACGACTGCGGCAGCTATGTGGAGGCCAGCGAGCTGGGCCAGTCCAGCCAGCGCAAGGACCCGCTGTCGGGCGAGACCATCACCAACCGCCCCAGCCGCATCCTGCACCCGGGCATGGTGACCACCATCGAGCCCGGCATCTATGTGCGCCCGGCGCCCGGCGTGCCCGAGCAGTTCCACCACATCGGCATCCGCATCGAAGACGACGCCGTGGTCACCGACGGTGACTGCGAGCTGCTGACGCGCGGCGTGCCGGTCGAGCCCGATGACATCGAAGCGCTGATGCGCGCCTGAGACCACGCCTTGCTGCCTTCTCCCTCCCGCCCGCCCTGCCCGTCGCCATGATGCACCCCGCCTCCGACGACGACGCCCCTGTGTCCCTGCCTGCCGAGGAGTTGCGCCAGCCGCTGCGGCTGAGCCTGTTGCTGTGGCTGCTGGGCCTGCCCGGTGTGGTCGGCATGGCGTGGCAGGTGGGCCAGCGCCTGCCCAGTGGCCACCTGCCGGGCTGGGCCCTGCCGGTGATGGGCAGCGTGCAGAGCCTGCTGCTGCTGGCGGCGGCCGTGTTCTTTGGCGCCTGGCTGTCCCCGCGGGTCGGTCTGGGCGCACCCATGCTGGGCTCCCTGGTGCAGCGGCGCAGCCGGCCGGTGACGGCGCTGCAGCAGATGTGGTTGCCCGGCGTGGCCGGCGGCGTGATGGGCGCCGCCTGGATGGTCACGCTGGCCCAGCTCACCCCGGATGCGCTGGCGCCGGGCGACCCGGTGCAGGCCTTGCCGCTGTGGATCAAGCTGCTGTACAGCGGCGTGGCCGAAGAGCTGCTGGTGCGCTGGGGCATGATGAGCGTGCTGCTGTTCGCCCTGTGGCGCATGCTGCAGCCGCGTGGCGGCGCCCCCCGCAGCGGGCTGGTGTGGACGGTCATCGCGCTGGCGGCCCTGCTGGGTGCCGCTTCCAATCTGCCGGCAGCCATGGCGCTGATGGGCGGGCTCTCCCCGGAGCTGCTGGCCTATGTGCTGCTGAACCACACCGTCTTCGGCCTGCTGGCGGGTTACATCTACTGGCGCCACGGGCTGGGAGCGGCCATAGTGGCCCATACCCTGGCCCTGGCACTGTCCCATGGGCTGACCTGATCCCCTGGCCCTTTCCCTTTGATAGCTGGAATCCATGAGCATCCCCGTCCCCTACACCCACCTGCAGGTGCGCCGCGCCACCAAGATTGTTGCCACCCTGGGCCCCGCTTCCAGCGAGCCGGAACTCTTGGCCCAGATGATTGCCACCGGCGTCAACGTGGTGCGCCTGAATTTCAGCCACGGCACGGCCCAGGACCACATCGACCGCGCCACCATGGTGCGTGCTGCGGCCCAGCGCGTGGGCCGGGAAGTGGCCATCATGGCCGACCTGCAGGGCCCCAAGATCCGCGTGGGCAAGTTTGCGGCCGGCAAGGTGATGCTGGAAGCCGGCCAGCCCTTTGTGCTGGATGCTGCGCGCACCGAACCCGGTGATCTGGGCGGCGTGGGCCTGGACTACAAGGAGCTGCCGCGCGATGTGAAGTCGGGCGATGTGCTGCTGCTCAACGACGGGCTGATCGTGCTGACCGTGGACCGCGTGCTGGGCGATGCGGTCTACACCACGGTCACCATCGGCGGCGAGCTGTCCAACAACAAGGGCATCAACAAGCAGGGCGGCGGGCTGACGGCCCCTGCACTGACGGCCAAGGACATGGAGGACATCAAGACCGCCATGGGCTTGGGCGCGGACTATGTGGCGGTGAGCTTTCCCAAGAACGCCACCGACATGGAAATGGCACGCCAGCTGTGCAGCGTGGCGGCGGCAGGCAGCGGCCACCGCCCGGGGCTGATCGCCAAGATCGAGCGCGCCGAAGCCATTCCCCAGCTGGAGGCCATCCTGCGCGTCTCCGACGGCATCATGGTGGCGCGCGGCGATCTGGCCGTGGAAGTGGGCAATGCCGCCGTGCCGGCGCTGCAGAAGAAAATGATCCGCATGGCCCGCGAGATGGACAAGGTGGTCATCACGGCGACCCAGATGATGGAGAGCATGATCACCAACCCGGTGCCCACGCGCGCCGAGGTCAGCGATGTGGCCAATGCCGTGCTGGACGGCACCGATGCGGTGATGCTCAGCGCCGAGACCGCGGCCGGCAAGTACCCGCTGGAGACCGTGCGTGCCATGGCCGAGATCTGTGCCGCCGCCGAGGCCGCCGAGGAGCCGCGCAAGGATTCGGACTTCATGGACCGCCAGTTCCGCCGCATTGACCAGGCGATCGCCATCGGCGCGCTGTTCACCGCCCACCACCTGGGGGCCAAGGCCATTGTGGCGATGACGGAAAGCGGCTCCACCGCGCTGTGGATGAGCCGCCACCGCATCCACATTCCCATCTACGCGCTCACCCCCAAGGTGGCCACGCAGCGCAAGATGGCGCTGTTCCGCAATGTGCGCCCGCTGCTGATGGACACCAGCGCCGACCGGGACACCGCCCTGGAGCAGGCAGAAAACCATTTGCGCATGCGCAACATCGTGCAAAGCGGCGATGTCTATGCTATCACCTGCGGCGAGCCTATGGGCCAGCCCGGCGGCAGCAACATGCTGAAGATCTGCCAGGTGGAGTGAGCCGGGGTGCAGGCGCCGGGCGCTGCGGCTGCGGGCCGCGTTCCGGCGCACTGCGCGGCCAGGGCTTCTGGCCGCACGCCGGGCCGGGAGGCGGCACCGTCCGACAGGGAGACCCCGCGCGGCCTTTCCCCTGCCGGTGCCACTGTGCGGGCAAATCGTTAAAATCGACCGGTTACCACGTGGTTACGGCCACGTTTCCTTGCGGCCACCGTGCCCTTGATCCACTTTTAACGGAACCACGACCATGCCTTTGATCTCGATGCGCGAAATGCTCGACCATGCCGCTGAAAACGGCTATGGCATCCCCGCCTTCAACGTGAACAACCTGGAACAGGTCCAGGCTGTGATGTCGGCGGCTGACGAAGTCGGCGCGCCCGTGATCCTGCAAGCCAGCGCTGGCGCCCGCAAGTACGCCGGTGAGCCCTTCATCAAGCACCTGATCCAGGCCGCTGCCGAGCAGTACCCCCACATTCCCCTGGTGATGCACCAGGACCACGGCACCACACCCGAAATCTGCCAGGGCGCGCTGAACCTGGGCTTCGGCTCGGTGATGATGGACGGCTCGCTGATGAGCGACGGCAAGACCCCCTCGTCCTTCGACTACAACGTCGACGTGACCCAGAAGGTGGTGGCCATGGCCCACCAGATCGGCGCCACCGTGGAAGGCGAACTGGGCTGCCTGGGCAACCTGGAAACCGGCGACGCCGGTGAGGAAGACGGCATCGGCGCCGTCGGCAAGCTGGACCACAGCCAGATGCTGACCGACCCCGAGGAAGCTGCCGTGTTCGTGAAGGCCACCCAGCTGGACGCGCTGGCGATCGCCATCGGCACCAGCCACGGCGCCTACAAATTCAGCCGCAAGCCCACAGGCGACATCCTGGCCATCAGCCGCGTCAAGGAAATCCACGCCCGCATCCCCAACACCCACCTGGTGATGCACGGCTCCTCGTCGGTGCCCCAGGAACTGCTGGCCATCATCAATCAGTACGGCGGCAAGATGAAGGAAACCTACGGCGTGCCCGTCGAGGAAATCCAGGAAGCCATCAAGTACGGCGTGCGCAAGATCAACATCGACACCGACATCCGTCTGGCCATGACCGGCGCGGTGCGCAAGTTCCTGGCCGAGAACCCCGACAAGTTCGATGCCCGCGAATGGCTCAAGCCGGCCCGCGAAGCCGCCAAGCAGGTCTGCAAGGCCCGCTACATCGAGTTCGGCTGCGAAGGCCAGGGCGGCAAGATCAAGGGCTACAGCCTGGAACAGATGGCCAAGAAGTACGCCGCAGGCGATCTGGCCCAGCTGGTCAAGTAATCCGGCCCTGGTGATGGCTGCCCGCGCTACAGGCTGTAGCGCGGCAGGTCCGGCACCCACCCACCCGCAGTGCGCAAGCCTGCGGGTTTTTTTGCGCCTGCAGCCGGGGTCACGAGCGACGGCATGCAGCGCCTAGGGTTGCACCCTAGGGTAACCACAAGTACCGAACGGCCGTGCTTTTTATCAGAATGGGGGATCGCGTTAGAACAATACAGAGTGGAGACCCCGGGCATGACGACAGAGCGTCCATGGCTGGCAGCCTATCCCGAAGGCGTGCCAACAGATATCGACCCTTCGCGCTACACCTCGCTGGTGGCGCTGATGGAACAGGCCTTCAAGGCCTATGCCGATCGCACGGCCTACACCTACATGGGCAAGAACATTCCGTTCGGCCATGTGGACCGGCAAAGCCAGGCGTTTGCCGCCTACCTGCAGTCGCTGGGCCTGGAAAAGGGCGATCGCGTGGCCATCATGATGCCCAATGTGCCGCAGTACCCGGTGGCCGTGGCCGCCATTCTGCGCGCCGGCTATGTGGTGGTGAACGTCAACCCGCTCTACACCGCCCGCGAGCTGGAGCACCAGCTCAAGGACTCCGGGGCCAAGGCCATCGTCATCATCGAAAACTTCGCCCACACGCTGCAGCAGTGCATCGCCCAGACGCCGGTGCAGCATGTGGTGCTGTGCAGCATGGGCGATGAGCTGGGCCTCAAGGGCCTGCTGGTCAACTATGTGGTGCGCAAGGTCAAGAAGCTGGTGCCCCCGTTCCAGCTGCCCGGCGCCGTGGGCTACAAGACCGCCGTGGCCCAGGGCCGCAGCCGCCGCTTTGTGCCGGTGGCCGTGGGGTCCGAGGACATTGCCGTGCTGCAGTACACCGGCGGCACCACCGGCGTCAGCAAGGGGGCGGTGCTGCTGCATCGCAACATCATCGCCAACACGCTGCAGTGCGAAGCCTGGTTCAACCCGGTGCTGCAGGACATCCGCAAGACGGGCGAGCAGGTCACCAGCATCTGCGCGCTGCCGCTCTACCATATCTTCGCGTTCACGGTGAACATGATGCTGGCCATGCACACCGGCGGGCGCAACATCCTGATCGCAAATCCGCGCGACCTGAAAGCGGTGTTCAAGGACCTGCAGGGCGAGGTCTTCCACAACTTCCCGGCGGTGAACACCTTGTTCAACGGGCTGGCCCACCACCCGGACTTCAACAGCGTGGACTGGAGCCACCTGAAGGTCTCGGTCGGCGGCGGCATGGCCGTGCAGGGTGCCGTGGCCAAGCTGTGGCTCGAAAAGACCGGCTGCCCCATCGTCGAAGGCTATGGCCTGTCGGAAACCAGCCCTGTGGTCAGCTGCAACCCGGTCACGGCCAAGGAGTTCACCGGCAGCATCGGGGTGCCCAAGCCCAGCACCTACGTGAAGCTGGTGGACGAAGGCGGACAGACCATCACCGAGCTGGGCAAGACCGGTGAAATCGCCGTCAAGGGCCCGCAGGTCATGGCCGGCTACTGGCAGCGTCCGGACGAAACCGCCAAGGTCACCACGGCCGATGGCTATTTCCTGACCGGCGACATCGGCGTGATGGACGCCCGCGGCTACTTCAAGATCGTGGACCGCAAGAAGGACATGGTGCTGGTCAGCGGCTTCAACGTCTACCCCAACGAGGTGGAGGATGTGGTGGCCACCTGCCCCGGCGTGCTGGAGTGCGCGGTGGTGGGCGTGCCCGATGCCAGCTCCGGCGAAGCCGTGAAGCTGGTGGTGGTGCGCAAGGACGACAGCCTGACCGAAGCCCGGCTGCGCGAGTTCTGCAAGGAAAACCTGACCGGCTACAAGCGCCCCAAGGTGATCGAGTTCCGCACCGAACTGCCCAAGACCCCGGTGGGCAAGATCCTGCGCCGCGAGCTGCGCGACAGCACGCCGGCGGCTGCCGTCGCGGCCTGAGACGGCGCCACCTGCCCGCGCCACGCGGGCGGCCCTTTCACCGAGGGAGCGTTCGCGCTCCCTTTTTTCATGGCCGGGGCGGCCGAACGCTGCCGCATCGCGTACGCTTGGGCGCCATGCAGACCTCCACGCCCCTTGCTGCTGCGGCATCCCGGCAGCCTCTCCCTCCGTCTTCCCTGCGCATCGCCCTGGTGGGCTGCGGCGCCATCGGCAGCGAAGTGCTGCAGCGCCTGCCGCAGCTGTCCGGCCTGCAGGGCCTGCAGGTGGACTGGGTGCTGGCCCGCCAGCCGCGTCCCGAGGTGGTGGACTGGCTGGCGCAGCATGCACCCGGCGCCCAGCTGCTGCACGTGCTGCCGGAGGATGCCCGGCCCGATCTGCTGGTGGAGTGTGCCGGCCACAGTGCCATTGCCACCCATGTGCTGCCGGCGCTGCGGCGTGGCATTCCCTGTCTGGTGGTGTCGGTCGGCGCGCTGGCGGCGCCCGGTCTGGTGGAAGAGCTGGCCGATGCGGCCCGGCAGGGGGGCACACGCGTGCAGCTGCTGCCCGGGGCCATCGGTGCCATCGACGCACTGGCCGCGGCCCGCGAAGGCGGGCTGGCGCAGGTGACCTACACCGGCACCAAACCGGCGGCAGCCTGGAAGGGCACGCCGGCCGAAGCCGCATGCGATCTGGCGGCGCTGACGGCATCGTTCTGTTTCTTCCAGGGCAGCGCGCGCGAAGCTGCGCAGCAGTACCCGCGCAATGCCAATGTGGCCGCCACCGTGGCCTTGGCCGGCCTGGGGCTGGACGCCACCGAGGTTCGGCTGGTGGCCGATCCGCAGGGCAGCGAGAACCGGCACCAGATTGCCGCCCAGGGGGCGTTCGGGCGGCTGTCGCTGGAGCTGGCTGGCCAGCCGCTGGCGGCCAATCCCAAGACCTCGGCGCTGACGGTGTTCAGCGTGCTGCGGGCCTTGCGCAACGCCGTGGCACCACTGGCGATCTGAAACCCGCCGCCCGGCAGCCGCGCTCCCCCTGGGCGAGAATGGCGGGTTGTGCTGCGCCGGGGTTCTGCTGGTGCGCCGCGCCCGAAACTCCGACGGCGCCTGCGTCCCTGCTGCGCAGGCGCCGCCGATTTGACCTGTGAAGAACTGCCATGGCCCTTGCCATCCTCAGCGCCCTGCCCGAAGAACAATATGGTCTGCAGCACCTGCTGACGGAGGCCCGGACCGTGCGCCGCGCCGGACGGGATTTCACCCTGGGCCGGTTGCACGGCCGCAGCGTGGTGCTGGGGCTGACCGGCATCGGCAAGGTGGCGGCGGCCACCACCGCCACGGCGGTGATGGAAGGCTTTGGCGCCCAGCAGCTGCTGTTCACCGGCGTGGCTGGAGGGGTGGGGGCGGGCGTGCAGGTGGGCGATGTGGTGGTGGCCCAGCAGTTTCTGCAGCATGACATGGACGTGCGCCCGCTGTTCCCCCGCTGGCAGGTGCCCGGCTATGCGGCCCCCACGCTGGCCTGTGATGCCGTGTTGAGCGCCGGTTTGCTGGTGGCTGCACAGGCCTGTGTGGCGCAGGCGTCAACGTGGAACGAACCCCTGCTGGCTGGCAGCGTGCCGCGCGCCCATGCGGGGCTGGTGGCCAGCGGTGACCAGTTCATTGTCTCGGCAGCGGTCTCCGGCCAGATCACGGCCGATCTGCAGGCCGCCGGCCATGCCCCCCTGGCGGTGGAAATGGAAGGTGCGGCCATTGCCCAGGTCTGCGCCGACTATGGTGTGCCGTTTGCCGCCGTGCGCACCATCTCCGACCGTGCGGACGACAGCGCCCATGTGGACTTCCCCGCCTTTGTGCAGGCCGTGGCCAGCCGCTACGCGCTGCAGATCGTGCAGCACTGGGTACAGCAGGGGTGAGGCGCCGTGCGCCGCGGGAGCGGTGCCGGTGAGCTGATGACACGCTGGGCCGTGCCGCCGCCAGGCGCCACAGATGGCGCCCGGGGCTTTACTTGAGCCAGCCGCGCTTGCGGAAGTACAGCATGGGTCCGACGGCGCTGAGGATCATCAGCCCCACCACATAGCCATAGCCGAACTCCCACTCCAGCTCGGGCATGAACTTGAAGTTCATGCCGTAGACGCTGGCAATCAGCGTGGGAGGCAGCAGGGCCACGCTGGCCACCGAGAAGATCTTGATGATCTTGTTCTGGTTGATGTTCAGGAAACCGACCGTGGCGTCCATCAGGAAGTTGATCTTGTCGAACAGGAAGGCGGTGTGGCTGTCCAGCGATTCAATGTCCCGCAGGATCTGGCGCGCGTCTTCGAATTGCTCGGCATTGAGCATCTTGGAGCGCATCATGAAGCTCACCGCACGGCGCGTGTCCAGCATGTTGCGGCGGATGCGACCGTTCAGGTCTTCCTGGCGGGCAATGTCGGACAGCACGCCCTGGGCGTGGTCGTCGGTCATATTGCCTTCCAGCACCTGGGCGCTGACCTGCTTGAGATCGTCGTAAATGCCTTCCAGCGTGTCGGCGGAGTATTCGGCGTCGGCGTCGAAGAGCTTGAGCAGCACTTCCTTGGCCTCTTCGATCAGCCCCGGCGCACGGCGGGCGCGCAGGCGCAGCAGGCGGAAGACGGGAATGTCTTCCTCGTGGATGGAAAACAGCACGCCGCAGCTGTTGAGCTCGGTGTTGTGCTGGTTCAGGATGAAGGCCACGCGCACGCTGCGCGGGTCGTCTTCGTCGTCCACCAGAAAGTCGCTGCGGATGTGCAGCTCGCCGTTGTCTTCTTCGTAGAAGCGGGCGGATTCTTCGATGTCTTCGTCGGTGGCGTCTTCGGGGATCGACAGGCCGTAGTGCTGCTTGACCCAGCGCTTTTCATCGACCGTGGGCGACTCCAGGTCCACCCAGATCGGCTGGAACTGCTTGAGTTCTTCCAGCGATTCGATTTCGACTTGAACCAGCCGTCCATTGGACAGCGTAAAGATGTTGAGCATGACGGCTCACTCCCATGGCTTGTTCTTGCAGTGTGCGGTGCGGGGTGCGCTTCCGGCTCCACGGCACTGGCCAGGGAGGCGGAAGCTACCAACTCGGGTAGGTTTCCACGGAGATATCTCCTCAATGTGACAAGCCGGCGATTATGCCTCTGGCACCGCTTTTGTGCAGTGCAACGGGCATCGCCGGATGGGAGGTTTTCAGTGCGCGGGCGGTTGCAGCGCGTGGGCGCGGCACAGGTCGGCCCAGGCGCCGGGTTTGGCGTGCGGGGCGCGCAGCAGGTAGGCGGGGTCGTAGCTGACCACGGCGGGGATGCCGTGCAGCTGGTGCAGCTCGGCACGCAGCGGGCCCAGGGCTTCGCTGCGCTGCAGCACGGCGCGTGCCGCATGCAGGCCCAGCACCAGCACGCGCGCCGGGCGGTGGGCGGCGAGGGCGGCCTGCAGCGCGGGGGCCAGCGGCTCCAGCCCGGGGTGGCCGGTGGCGCTGTCGGGTGCCTGGCGCGTCAGGGGGGCGATGCGCACCTGGGGGTGCTGCTGCAGGCGCAGTGCGCGCAGCATGTTGTTCAGCAGTGCACCGGCATCGCCGGCCCAGGGGTCGGCCGGATCGGCACATTCGACCAGCACCAGCCAGCCGGCGTCGGGCGCATCGGGGCCGGCCGATTCGGCATAGGCATGCACCAGCGGAGCCATGAACCAGGGTGCGCTGGCCGCCGCCGGGGCGCGGTAGACCGGCGTGGCATGGGCGGGCGCTGCATCGGCTGCAGCAGCCTGCGGCGCAGGGGGGGGCGCATCCGCTGCGGGCGGGACCGCTGCGGCGTGCTCGGGCTGTGGATCGGGCGCAGTGGCCGTTGCAGCTGCCGGTGCCGTGGCGATGACTGCGGTGGGCGGCTGCGGAGCTGCCACCGCCGCAGGGGCTGCTGGCGTCGCTACGGCAGCCGGGGGGGCAGAGGCTTCGGCTGGGGCTGCTGCTGCAACCGCAGGCACGGCGGCCGGCGGCGCACTGGGGCCCCAGAAGGTGATGCCCATGTCTTGCAACATGGCGCGCTGGCGGGCGTCAAGGTTCAGGGCCATAGAGGGGCATGCTCATGATGATGGCGGTCTCGCGCTCGCCGTGGTGCACGGGATAGTAACGCTTGCGCTCGCCCACCTGGCGGTAGCCATGGCGTTCGTAGATGGCGCGGGCGCGGGTGTTGCTGGCGCGCACCTCCAGCCACAGCCATTTGGCGCTCTGCAGGCGGGACCAGTGGTCCAGCGTCTCCAGCAGCAGCCGGGCGCAGCCCTGGCCCTGGGCGTCGTGGGCGACGGCGATGTTCAGCAGATGCACCTCGTCGAGCACCTGCATGGCCACGTAGTAGCCCAGCAGCCGATCGCCCTGCACCAGCATCTGGGCCTGGTAGCCCGAGGCCAGGGCGTCGCGGAAGTTGCCTGGCGTCCAGGGGTGGGTGTAGGCCGCTGCCTCCACGGCCACGACGCGGTCCAGCCATTCCGGCTGGAGCGGGATCAGCAGCGGTGCGGGAGACAGCGTGGAGCTCATGCAGCAGGCGCGGAGGGCTGGGCGGCGGCCAGCTTTTCGGCTTCGCGTTCGGCCGTGGTTTTGGCCACTTTATCGCGGATATAGCGCGGCAGCGCATCGATGGCATCCACCAGCCCGCCGTCGGCCATGCACTGGGGGGCCAGGCGCAGCAGGGCGGCGGCCGTGGGCAGGGCGTGCAGATGGGGGGCGCCGGGTGCCAGCTGTTCGGGGTAGGCGGCGTGGGCATTGCCCACCACGGGCAGGCCCGCAGGCACGGACAGCGCCTCGGGCGCGCACAGGCCCAGTTCCTGGGTTTCGTGCCAGCGGCCGTCGGCGTAGTGGTAGCCGGCGTGGTAGACCTCGTGCATGCGCGCGTCCAGCACGGCCAGCAGGTCGGTGCAGCCGTGCTGCAGGCGTGCCTCTTCGGCCATGGCCAGCAGGGTGTCGATGGGCAGCAGCCGCAGCCCGGCCCCCAGGGCCAGGCCCTGGGCGATGGCGCAGGAGGTGCGCAGGCCGGTGAACGAGCCCGGACCGCGGCCGAAGGCAATGGCGTCCAGCTCGTCATAGCGCAGGCCCAGGGCCTGCATGCCTTGCTGGACGGCGGGAATCAGCGTGGACGACGACTGTGCGCCCCCCGCACCCTGGTGCTGCCAGAGGCGCTCGCCATGCTGGATGGCGATGGACAGCTGGTCCGTGCTGGTATCAAAGGCAAGCAGTTTCATGGCAGGGCGACTTTCGAGGGGGCGGTCTGCCACACAACAAACAAGGGCAGTGCCGCCAGGGCAACCATGGATTATCGGGCGCGCGCGCTTTCCCAGGGGCAGGCATGGCCTTGGCGCCTGCCGTCCCCGGTGCTGCCCGGGTCGGTGCGCAGGCACTAGACTGCGGGCCATGCGAATTTCTGACCCTGGGCGCGGTGTCCGCGCCATGTGGCGGCTGACCGCCGCCGGTGCGCTGGCCGTCCTGCCGGGACTGGCCGTGGCGCAGGTGGCGGCGCCTGCCTCCCCGGTGGCCGCACCGCCGGCCACTTCTGCCCGTGCCATGGCCCTGCCGGCCGTGGTCGACGCGGCGCTGCAGCGCGCCAAGATCCCGCGCGAGGCGGTGTCCTTCTATGTGGCCGAAGCCGAAGGCCGCAGCAGCCCGCGCCTGGCCTGGCGCGAGCGCGAAGCCATGAACCCGGCGTCCGTGATGAAGCTGGTCACCACCTATGCGGCACTGGACCTGCTGGGGCCGGCCTATGTCTGGCGCACCCCGGTGTATCTGGACGGCAGCATCAGCAACGGCAGCCTGCAGGGCCATCTCTATCTGCAGGGCCGGGGCGACCCCAAGCTGGTGATGGAGCGGCTGTGGCTGCTGCTGCGCCGCCTGCAGGGCATGGGGGTGAAAACGATTGCGGGGGACATCGTTCTGGACCGCAGCGCCTTTGCCCTGCCGACCCACGATGCGGCCGCCTTCGACGGCGAACCGTTCCGGCCCTATAACGTGGCGCCCGATGCGCTGCTGTTGAACTACAAATCCGCCGTGATGACGCTGGTGCCCGATGCACGGGCCGGTGTGGCCCGCGTGCAGTGGGAGCCTCCGCTGGCGGGCGTGCAGCAGCAGGCCACGGTGCCGCTGGCGCCGGCGGGGACCGACTGCGGGGATTGGCGTAGTGCGTTGCAAGGCGACTGGGCCGATCCGGCGCGCATGGGCTTTGCGGGCCAGTACCCGGCCAGCTGCGGCGACAAGGTGTGGTCCATTGCTCCGGCCGATCCGCAGCAGTTTGCGGCCCGGGCGGTGGAAGGCATGTGGCGCGAGCTAGGCGGCAAGCTCGGCGGCGTGGTGCGCGAAGGCCGTGTGCCCGCCGGTCTCAGCCCGGCCTTCGTGGCCGAATCGCCTGCGCTGGGCGAGGTGGTGCGCGACATCAACAAATACAGCAACAACGTGATGACCCAGCAGGTGTTCCTGACGCTGGGGCTGGAGCAGGCCGGCGTGGGCAGCATGCAGACCGCTAACGAGGCCGTGGCCCGCTGGTGGAGCAGCCGCTGGGGCGTGGCCGAGCGGCCGGTGGTGGACAACGGGGCCGGCCTGAGCCGGGAGGCGCGCATCAGCGCCCACGCGCTGGGCCGCATGCTGCAGAGTGCCTGGCTGTCGCCGGTGATGCCGGAGTTCGTGGCGTCGCTGCCCATTGCCGGCGTGGACGGGACACTGCGCCGCAGCAAGGCCCAGGCCTCCGCCCACCTGAAGACCGGTTCGCTGCGCGACAGCAATGCGCTGGCCGGCTATGTGGATGGGGTCAGCGGCAAGCGCTATGTGCTGGTGGCCTTCGTCAACCACGCCAATGCCGGTACCGCCCGCCCGGCGCTGGACGCGCTGGTGGACTGGGTGGCACGGGACAGCGGTGCCGTCACGGCGGCTGCGCCGCGCTGACACCCGAGGCCGAGAGGACGGCTGACACCGGCACCGGGCCGCTCAGGACCCGGGATGCGGTGGATCAGCCGGCTGCGGCCGCGCGCTGCAGCCGGTCGCGCACGCCTTCCCAGTCGGCGCTGTCGGGTGGGGTCTCGATCCAGATGAACTGGGCTCCCAGTGCGTCAAAGTCACGCAGCGTGCCAAACAGCTCCTGGGCAGCGGCCAGCGCCTGCCGGGGCATGGCGTGCAGCGTGACGCCGGGCGCCGGCGAATGCAGCGCGCTGCGGTGGTAGACGCAGAGCTGGCCTGCCTCCGGCCCCAGGGCATCCAGGGCCTGCTGCAGCGCAGCCGCATCCATCAGCCGCACCTTGGCATTGGGCGCGTAATGGGCCAGCAGCGTGCCTGAGGCGCGCGGGGTGTCCGCTGTCAGCTCCTCTTTCGAGAGAGGGCGCTGCCCGCAGGCGCGCTCGATATCGTCGCGTGTGATGGCGCCGGGGCGCAGCAGCACGGGCACGCCGCGCGTGCAGTCCACGATGGTCGACTCGATGCCGACTTCGCAGGCGCCGCCATCAAGCACCAGCAGCGCATCCCCGAATTCGGCGGCGACATGGTCGGCCGTGGTGGGGCTGACGCGGCCGAACTTGTTGGCGCTGGGGGCGGAAACGCCCCAGACCGGCGGGTTCAGTTGCTGGCAGGCCGCCAGCACGGCGTGGGCCACCGGGTGCGACGGGCAGCGCAGGCCCACGCTGTCCTGTCCGCCGGTCGAGGCCTTGGCGGCGCCCGGCAGGCGCGGCAGGATCAGGGTGAGCGGGCCGGGCCAGAACGCGTCGATCAGTTGCTGTGCAAAGACCGGCACTTCCTTGGCATAGCGGGTGATGGCCGCGCTGTCTGCCACATGCACGATCAGCGGATGGTTGGCCGGACGGCCCTTGGCGGTGAAGATCTGGGCCACGGCGGCGTCGTTGTCGCTGTCGGCGGCTAGACCATAGACCGTCTCGGTGGGCAGGCCCAGCAGTTCACCGCGTTGCAGCGCCGCAGCCGCAGCCTGGACCGAGGCGTCCAGCGTTCCATCCAGAATCACGTGTGTTCCTTAAAAAGGCGCAATGCCGAGGATGGCGGCCGCCTGCAGCGCGGTGTCACGCGCCTGGTCGGGCGTGGCCGCGGTGATGTTCAGGTGGCCCATCTTGCGGGCGCGCTTGGCATCGACCTTGCCGTACAGGTGCAGATGGGTGCCGGGCAGTGCCAGCACCCGGTCCCAGGCGGGGGACTGGGCGGTGTCGCCCTGCGTGAACCACAGATCGCCCAGCAGGTTCAGCATCACGGTGGCGCTGTGCTGGCGCGGCTGCACCAGGGGCAGGTTGGTCATGCAGCGTACCTGCAGCTCGAACTGCGACACATCCATGGCGTTCTGGCTGTAGTGGCCGCTGTTGTGCGGGCGCGGGGCGATCTCGTTGACCACGAGCTGGCCGTTGTCCAGCACAAAGAATTCCACACAGAGCACGCCCACGTAGTCGAGACCGATGGCCACCGACTTGGCCGCTGCGATCGCCTGCTCTGCCTGCGCAGCGGGCAGGTTGCCGGCATACACCTCGGTTACGGCCAGAATGCCGTCGCGGTGCAGATTGCGCTGCACCGGCAGGTTGACGATGTCGCCATTGCGGCCGCGCGCGACGATGACCGAGCATTCGTGCGCCAGCGGCAGCATTTTTTCCAGCACGCAGGCCACTTGGCCCAGCTCCTCCCAGCCGGCGGCCAGCTCGGCCCGGGTCTTGACCCGGATCTGGCCCTTGCCGTCGTAGCCCATGCGGGCCGTCTTCAGGATGCCGGGCAGCAGCGCGTCGTTGACGGCTGCCAGCTGGGCGGCCGTTTCGATCACGGCATAGGGGGCGCAGGGCACGCCGCACTTCACGAAGTGGGCTTTTTCGGCCGCGCGGTCCTGGGCAATCGCGACCGAGGCACCGGCCGGCGAGACGGGCAGGCTTTCGGCCAGCCGGTTCAGTGCCGCTGCTGGCACGTTCTCGAATTCGGTGGTCACGGCCGCGCACAGCGTGGCCAGCTCGGCCAGGCCCTGTGCGTCCTCGTAACCGGTGCGCACATGGTGGTGGCTGACCCGGCCGGCAGGGCTGGTGGCATCCGGGTCCAGCACGGCGGTGAAATAGCCCATGGCCTGGGCGGCGTGGGCAAACATGCGGCCCAGCTGGCCGCCGCCCAGCACGCCCAGCGTGGCGCCGGGCAGGATCACGTGCGTGTCGCTGGCGCTCATGCGTTCACCGGCAGGGTCATGTTGCGGGCCGCTTCGGTCTGCTCGGCGCGGAAGGCGTCAAGCTGCTTGCGCAGTGCCGCATCCTCGTTGGCCAGCAGTGCCACGGCAAACAGGGCCGCGTTGGCAGCGCCGGCGTTGCCGATGGCAAAGGTGGCCACGGGCACGCCCTTGGGCATCTGCACGATGGAGTGCAGCGAATCGACACCTTGCAGGTGGCGGCTGGCCACGGGCACACCCAGCACGGGCACCGTGGTCTTGGCGGCAATCATGCCGGGCAGGTGGGCTGCACCGCCGGCACCGGCGATGATGGCCTTGAGGCCGCGGTCGGCAGCGGCTTCGGCGAAGCGGAACATGTCGTCCGGCATGCGGTGGGCCGAGACGACCTGCGCTTCAAACGCGATACCGAATTGCTGGAGGATGGCAACTGCGTGTTGCATGGTGTCCCAGTCGCTGCTGGAACCCATGACCACGCCAACTTGGATGGGGTTCATGTTCTTCGGGGCACTGCCGCCCGGCCTAGTGGAACCCCTGATTTTACGGTTTCGCCATAGCTGTGGCCCTGCACGGGGCATAGCCGGGCGTAGGGACGGTCCCTGCCGGCCGCGTGTGCACCGCCTGGGTCACCGCGTCCGGCACGGGGTGTGGTCACTGGCGCGGAGCACGGTGCTCTGAAAAGCGGAGCTATCGGCGCCCGGTGTGACAAGTGGGGACGGGTGGTGGTGCGCGCAGCGCCCCCTTGAAGAAGGCCGCAACTGCTCCCATGTGTACAGCTGTCATGCAGCAGTGCACGCTCGGGCGGCAGGCCTTCGCAGGCGTGTGCCGCGTTTGCGGAGAGAATCGCTGCATGGTGTGCTGCGCGCTGCGCAGGCGGTGCGCACCGCAGCCGGAGACCCCGTGGCCTGCCCCGCAGGCCGCACCCGTAGAGACACACCGTACGCACGCCGTACCCCGCATTCGGACATTGGGAACCACATGATTGACGTCACCATTGAAAATTTTGAAACCGAGGTGGTTGCCGCCTCCATGCAGACGCCGGTGCTGGTGGATTTCTGGGCCACCTGGTGCGGCCCATGCAAGACGCTGGTGCCCACGCTGGAGAAGCTGGAGGTGGAATACGCCGGCCGCTTCACCTTGGCCAAGGTGGATGTGGACGCCAACCAGCAGATCGCCGGCATGTTCGGCATCCGCAGCGTGCCGACCTGCATCCTGATGATCGGCGGTCGCCCGGTGGACGGTTTCATGGGGGCCCAGACCGAAGGCCAGGTCCGCGATTTCCTGGACAAGCACCTGCCCAGCGAGGGCGAGCTGCAGGCCGAAGCCGAGGTGGACGAGGCCCAGCAGATGCTGGAAGCCGGTGACACGCAGGCCGCGCTGGGCAAGCTGGCCGATGCCCTGGCCGCCGACCCCACCAACGACGATGCCCGCTTTGACTATGTGCGCCTGCTGATCGCCACCGGTGGCTATGAAGAGGCCGCCAGTCTGATGATGGAGCCGCTCAAGCGCATTCCCCAGGTCCTGCGCTTCGAAGCGCTGAACCAGTGGCTGCAGTGCATGGTGTTTGTGCAGCAGGACGAGCGCGGCAACTGGCCGGTGGAGCAGTTCGACGCCGCCATTGCCCAGAACAAGCGTGACTTTGACACCCGCTTTGCCAAGGCCCGCATCCTGGCCGCCGAAGGCCAGTGGACGGCCTCCATGGACGAGCTGCTGGAAATCATCATGCGCGACAAGGACTGGAACGGCCAGGCCGCGCGCAAGCTGTACGTGGGCATTCTGGAGCTGCTGACTCCGCCCAAGCCCAAGAAGCAGGACGCCGTGCCCGGCAAGACCGCCGGCGGCATCGAGCTGGTGGGCAAGGGCGGCGCGGAGCAGGACGAGGCCACGGCCCTGGTCAACAGCTACCGCCGCCGTCTGAGCATGGCGCTGAACTGACGTTTGTGGGCCCTGGCCCTGTGCAAAAGGCCACCTTCTGGTGGCCTTTTTGCTGGGCAGGCGTTCCGCGCAGCGATCACGGGGCGCTGGCGGTCTTGACCGCCGCGCCCAGAAGGGCGGACCAGCGCTGTTGCTCGCGTTGGACCAGCTGGGCAAAGTCCTGCGGGCGCTCGGGTGCCTGGGCCTGCAAGGTGGCGTAGCGCTGCAGCACGGCGGGCTGGGCCTGCACTTCGGCAATCGCCGCCTGCAGCTGGGCGACCAGCGCTGCCGGCGTGCCGGCCGGGGCCATGAAGCCGCTCCACGGCACCACGGTGGCGTCCCCCAGGCCCAGTTCGGCCAGCGTGGGCACCTGGGCCAGCGCCGGCAGGCGGGTTGGGGCACTCACGGCCAGGGCACGCAGCTTGCCGCTCTGGATATGGGGCAGTGCCAGGGTGGCGGTCAGCGGGGCGATGTGGATCTGGCCATTGGCCAGGTCGGTGATGAAAGGGGGCTGGCCCTGGTAGTTGACCTGGGTGATCTGGATGCCGGCGCTGGCGGCCAGACGCTCCAGCCCCAGGTGGTTGGAGCTGCCCTGGCCCGGGTTGGCCACATTGAAGGCGCCGGGTTGCTGGCGGGCCTGGGTGATGAAGTCCTGCAGCGTGCGCCAGGGCGCGCTGGTGGGCACGACCCAGACATTGGGCGTGCTGCCGATGCTGGCCACAGGCACAAAGTCGCTGGTGCGGTAGCGGGTGGTCTTGTCCGTCAGCGGGTTGATGACGGTGAAGGTGGAGCCGATCAGCAGGGTGTAGCCATCGGCGGCTGCCTGGTGCACCGCCTGGGCGCCCAGGTTGCCGTTGGCACCGGGGCGGTTTTCCACGATCACGGGCTGGCCCCAGCGCTGGGCCAGGGCGTCGGTGACGGCGCGGGCCGTGACATCGATCACGCCGCCGGCCGGATAGGGCACTACCACCTTGACGGGGCGGACCGGGTAGGCCGCAGCGGCCTTGGCCTGGGCGGCCTGGGCCGCCAGCGGCAGGCCCAGGCCCGCCGTGGTGAAGGCGGTGCTGGCGGCCAGGGCGCTGTGCAGCCAGCTGCGGCGGGACACGGCAGTGGAAATGGGCATGGCGTGCTCCTTTTTTCAGAAGGCTGCGCCGGGTGTCAGCACGCCTGCATAGCTGGAGCGCGACTGCACGCCCCAGTGGCCATCCTGCAAGGTGACCACGTACAGGGCCTGGAACGATTGCTGGGCACGGTCCTGGGCGTCATAGCGGGTGAATTGCAGCGCAAAGTGCACCTTGGTGGCATCGGCCTGCACGGGACGGATGAAGTCCCAGCGGCTGTAGGCCCAGCCGGTGTCGGCCAGCGGTGTCAGGTCGTTGGCGGCGGCGTAGTCGGCGGCGTTGTGCCAGACGATGACCTGGTCGCCCGCCAGGCGCACGTGGGGGTAGTTCATCACCTGGGCCCAGGCCAGGGCATCGCGGGCGTTGAAAGTGCGCATGAAGTCCTGCAGCACCTGCAGACCGGCCTGCACGGCGGCCTGGGCCGCGGGGGCGTCAATGCCTTGGCCGGCCAGCAGCAGGGGCAGGGTATCGGGGGTGAACAGCGGGGCTTCGCGGGCAGTCATGGGGCGTCTTTCGGCTTGGAATGTCAATGGACGCCACTGTAGAAATCATTTTATATTTCTAAAAATAATGTTTTCTATTTTGCTAATGAGTAAAACATCTGTTTGAGCGTGAGCCAGGCGGTGCCCACCGTGGCGGGTGCCGGGGCGGGCGCAGAAGGGCTTGCGGTGTCCGTACGTGGCGCCAACGCCAGACCGCGTGTGCACCAACGCCCCCATGCCGCGCCGCAGCGGAAGGGAGGCTTTCAGTGGCGCAACGCGGTGCGGCCCGGATGGCGTTCCAGGCCGCTGGGGCCTACGGTCAGCGAGCGGATGGGGATGTGCACATCCTGCGGAATCTCGCCGGACAGCTGCAGCGCCAGGTAGCGGGTGCAGCACACGCGCAGAAACGAGGTGAAGTTGTCCACCGTCCCGCGCTCGGCCACCAGTTCGTCGTACAGCCTGGTGCACAGCTGGGGAACGGTGAAGCCGTCGCGCGTGGCAATGTCGTCCAGTACCTGCCAGAACAGGTTCTCCAGCCGGATGCTGGTGGCCACACCGTGCAACCGGATGGAGCGGGCGCGGTGGGCATAGAGCTGCGGGTCGGCGCTGACAAAGACTTGGCACATGGCAAGGTTCCCGGAAATGCAGGTGGCCGGCCCATCCTAGGGGGCGACAGGGCAAGCGTCCATCCGGGGTTGCGGGGAGGAGGGCCGGGTGCCGGAACGGGCCGGAGCGACACGGCGGCGCCCCGGCGCCGGGCGCGCTGGAGCGGTGAAGGGTAACCGGCCCGGAAATCGCCTCAGTGGCTGATGCGGGTGCCCAGCAGCGCCAGGAACTGCGCCATCCACGCGGGGTGGGCAGGCCAGGCGGGGGCGCTGACCAGATTGCCTTCGGTGTGGGCCTGGTCCACCGCGATGTCGGCGTAGCGGCCACCGGCCAGTTCCACTTCGGCTTTGCAGGCCGGGTAGGCCGAACAGGTGCGGCCCTTGAGCACGCCCGCGCCGGCCAGCAACTGGGCGCCATGGCAGACGGCGGCCACGGGCTTGCCGGCATCAAAAAAGTGGCGCACGGCGGCCAGCACGTCAGCGTGGTTGCGCAGGTATTCGGGACCACGGCCCCCGGGGATGACCAGGGCGTCGTACTGCTCGGCCTTCACATCGGCGAAGCTGGCGTTCAGGGTGAAGTTGTGACCGGGCTTCTCGCTGTAGGTCTGGGCCCCTTCGAAGTCGTGGATGGCGGTCTTGATGTGGTCGCCGGCCTTTTTATCGGGGCAGACGGCATGCACGGTGTGGCCCACCGCCTGCAGCGTCTGGAAGGGGACCATGGTTTCGTAGTCCTCGCAGTAGTCGCCGCAAATCATCAGAATCTTCTTGCCTGCCATGTCTGTCTCCTGTGTGTGGTGGTGCGCCCCTGCTGTGGGGGCTGCGGCCATGGTAGGCAGACGGGCAGGGCGGCGGGTATTAACCGCTTACTACGTGCCAGGGGGGCGGGCGGTGCCTGGAGGGACAGGCAGCCGCCCCACGCAAAACGCCTGGCGCATCCGGGTGCGGGCGTTCAGAGGGGATTTCTCTGGCACCGCACACAGACGCACACCAGGCGTTCTGTGAGGGGGGCTGCGCGCACAGGGGGTGCGCCGCAGGGACGGCGATCAGGCCGTCAGGCGTTCCAGCGCTTCGTGGTACTTGGCAGCAGTCTTGGCGATCACATCCTGGGGCAGGCGGGGGGCGGGAGCGGTCTTGTCCCAGGGCTTGCCGTTGACCTGGGCCTGTTCCAGCCAGTCGCGCACGAACTGCTTGTCGTAGCTGGGGGGGTTGGCGCCGGCGGCCAGGGCGTCGGCATAGCCTTCCACGGGCCAGTAGCGCGAGCTGTCGGGGGTCAGCACCTCGTCCATCAGCACCAGGGTGCCGTCTTCGGTCAGGCCAAATTCGAACTTGGTGTCGGCAATGATCATGCCCTTGGTCAGGGCGATCTCGGCCGCTTCCTTGTAGATGCGGATGGCGGTATCGCGGATTTGCGCTGCCAATGGCTCGCCCACCATCTCGACGGTGCGCTCGTAGGTGATGTTTTCGTCGTGGTCACCCATTTCGGCCTTGGCGGCGGGGGTGTAGATGGGCTCGGGCAGCTTGGCCGAGTTGACCAGACCGGCGGGCAGCTTCACGCCGCAGACCGCTTGCGACTCTTGATACTCTTTCCAGCCGCTGCCGGCCAGGTAGCCACGCACCACGGCTTCGATCAGCACGGGCTTCAGGCGCTTGACCAGCATGGAGCGGCCCTCGACCTGCTTGACTTCATCGGCGGTGACCACGGATTCGGGACGGTCGCCGGTCAGGTGGTTGGGGCAGATATGGCCCAGCTTGTCGAACCAGTACAGCGCCATCTGCGTCAGCAGCACGCCCTTGCCGGGGATGGGTTCGCCCATGATCACGTCGAAAGCCGACAGGCGGTCGGAAGCCACCATCAGGATACGGTCATCGCCCACGGCATAGTTGTCACGGACCTTGCCGCGTGCCAGCAGGGGCAGCGAGCGGATATTGGAGGTGTGCAGGGCGGAAGGGCTGGACTGGGTGGTCATGGGGGTCACTGGGAATAGGGGCGGGCTCGGGACGCTGCCCTGGGAGCAAGGCGGTGCCAGGGCGGAATTCTACGTGCCGACGCCGGGCTGTGCCGGGTGGAAGACCACATCCACACCGGGCGTGTCGGATGCCTTCCTGGGCAGGGTAGGCGGACAGCAGCGCGTGCTGCCGTCTGTCGGGATTTTCATCAAAACGACTTATTGTGCGCCCATTCCGGCGGGCGGTCAGCACCACCCCCATTCCCCAGCGGGATGTGGCGGTATGCCGTTGATTTCCCGGTGCAGATCGCGCACAGTGGGTTCCAAGCGAGACGAATGCGCATTCACCGCCGAACGCCTCCGGCAGGTTTTTCAGCCTGCCGGAAGGCAATCTGGACTTTGAGACCACAGGAGGCTGGTTTATGAACCTGACCATCAGCGGGCACCATCTGGATGTCACCCCCGCACTGCGCAATTACGTCATGGAAAAACTGCAGCGCGTGCTGCGCCACTTTGACCAAGTGATCGACGTGAAGGTCTTGCTTTCGGTACACAACGAGAGCGAAAAGGACAAGCGCCAGCGCGCCGAATGCAATGTGCGCGTCAAAGGCAATGATCTGTATGCCGGCAGTTCCCACTTCGACCTGTATGCGGCCGTGGATGAGCTGATCGACAAGCTGGACCGCAAGGTCGTCAAACACAAGACCCGCCTGCAGGAGCGGCGAGGGGAAGCGGCGAAACGTGACCTCAGTGCGCTTGCAACAGCCTGACACCGACCTTTTCACCACAGAGGAGCCGCCCCGCGCGGCTCTTTTTGCGCGACTGGGGGGCATGTGCCGTGATCGGGCCACCCGGTGCATAATTCTTCCTACATGAACCGTCTAGCCTCCATCCTGCCGTCCGCACAAGTCCTTGTGAGCGTGGACGCCACCAGCAAGAAGCGCGCTTTCGAAGAAGCAGGGCTTTTGTTTGAAAGCCTGCACGGTCTGTCCCGCGCGCTCATCACCGACAGCCTGTTCGCCCGCGAGCGCCTGGGCTCGACCGGTCTGGGCCATGGCGTGGCCATTCCCCATGGCCGCATCAAGGGTCTGAAGTCGCCGATGGCGGCCGTGTTCCAGATGGCGCGCGCCATCGGCTTTGACGCGCCCGACGAGCAACCTGTCAGCCTGCTGATCTTCCTGCTGGTGCCGGAAGCGGCCACGCAGCAGCATCTGGAAATCCTGTCCGAGATCGCCGAGCTGCTCAGCGATTCGGCCCTGCGCCAGCGCCTGGTGGCCTGCACCGACGCCGCAGAGCTGTACGGCCTGATCGCCGACTGGAAGTCGGCCGCCTCTTCCCCCGCCGCCTGAGCCTGTGAAGCCCACCGCCGTCAACGCCGACCGCCTGTTCGAGGCTTTCCGCGAAAGCCTGCGCTGGGAATGGCTGGCAGGCCTGGGTGCCTCCGAGCGCCGTTTCGATGAAATGGCCGTGCGCTCGGCCCGCTCCGGCGCCGATCTGGTCGGCTACCTGAATTACATCCATCCCTACCGCGTGCAGGTGATCGGTGAGCGCGAAGTCGCCTACCTGACCAATGCCACGCCCGAGGACTGTGCCCGCCGCGTGTCGCGCATCGTCACGCTGGAGCCGCCGGTGCTGGTGCTGGCCGATGGCCAGCAGGCCCCGCAGGCACTGATCTCGATGTGCGAGCGCGCACAGATCCCCATGTTCGCCACGCACGAGGCCGCGGCCTTTGTGATCGACGTGCTGCGCGCCTACCTGTCCAAGCACTTTGCCGACCGCACCACCATGCACGGCGTGTTCATGGACATTCTGGGCATGGGCGTGCTGATCACCGGCGAATCCGGCCTGGGCAAGAGCGAGCTGGGGCTGGAACTGGTCACCCGTGGCAACGGGCTGGTGGCCGACGATGCGGTGGACCTGTTCCGCATCAACCAGACCACGATCGAAGGCAAATGCCCCGATCTGCTGCAGAACCTGCTGGAAGTGCGCGGCATCGGCCTGCTCGACATCCGCGCCATCTTTGGCGAGACGGCGGTGCGGCGCAAGATGCGCCTCAAGCTGATCGTGCATCTGGTGCGCAAGGAGACCATGGAGCGCGACTACGAGCGCCTGCCCCAGGAGCCGCTGACCCAGGATGTGCTGGGCGTGCCGGTGCTCAAGGTCATCATTCAGGTGGTGGCCGGCCGCAATATCGCCGTGCTGGTGGAAGCCGCCGTGCGCAACACCATCCTGCAGCTGCGGGGCATCGATACCTACCAGGAGTTTGTGGACCGCCACCGCCGCGCCATGGAGCGCGGCATCGAGTAAGCCGGGCCAGATCCGCAGGGCGCCTCAGCTCTGGGACACAAAAAAAGGCGCTCCGTGGAGCGCCTTTTTGCATCAGCAGGTAAAGATCGCGTCAGACCTCAGCGCTGTGCACCTTTCTTGGAGCAGTCGGCGCACTGGCCGTACAGCGACATGGAATGGTCCTGGATGGACCAGCCCATCTGGTTGGCGATCAGCTGCTGGCGCTTTTCGATTTCGGGGTCATAGAACTCTTCGACCTTGCCGCAGCTGGTGCAGACAAAGTGGTCGTGGTGCTGGCCCTCGTTCAGCTCGTAGACGGCCTTGCCGCTTTCGAAGTTGCTGCGCAGCAGGATGCCGGCCTGTTCGAACTGGGTCAGCACACGGTAGACCGTGGCCAGGCCGATGTCAGAGCGTTCGTCCAGCAGCACGCGGAACACGTCTTCGGCCGTCATGTGGCGCTGCTTGCCGGTTTGGAAGATCTCCAGAATCTTCAGGCGGGGCAGGGTGGCTTTCAGGCCCGTGCTTTTGAGCTCGTCGATATTTTTCATGTCTGGGTCTCTGGTTGGCCTGGCGACCGTGGACGTACGGTGCGCCAGCGGCGGCAGGAATGGCCCTTGCAGCGGGGTGGCGGTGCACCTGGGGCTCCTCCCGGAACCTGCCGCTACAATGGTTCGGATCATATCCCGTAGCCATTACCCATGCATGCCAAAGCCCGCCGTTGTGTTTCTGTGCTCATGACCCTGTCGCTGGGCGGACTGCTTGCCGCCTGCGGCAGCTTCGACAGTGCCTCGCGCAGTGTTGCCAGCGTCATCACCCCCTACAAGGTGGACGTGGTGCAGGGCAACTTCGTTTCCAAGGAGCAGGTCGCTGCCCTGCAGGCCGGCATGAGCCGCCAGCAGGTGCGTGAAATCCTGGGTACGCCGCTGGTGACCAGCGTGTTCCACGCCGACCGCTGGGAATACGTGTTCACGCTCAAGCGCGCCAAGGTCGATCCCCAGACGCGCAAGCTGACCGTGTTCTTCAACGGCGACCAGTTTGACCGCGCCGAAGGCGACGAGATGCCCTCCGAAGACGAATTCGTGGCCTCTCTGGGCAAGAAGATGAACAACATCAAGGTGCCCCAGCTCGAAGCCACCGAGGCCCAGCTGGCCCGCTACCCGGTCAAGAAGACGGCCGACACCGCGGTGGCCGACGCTGCGCCGGCAACGCCCGCCAGCACCACGGCCTACCCGCGCCTGGATGCGCCGGCCCGCTGATGCCCACGGGGCGGCCTCCGCTGTCCCCGGCACTGCCGTGCCATGAATTGAAAAGGGTCGCCGCGCAGCCATGCGCACCAGCGGCCCTTTTGCCATAGGAACCCCCGGCCGTACGCGGCCCCGCCCTGAATCCCGCTGTTTCACCATGACCGCTTCTTCCCCTTCTTCGCTGCGCGTGGCCATTGCCGGCGCATCCGGCCGCATGGGCCATATGCTGATCGAGGCCGTGCTGGCCAGCGGTGACTGCCAGCTGGCTGCCGCACTCGACCAGCCCGGCAGCCCCGGCCTGGGCCAGGACGCCGCCGCCTTCCTGGGCAAGGCCACCGGCGTGCTGATCGAGAGCGATGTGCGCGCGGCACTGGCCAAGGCCGACGTGCTGATCGACTTCACCCGCCCCGAAGGCACGCTGGCCCACCTGGCCGTGGCGGCCGAGTTGGGGGTGAAGCTGGTGATCGGCACCACCGGTTTCAGCGATGCGCAGAAGGCCGAAATCGCCGTCCATGCCCAGAAGACGGCGGTCATCCTGTCACCGAACATGAGCGTGGGCGTCAATGTCACGTTCAAGCTGCTGGAAATGGCGGCCAAGGCGCTGCAGGAAGGTGGCTATGACATCGAAATCATCGAAGCCCACCACAAGCACAAGGTGGATGCACCTTCCGGTACGGCGCTGAAAATGGGCGAGGTGATTGCCGAAGCCCAGGGTACCCAACTGGCCGACCGCGCCGTGTACGAGCGCTTTGGTCACACCGGCGAGCGCAAGCCCGACACCATCGGCTTTGCCACCGTGCGCGGCGGCGACATCGTGGGCGACCACACCGTGCTGTTTGCCGGCACGGGCGAGCGCGTGGAAATCTCGCACAAGTCCAGCAGCCGCGCCGGCTATGCCCAGGGCAGCCTGCGTGCGGCACGTTTTCTGGCGGGCAAGACCAGCGGCCAGTTCGACATGTTCGACGTGCTCAGCCTGCGCTGAGCACCCAGGCACCACCTTCACTCTTCCAGGAGCTGCTTATGGACGCACGTTGGCAATGGCTGGCGCAAGGTGACGCGGTCACCCGGGGCACGGCAGCGCTGCTGTTGGCCATGTCCGTGGCCAGCTGGGTGGTGATTCTGGTGCAGCTGGTGGGGCTGGTGCGCCGCCGCCGCCAGGCACCGCAGGCCATGGATGCGTTCTGGCAGGCTGCCGATCTGCCCTTTGCACGGGTGCTGCTGGAAAAGCAGGGCCCCTGGCTGCTGCCCCTGGTGCAGGCGGTGCAGGCGGCACGGACCGAAGCGTCGGCAGAGGCCACCCTGGCGGGCCAGTCCGCGCAGGGGGATCGGCTGATGCGCCATCTGCGGGTGGCGTTGCAGCAGGTGGGGGCGCGTCTGCAATGGGGTCAGACCATGCTGGCTTCCATCAGCGCGCTGGCGCCTTTTGTAGGTCTGTTGGGCACCGTCTGGGGCATTCACCATGCGCTGGCGGCGCTGACCGGCGTGCAGCAGGTGTCGCTGGACCAGTTGGCCGGACCGGTGGGTGAGGCCCTGGTGATGACCGCGGCCGGTCTGGCCGTGGCCATCCCGGCCGCGCTGGCCTACAACCTGTTTGGCCGCAGCATCGCCCTGTTGGACGAAGCGCTGGATGGCTTTGCCCACGATTTGCATGCGCATTTTGCGGGCCGGCGATGAGCGACTTTCCGAACGGCCTGTGGCGCCTGTCCTCGGCTGGTGCAGCGCCTGATACAGGTGCCGGCATGACGGTACGGGCGGCACGGGCCTATGGGCCGCGTCCCTGTGCGCACTGAAGGGCGGCCATGGCATTCGGACGCTTTGTTTCCCGGGCCCGTGCACAGCCGGTGGCCGGCATCAATGTCACGCCGCTGGTGGATGTGATGCTGGTGCTGGTGGTGATCTTCATTCTGGCCGCCCCCATTCTGGCGGCCACGCTGCGGGTGCAGCTGCCCCAGGCAGAGGGGGTGAAGGCCGCGCCGCCGGCGCAGACCCCGTCGCTGGAGCTGGAGCTGGACGCGCAGGGCGCGCTGCATATCGGCACCGATGCGGTGGACGAAGCGGCGGTACGCCAGCGGCTGGCGGCCCTGGCTGCGCAGGACCCGCAGGCCGAGCTGCAGCTCAAAGCCGATACCGCCGTGCCCTATGGCCGCGTGGTGCAGGTCATGGGCTGGGCCCATGCGGCAGGGCTGGGCCGTATCGGCTTTGTGGCCCAGCCGGCCCCGGCTGCGGCGCCCTAGAACGTCCTGACCGCCCGCGTGTGCGGTGCCCGGAGCCGCTCAGTGCGCATCGAGCGCACTGGCCAGCTGGCGGCTTCCGAAGTCCGAAGAGCGTTGGTACAGCTGCAGGCCGAACTGCGGCAGCATGCCGATCAGGTGGTCGAAGATGGCGCCCTGGATGGTTTCGTACTCCAGCCACACGGTGGTGGCGGTGTAGCAGTACAGCTGCAGCGGCAGGCCGGTGGGGGTCGGCTCCAGCGTGCGGGCCAGCAGGAACATGCCCGGGCCTTTGGCAATGCCGGGGTGGGCCACCAGGTAGGCATAGGCATAGGCCTTGAAGGCGGCCAGGTTGGTCACCTGGTCGGGTACCACTGGCGCCAGCGGCAGGCTGGTCTCCATGCCGCTGGGAATGGGCAGCAGGCCGCGTTCGGCATGCCAGTAGTCCTGCAGCAGCGGGATGCGGTCCAGCTGGCTGCGCTCCGACGGGGTCAGCAGGCGCACGGTGCTGGCGTCCAGGGGCAGGGCGCGCATGATGCGGCGCGCCCCCGAATTGGCCATGCCGCGCCAGTTCTTGAAGCTGTCGCTCATCAGCTTCCAGGTGGGGATGGTGGTGATGGTCTTGTCGAAGTTCTGCACCTTGACGGTGTTCAGTGCAATGTCCACCACGAAGCCGTCGGCTCCCACCTGGGGCATCTCGATCCAGTCGCCCACGCGCAGCATGTCGTTGGTGCCGATCTGCACGCCCGCCACAAAGGACATGATGGTGTCCTTGAACACCAGCATCAGCACGGCCGACATGGCGCCCAGACCGGACAGCAGCAGCAGCGGCGAGCGGTTCAGGATGGCGGCCGCAATCAGGAGCGCGCCGAGGATGTAGGCCACCAGCTTGCCCAGCTGCACATAGCTTTTGATGGAGTGGGTGTGCGTGGCCTTGGGGCCGTCGTGCCGGTCGTGGGCGGCATTGATCTCGTTGAGCAGCTCCGCCACGGCACGCACCAGGTGGTAGACCGTGAAGGCGGTGGCGAAGTTGCCGATGGTCTGGCTGAGCGGGGCGGGCAACTGCGCCACGGCGTCAATGCCGATCTGGATCACCACCGACGGGACGATCTTGGCCAGCCGGACCAGCACATGGTCGTGCAGCAGGATCTGGGTCCAGCTGGTGGCGGGCAGGGTCTTGCGCCACAGGCGCACAAAATGCAGCAGCACGCCCTGGATCACCAGGCGCAGGGCGAAGGCCAGCACGGCCAGCAGGCACAGGCCCACGGCGGCCTGGTAGCGCGGCGCGAGCTCGGTGTAGAAGGAAAAATCGGTCAAGGTCACGAAAAGCCAGAATCGGCCCGGGGCCGGTGACGGCGGGGCCTGCAGGGTCAAAAACGGGGGGAGGGGCGCGGTGCCGGGCAGTGCCGGCGGCAGGGGCTGTCGCCCAGTGCAGCAAGGGGGATGCGCCCACAGCCTAAAATCCGGGCGAAGGCAGTATTGTGACTGCAGCACCAACCCCCAGTTCCATGCAAGACAAATACAACCACATCGAGGTGGAGCGCGCCGCGCACGCCCATTGGACCGCACAGGACGCCTACCGCGTCACCGAAGACGACAGCAAGCCCAAGTACTACGCCTGCTCCATGCTGCCCTACCCCAGCGGCAAGCTGCACATGGGCCACGTGCGCAACTACACCATCAACGACATGCTCTCGCGCCAGCTGCGCATGAAGGGCTACAACGTCTTGATGCCCATGGGCTGGGATGCATTCGGTCTGCCTGCCGAGAACGCTGCGCTGAAGAACAAGGTGCCGCCTGCCAAGTGGACGTTCGAGAACATCGCGTACATGAAGAAGCAGATGCAGGCCATGGGGCTGGCCATCGACTGGAGCCGCGAGATCGCCACCTGCGATCCCGACTACTACAAGTGGAACCAGTGGCTGTTCCTGAAGATGCTGGAAAAGGGCGTGGCCTACCGCAAGACCCAGACCGTGAACTGGGACCCGGTGGACCAGACCGTGCTGGCCAACGAGCAGGTGATCGACGGCCGCGGCTGGCGCACCGGCGCGCTGGTGGAAAAACGCGAGATTCCGGGCTACTACCTGGCCATCACGAACTACGCGCAAGAGCTGCTGGACCATGTGCAGATGGGCAACGACAAGGCCACCCTAACCGGATGGCCTGACAAGGTGCGCCTGATGCAGGAAAACTGGATCGGTAAGTCGGCCGGCGTGCGCTTTGCGTTCACCCACACCATCCAGGGCGCGGACGGCCAGCTGATCCAGGACGGCAAGATGTTCGTCTTCACCACCCGTGCCGACACCGTCATGGGCGTGACCTTCTGCGCGGTGGCGCCCGAACACCCGCTGGCCCAGCATGCCGCGGCGTCCCAGCCCGAGCTGGCAGCCTTCATTGAAGAATGCAAGAAGGGCGGCACGACCGAGGCGGAACTGGCCGTCAAGGAAAAGGAAGGCAAGCCCACCGGCCTGTTCGTCACCCACCCCATCACCGGCGCGCAAGTCGAGGTGTGGATTGGCAACTATGTGCTGATGAGCTATGGCGATGGTGCTGTGATGGGCGTGCCTGCCCATGACGAGCGGGATTTCGCCTTTGCCAACAAGTACCACCTGCCCATCCAGCAGGTGGTGACCGTGGCCGGCCAGGATGCGTACGACAGCAAGACCTGGCACGACTGGTACGGCGACAAGGAACGCGGCATCCTCATCCAATCCGGCGCGTTCGATGGTCTGAACTACCAGGACGGCGTGCAGGCCGTGGCCAAGGTGCTGGCCGACAAGGGCCTGGGCGAGCTCAAGACCACCTGGCGTCTGCGCGACTGGGGCATCAGCCGCCAGCGTTACTGGGGCACCCCCATCCCCATCATCCACTGCGAAGACTGCGGTGCCCAGCCGGTGCCGGAAAAAGACCTGCCTGTGGTGCTGCCGCAGGATCTGGTGCCCGATGGTTCCGGCAACCCGCTGGTCAAGAGCGAAGCCTTCCACGCCGGCGTGGTCTGCCCCTGCTGCGGCAAGCCTGCCCGCCGTGAGACTGACACCATGGATACCTTTGTGGACAGTTCGTGGTACTTCATGCGCTATTGCGACGCGAAGAACAGCGAGCAGATGGTCGGCGCCGGCGCCGAATACTGGATGCGGGACCAGCACGCCGCTGTCGGCGGCAGCGGCATGGACCAGTACATCGGTGGCGTGGAACACGCCATCCTGCACTTGCTGTACGCGCGCTTCTGGACCAAGGTCATGCGCGATCTGGGCCTGCTCAAGATCGACGAGCCCTTCACCAAGCTGCTCACGCAAGGCATGGTGCTCAACCACATCTACAGCCGCCGCACCGCCAAGGGCGCCAAGGAATACTTCTGGCCCAAGGACGTGGAGCATGTGCTGGACGAAGGCGGCAAGGTCATCGGCGCCAAGCTCAAGAGTGCAGTGGACAGCGCCGACGGCATGCTGCCCGTGGGCACGGCCATCGACTACGAGGGCGTGGGCACCATGTCCAAGTCCAAGAACAACGGTATCGATCCGCAGGAGCTGATCGAGAAGTACGGCGCCGACACGGCCCGCCTGTACACCATGTTCACCGCCCCGCCCGAGCTGACGCTGGAGTGGAATGATGCCGGCGTGGAAGGCAGCTACCGCTTCCTGCGCCGCGTCTACAACTTCGGCCACAAGCTGCTGGAGCTGGACTACGCGGCCGCACAGGAAGCCACCAGCGGCCTGACGGATCTGTCGCAGGTGCAGTTCGGCAAGGATGCCAAGGCACTGCGTCTGGAGATCCACACCGTGCTCAAGCAGGTGGAATACGACTACAGCCGCATGCAGTACAACACCGTGGTGTCGGGCGCGATGAAGATGATCAACGCGCTGGAAGGCTTCAAGGCCACGGACACGGCCGACGGCCAGATCGCCGTGATCGAAAGCTTTGGCATTCTGCTGCGTGTGCTCTACCCCGCCACCCCGCACCTGACGCATGTGCTGTGGAGCGAGCTGGGCTATGTCAACAAGCAGGGCGATCTGCTGGATGCCG
The DNA here is from genome assembly GCF_030056555.1 of Comamonas sp. 17RB. Taxonomy (NCBI): domain Bacteria; kingdom Pseudomonadati; phylum Pseudomonadota; class Betaproteobacteria; order Burkholderiales; family Comamonadaceae; genus Comamonas; species Comamonas sp. 17RB. The sequence goes on along the minus strand of NZ_JASHHY010000010.1, from coordinate 12,629 downwards.
CTTGGCCCCAGGTGGATGCATCGGCCCTGGTGCAGGACGAGCTGGAGCTGATGCTGCAGGTCAACGGCAAGCTGCGCGGCTCCATCCTGGTGCCGGCGGCAGCCGACAAGGCGCAGATCGAAGCGGTGGCCCTGGCCAACGAGGAGGCACAGAAGTTCATCCTGGGTGCGACACCCAAGAAGGTGATCGTGGTGCCGGGCCGTCTGGTCAACGTCGTCGTCTGACGCAAACAAAGCGAGAAGGAGCCCCCATGCGCAAGCGCACGCTGCTTTCCCTGATGGCGCTGGCACCGCTGGTGTCGGCCTGCGGCTTCCGCCTGCGCGGGGTGCCGGAATTCCAGTTCTCTTCCATCTATCTGCAGGCCGACGGCCGCTCGGCATTTGCCCGCGAACTGGAACGCAACCTGGCCACGGCCGGAGACAAGCTCAAGGTGCTGCGGGCGCCGCGGCGCCCGGACGAGGCCCAGGTGGTCTGGAGGCTGCTGGGCGAGCGCAGTGACCGCATCATCATCAGCAAGAACGCGGCCGGCCAGGTGCGCGAGCTGACGCTGCGCTACCGCATGACGTTCAGCCTGACCGGCGCCGATGGTGTGGAGTGGATTCCCCCCACCGAGCTGGAGCTGGAGCGCGACCTGAGCTACGACGAAAACCTGGCGCTGGCCAAGGAGCAGGAAGCCGCCGTGCTGTACAAAACCATGCAGTCCGACCTGGTGCAGCAGGTAATGCGGCGTCTGTCCTCGGCCCGGCCGACGGCCGCGTCCTGATCGGCGGTCCATGCAACTGGCGTTCAACCAGCTGGGGGCGCACCTGCAAAAAGGGCTGCGTCCGCTCTATACCCTGCACGGGGACGAGCCGCTGCAGCAGCAGGAGGCGGCCGATGCGATCCGGGCGGCGGCCCGCGCGCAGGGGCACACCGAACGCAGCGTCTACACCGTGGCAGGCGCGCATTTCGACTGGAGTGCGGTCCTGGCGGCGGGCGGTTCGCTGAGCCTGTTTGCCGACAAGCAGATGGTGGAAATCCGCATCCCGTCCGGCAAGCCGGGCAAGGACGGCAGCGCTGCCATCCAGCAACTGGCTGCCCAGGCGGCGCAGGATGACAACACCCTGACCATCGTCACCTTGCCGCGCCTGGACAAGCAGACCAAGAGCGGTGCCTGGTTCGCCGCGCTGGAAGCCCATGGGGTGACGGTGCAGATCGACACCATCGAACGGGGCACGCTGCCGCCGTGGATTGCCCAGCGCCTGGCCCAGCAGGGCCAGCGCGTGGTGTCGGGCGAGGAAGGGCAGCGTACGCTGCAGTTCTTTGCCGACCGGGTGGAAGGCAATCTGCTGGCGGCCCACCAGGAAATCCAGAAGCTGGGCCTGCTCTACCCCCAGGGGGAGCTGAGTCTGGCCCAGGTCGAACAGGCGGTGCTGAATGTGGCGCGCTACGACGTATTCAAGCTGTCCGAGGCGGTGCTCTCCGGTCAGCTGGCGCGCGTGGTGCGCATGCTCGACGGTCTGCAGGCCGAAGGCGCGGCCGAGGTGCTGGTGCACTGGGCGCTGGCCGAAGACATCCGCGCCCTCAAGCGCGTGCGCGATGCCATGGCAGGCGGCCAGCCGCTGCCCATGGCACTGCGGGCACAGCGCATCTGGGGGGTGAAGGAGCGCCTGTTCGAGCGCATCCTGCCGCGCCTGGGCGATGCTGCTGCCGCCCGGCTGCTGCATTCCGCCCATGTGGTGGACGGCATCATCAAAGGCCTGCCGGCACCCGGCTGGCCGCAGGACGGCTGGCAGGCGCTGCGCCGACTGGCGATGGACTTGGTGCAGACCGCCCAGGGCCAGCGTTCGGCGGCCCGCTGAACGGAACCCTTTACCTGGTGCTGGAGCTGGCCCGAGCGGGCGGTGCTGGCGCAGACCACGGGGCGTCGTGCCCGGCGGCAGGGGTGTTCAGGGTGCCGATGCCAGCCGTGCCTGGGCCTTGTCGGCCCATTGCTCCAGCGTGTCGAACAGCTCTTTCTGGCTGAAGGAGCAGCTTTCCTCGGCAAACAGCGCGCTGGCCTCCAGCCGGTCCAGCAGGTTCAGCAGCACCTCGGCATAGCGTGGGGGCAGGGTGGTCAGCAGGGCTCCGCTGGCGCGGGCCTGAGCGCCCAATGCCGCGGCGGACAGCTGTTGCTGCGCCAGCTGGGCAAAGCCGGTGCGCAGCTGCGCCAGTTGCTGGGCGGCCAGAAGGGTGTCGGGGGGAGCAGTGTGCATGGCAGGCGCCGCAAAGGCGGGGTCAATGGTCGCACCAGTGTAGGTCCTGCACTGCGCCCCCAGGGCATGGCCGTGCATTCCACCCCCTGGGCGGGCAACTCGGCGAGAATCGGGGCATGAACGCGCTGAATATTGCCGAAACCATGCAGACCCTGGGTCTGCAAGCAAAAGTGGCTTCCGCCCAGATGGCACGGGCGAACGCTGCCGTGAAAAACAAGGCCTTGCTGGCTCTGGCCCGTCTGCTGCGGGAGCAGGTGGAGCCGCTGCAGGTCGACAACGCCAGGGACCTGGAGCGCGCCGTGGCCAACGGCCTGTCGGCCCCGATGGTGGACCGCCTGCGCCTGACGCCCAAGGTGCTGGAGACCTGTGCCCAGGGCTGTGAACAGCTGGCAGCCATGCCGGATGTGATTGGCGAGATCCTCGGCATGAAGCAGATGCCCAGTGGCATCCGGGTGGGCCAGATGCGCGTGCCCATCGGCGTGTTCGGCATGATCTACGAAAGCCGCCCGAACGTGACCATCGAAGCGGCCAGCCTGTCGATCAAGAGCGGCAATGCCTGCATCTTGCGCGGCGGCTCGGAAGCGATCGAATCCAACAAGGTCCTGGCCCGGCTGGTGGCCCAGGCCCTGGTCGAAGCCGGCCTGCCGGAAAACGCCGTGCAGCTGGTGCAGACCACCGACCGGGAGGCCGTGGGCCATCTGATCGCCATGCCCGCGTATGTGGACGTGATCATCCCGCGCGGCGGCAAGAGCCTGATCGAGCGCATCAGCCGCGAAGCCAAGGTGCCCGTCATCAAGCACCTGGACGGCAACTGCCACACCTACGTGGACGATCCCTGCGACATCGCCATGGCCGTGACCGTGGCCGACAACGCCAAGACCCAGAAGTACAGCCCCTGCAACGCCAGCGAAAGCCTGGTGGTGGCGCGTGGCGTGGCGGCGGACTTTCTGCCGCAGATCGGCGCCATCTACGCGGCCAAGGGGGTGGAGATGCGTGGCGATGCCGAAGCGCTGGCCATCTTGCAGCAGGTGCCTGGCGCCAAGCTGGTGGCGGCGACCGAGCAGGACTGGAGCGAGGAATACCTGGCCCCCATCATCAGCGTGAAGGTGGTGGCCGGTGTGGACGAGGCCATTGCCCACATCAACCGCTATTCCAGCGGTCACACCGAAGCCATTCTGACGCGCGACCATATGCACGCCCAGCAGTTCCTGCGCGAGGTGGATTCCGCCAGCGTGATGGTCAATGCCAGCACGCGCTTTGCCGATGGTTTCGAGTACGGGCTGGGTGCCGAAATCGGCATCAGCACCGACAAGTTCCATGCGCGTGGGCCGGTGGGCATTGAAGGCCTGACCTCGCTCAAATACATTGTGCTGGGCGAAGGCCAGGTGCGCGGCTAAAGTCGCCTCCAGTGCCGGGGCGGCCTGGCACACACCGTCACAACCATCAACAGCGCAGCATGAAAATCATCATCCTGGGAGCCGGCCGCGTGGGGTACAGCGTGGCCGAAAGCCTGGTCTCGGAGCGCAACGACATCACCGTGATCGACACGGATGCTGCGCGGCTGCGCGATCTGGAAGGGCGGTTCGACCTGCGCGGCGTGGTGGGCAGCGGCATCGACCCGCAGGTGCTGGCCGAAGCCGGTGCGGCCGATACCGACCTGCTGATTGCCTGCGCGGCGCTGGATGAGACCAATCTGGTGTGCTGCAAGCTGGGGCAGCTGCTGTTCAACATCCCCACGCGCATTGCGCGGGTGCGCTCCTCCAGCTTCGGCGCCGACGATGTGGTCCTGGGCAAGGACGGGCTGGGCGCGGACGCCATCATCTGCCCCGAGGCCTCGCTGACCCGCTACATCGGCAAGCTCACCGAATACCCGGAAGCGCTGCAGGTGCGCGAGTTTGCCGGCGGCCGCGCCTGCCTGGCGTCGGTGCGGGCCCGCATGGGGGCCGCGGCCGTGGGCCTGCGCATTGGCGAGCTGCGGTTGCACAACCCCGAGATGGGGCTGCGCATCGTGGCCATCTACCGGCGCTTTGCCGACGAGCCCGACCGTTTTGTCCGCTGCGATGGCAGCACGCTGATCGAGCCGGGCGATGAAGTCTTTGTGCTGTCCGCCAAGGAAAACCTGCCCGAAATCCTGGCGGCCATGCACCGCCCCGCCGGCCAGCCGGCGCGACCGGTGCGCCGCATCATGATGGCCGGCGGCGGACGGGTGAGCCAGCGGCTGGCGGCACAGCTGGCCCAGGAGCCAGGGCGCTTTCACATCAAGATCGTCGAAGTGAACCCCCAGCGCTGCATGGAGCTGGCCGCCTCGCTGCCCGAGGATGTGCTGGTGCTGCAGGGGGATGCCACCGACGAGGACCTGCTCGACGATGAAAGCATCGAAGATGTGGACCTGTTCCTGGCGCTGACCAACGACGACGAGAACAACATCATGGCCTGCCTGCTGGCCAAGCGGTTGGGCGCCACGCGGGTGCTGGCGCTGATCAACCGCCGCACCTATGCGGACCTGATGCACGGCACGCAGATCGATATTGCACTGTCCCCCGCGCAGGCCATGCTGGGCGAGCTGCTGGCCCATGTGCGCCGCGGCGATGTGCAGGCCGTGCACAGCCTGCGCCGGGGCGTGGCCGAGGCGCTGGAGATCGTGGCCCGCGGCGACCGCAAGAGCTCGCGCGTGGTGGGTCGCCGGGTGGAGGAGCTGAAGCTGCCGCCGGAAGTGCACATCGGCCTGATCGTGCGCGGTCTGCCGGAGCAGGGCGAACATGCATCGGATGTGTCCCCGTCCGCAGTGGGCGAGCCCCAGGTCATCATTCCGCGCAGCCACACGGTGATCGAGAGCAATGACCACGTGGTCTTCTTCCTGCCCAACAAGCGCCTGGTGCAAGACGTGGAGAAACTGTTCCGCGTGAGCGCCACCTTCTTCTGATCGGACCGAGGCCGCCATGCGTGACCTGTTACCCGTTCTGCGCCTGCTGGGCGCGTTGATGGTGATGTTCGGCTTGTCCATGGGGCTGCCGCTGGCAGTGTCCTGGTTTCTGCGCGATGGCATGTGGCTGGTCTGGCTGTGGTCGCTGGGTGGCACGCTGCTGGCGGGCACCTTGCTGTGGGCCAGCATGGAGCGTTACCGCAGGGAGCTGCAGCCGCGCCACGGCGTGATCCTGGTGACCCTGGTCTGGGTCTTTCTGCCGCTGTGTGCCAGCGTGCCGCTGCAGCTGGCCTATGCGGAGCTGGGGCGGTCGCTGTCGTTCACCCATGCCTATTTCGAGGCCGTGTCCGGGCTGACCACATCGGGGGCCACCGTGCTGTCCGGGCTGGATGCGCTGCCGGTGTCCCTGAACATCTGGCGCACCTTCCTGCAGTGGCTGGGTGGCATGGGGATCCTGATTCTGGCCGTGGCCATCCTGCCGCTGCTCGGCGTGGGGGGGAGCCAGCTGTTCCGCGCCGAGGCCGCGGGCCCGGTCAAGGACACCAAGCTCACGCCGCGCATCACCGGCACGGCCAAAGGGCTGTGGGGCGTGTACGCCGTGTTCTCCATCAGCTGCGCGCTGGCCTTCTGGCTGGCGGGCATGACGCCGCTGGACGCGGTGATGCACATGTTCACCACCGTCAGCCTGGGCGGGCTGTCCTCGCACGATGCGAGCCTGGGCTTCTACAACTCGCCGGTGATCGAAGGCATCACGCTGGTGTTCATGCTGATGGCCAGCTGCAACTTCGCGCTGTACTTCGTGGCCCTGCGCAAAGGGCACTGGCGCGGCTTCTGGCAGGACCCGGAAATGCGCGCCACCCTCGGCGTGCTGCTGGGCAGCGGCCTGCTGGTGGCGCTGCTGTTGTGGGTCAAGGGCGTGTATGGCCCGGTGGATGCGCTGCGCTACGGGGTGTTCAACACCATATCGGTGGCCACCACCACCGGCTTTGCCACGGCCGACTACCTGACCTGGCCGGTGTTCGCGCCGGTGTTCATGCTCTTCCTGTCCGGTGTGGCCACCAGCGCCGGATCGACCGGCGGTGGCATCAAGATGGTGCGCATGCTGATCCTGGTGAAGCAGGCGCGGCTGGAGCTGACGCGGCTGGTCCATCCGCGTGCCGTCCAGCCGGTGCTGCTGGGGCGCAGCGTGGTGGACCACCGCATGATTTTTTCGGTGCTGGCCTTTATGCTGGTGTACGGCGGCACCATCATTGTGCTGAGCATGCTGCTGATGCTCAGCGATCTGGATCCGATCACCGCATTCTCTGCCGTGGTCGCCAGTGTGCACTGCACGGGCCCGGGACTGGGTAGCATTGGGCCTTCGTCCACCTATGCGGTGCTCAACGATTTCCAGGTCTGGGTCTGTACCCTGGGCATGCTGCTGGGGCGGCTGGAAATACTGAGTTTTCTGGCGCTGCTAACACCTTCTTTCTGGAGAAGGTGAGTACGTACTTGGTTGTGGCAAAGGTTGAGGGTTTACCCCTATTCGTTTCGCAAGTCCCTAAAATCGGGGTCACTACCGTCTCTTGAGGGTTTCATGGTTCCACATCTCATCACAGCTTTGACCGGCCCGATCAACGAGCTCGAGCAGCGCATCATCGACTCCATGCCAGCCATCGAGCGCTGGTTCCGCCTCGAGTGGATGGAGCACACGCCGCCGTTCTATTGCTCGGTGGACATCCGCAATGCGGGCTTCAAGCTGGCGCCGGTGGACACCAACCTGTTCCCCGGCGGCTGGAACAATCTGACCGACGAAATGCTGCCCCTGGCCGTGCAGGCAGCGATGGCCGCGATCGAGAAGATCTGTCCGGAAGCGCGCAATTTGTTGATCATTCCGGAGAATCAGCAGAAGAATCCGTCGTATCTGAGCAACATTCTGCAGCTGCAGCGCATTTTCCGCATGGCGGGTCTGAATGTGCGCATCGGCTCGGTCAGTCCCGACATCAAGAAGCTCACTGAAATCAAGCTGCCGCACGGCGACACCATCACGCTGGAGCCGGCGCTGCGCACCAAGCGCCGCCTGGGGCTGAAGAATTTCGACCCCTGCACCATCTTGCTGAACAACGACCTGTCGGCCGGCGCGCCAGGCATTCTGGAAGAGCTGTACGAGCAGTTCCTGCTGCCGCCGCTGCATGCAGGCTGGAGCGTGCGCCGCAAGAGCCGCCATTTCCAGAGCTACGAAGAAGTCTCCAAGCGCTTCGGCAAGCTGCTGGGGATCGACCCCTGGCTGATCAACCCGGTGTTCAGCAAGTGCGAGAACATCGACTTTGTCGAAGGCACGGGCCTGGACCAGCTGGCGGTGCAGGTGGATGCCACCATCACCAAGGTGCGCCGCAAGTACAAGGAATACGGAATCAAGGAAAAGCCGTTCGTGGTGGTCAAGGCCGACAACGGCACCTACGGCATGGGCGTGATGACCGTGCGCGACGCCAAGGAGCTGGAAGCCCTGAAGGACAAGCGCACCCGCAACAAGATGGGCGTCATCAAGGACGGCCAGCCGGTGCACGATGTGCTGGTGCAGGAAGGCGTGCTGACCTACGAGCGCATGAACAACGCCGTGGCCGAGCCGGTGGTCTACATGATGGACCGCTACGTGGTGGGCGGCTTCTACCGCATGCACCCCGAGCGCGGTATCGACGAGAACCTGAATGCCCCCGGTTCGGGCTTTGTGCCGCTGGCCTTCCCGCCGCAGAGCACCCAGCTGCCGCAGATCGGTGCCCGCGCCGGTGCCAGCGCGCCCAACCGCTTCTACATGTACGGCGTGATCGCCCGCCTGGCCATGCTGGCCGCCAGCTACGAGCTGGAAGCCACCAACCCGGACGCGGAAATCTACGACTGACCGTCGGGGATCGCCGGCGTTGTTCGCTGATCGAACGGCGCCATGGGGTGGCTGGCAGACTGCCAGCGCCTCGCGCACAATGGCGGCATTTCCACAGATAGGACCGGGCCCGTGGGGCCCGGTTTGCATTGGATGCAGCACACCTCATCCCGATCTTCATTGGCCGCGCTGACGCTGGGGGCCATTGGGGTGGTTTATGGCGACATCGGCACCAGCGTGCTGTATGCCGTCAAAGAAGTCTTCCGCAGCGGCCATGTGGCCTACACCCCGGCCAATGTCTACGGCGTGCTGTCGCTGCTGTTCTGGACCCTGACCGTCATCGTTTCCCTCAAGTACGTGGTGCTGGTGCTGCGCGCCGACAACCGCGGCGAAGGCGGTCTGGTGGCCATGCTGGCCCTGGCGTCCGAGGCGGTGAAGGACAAGCCGCGCCTGCATGGGGTGCTGATGGCCGTGGGCCTGTTTGGTGCCAGCCTGTTCTATGGCGACGGGGTGATCACGCCCGCGATCTCGGTGCTGTCGGCCGTGGAAGGCCTGGAAGTGGTGGCCCCCGGCCTGCACCCGGTGGTGATTCCGCTGACGCTGGCGGTGCTGCTGGTGCTGTTCACGCTGCAAAAGCGCGGCACGGCAAGCATCGGCCGCTGGTTCGGCCCCATCACGCTGCTGTGGTTTGGCGTGCTGGCGACACTGGGCCTGGGCCAGATCGTGCACCACCCCGAAATCCTGAGCGCCCTGTGGCCCACCCATGCGCTGCAGTTTGTGCGGGCGCAGCCGGGCACGGCCTTCATTCTGCTGGGGGCCGTGGTGCTGTGCGTGACCGGGGCGGAAGCGCTGTATGCCGACCTGGGCCACTTCGGCAAGAAACCGATCCGGCTGGCCTGGTTCTCGGTGGTGATGCCGGCGCTGACGCTGAACTACCTGGGCCAGGGCGCGCTGCTGCTGGACCAGCCGGAAGCCGTGCGCAACCCCTTCTTCCTGATGGCGCCGTCCTGGGCCACCCTGCCGCTGGTGGTGCTGGCCACCCTGGCGACGGTGATCGCCTCGCAGGCGCTGATCTCCGGGGCCTTCAGCATCACCAAGCAGGTGATGCAGCTGGGCTACCTGCCGCGCATGACGGTGCTGCACACCAGCACCAAGGACACCGGCCAGATCTACATGCCGTTCGTGAACTGGTCGCTGTTCATCGCCATCGCCATGGCCGTGATCATGTTCCGCTCCAGTGACAACCTGGCCGCCGCCTATGGCCTGGCCGTGACGCTGGACATGCTGATCACCACCACACTGACCTTCTTCGTCATCCGCTACCTGTGGCGCTACCCGCTGTGGCTCTGCATCGCGGCGACCAGCTGCTTCTTTGTGGTGGATGTGCTGTTCTTCGCCTCCAACGCGCTCAAGCTGGCGGCCGGCGGCTGGTTCCCGCTGCTGATTGCCGGCTGCGTCTTCCTGCTGATGCGCACCTGGCGCCTGGGCCGTACCCTGCTGTCCGAACAGCACCGCGCGGAAGCCGTGGACCTGGAAAGCTTTCTGGGCAGCCTGCAGCAAGGCAACCCGCTGCAGCGGGTGGATGGCACAGCCGTCTTCATCACCAGCGAAGAAGGGCTGGTGCCACCGGCGCTGCTGCACAACCTGAAGCACAACAAGGTGCTGCACACGCAAAACCTGTTTGTGGTGCTGCGCCACCACGAGGTGCCCTGGATCGGCCTGGAGCAGCGGGCCCAGGTGCAGGCGCTGGGTGCCGGCTGCTGGCAGGTGGTGCTGCACTTCGGATTCAAGAACGACCCCAACGTGCCCGAGGCGCTGCGCCTGGCCGAACTGCCGGGCTGGAAGCTGGATCCCATGCGCACCAGCTACTTCCTGTCGCGGGAAGTGGTGGTGCCCCGCATGGGGGGGCGCATGGCGCTGTGGCGCGAGAAGCTGTTCGCCCAGATGCACGCCGGGGCCAGTGGCGTGGCGGGCTTCTTCCACCTGCCGGCCAATGCGGTGGTGGAGCTGGGGACCAAGGTCCACATCTGAGGCGGAAAAAAAGCTGTCACAGGTCGGTTCGCTGCTCATGCACTCCGCAAGCGCATGAGCAGCTATGGATTTTGATGAATCTGCGCTCACAGGCCGCCCAGGTGTCAGCCTGGCGGCCCGGCGGGTGCCAGAATCTGCGGCCATGCGCTTCTTTCGTGATCTGAGCTTGTCTGCCTTCACGGCAGGTTTCGTGGCCGTGCTGGTGGGCTTCACCAGCTCTGTGGCGCTGGTGTTCCAGGCGGCCCAGGCTTTTGGCGCCACACCGGCGCAAATCACCTCGTGGATGTGGGCACTGGGCCTGGGTGTGGGCCTGTGCTGCCTGGTGCCTTCGCTGTGGCTGCGCAAGCCGGTGATGGTGGCCTGGTCGACGCCGGGAGCGGCGGTGCTGGCCTCGGCGGGCATGGCCGGCAGCTTCACCATGCCCGAGGCCGTGGGTGCATTTCTGGTGTGCGCCGCGCTGATCACCCTGTGCGGCGTGACCGGCTGGTTCGAAAAGCTGATGGACCGCATTCCCATGGAAATTGCCTCCGCCCTGCTTGCGGGGGTGCTGGCCCGGTTCGGCCTGCAGGCCTTTGGTGCGGCACAAACCGCCCTGGGCATGGTGCTGGCCATGCTGGCGGCCTATCTGCTGGGGCGGCGTCTGCTGCCCCGTTATGCCGTGGTGCTGACGCTGCTGGTGGGCGTGGCCTGGGCGGCTGCCAGCGGCAAGATGGAATGGTCCCGTGTGCAGTGGGAGCTGGCGCTGCCGGTGTTCACCGCACCGCAATTCACCTGGCAGGCCTTTGTCAGTCTGGCGCTGCCGTTGTTTGTCGTCACCATGGCCTCGCAGAACATGCCGGGCGTGGCGGTGATCCGTGCCACGGGCTATGAGCTGCCGGTTTCGCGGCTGGTCAGCATGACGGGCATCGCCAGCCTGCTGCTGGCGCCGTTCGGCGGCTATGCGCTGAATTTCTCGGCTATCACTGCGGCCATCTGCATGGGGCCGGAGGCGCACGAAGACAAGGACAAGCGCTACACCGCGGCCGTGGTCTGCGGCGCCATGTACATGGTCATCGGCATCTTTGGTGCCGTGGTCACCGGTCTGCTGATCGCCTTCCCGCAGGAGCTGGTGCTGGCCATTGCCGGGCTGGCGCTGCTGGGCAGCATCGGCGGCGGGCTGGCCGGTGCGTTGCGGGATGAAACCCACCGTGAAGCGGCACTGATCACCTTCCTCGTCACCCTCAGCGGCGTGGTGATAGCCGGAGTGGGTTCGGCGTTTTGGGGGGTGGCTGCCGGCGTGGTGGCGCTGTTTGTGCAAAAGTATGGGCGTCGTGGCAGCTGAGGCTGCTGCTTTTTTCATCGCTGACCACGGGCCGGCCAGGCCCGCATACCCATGAAACTGCTGTTCATCGCCGATCCGCTGGAATCCTTCAACATCAAGAAGGACTCCACCTTCGTCATGATGCGTGAGGCCCAGTCCCGCGGCCATGTGATTTATGCCTGCGAGCCACAGCATGTCTCCTGGCAAACCGGCGGCAAAGTGCAGGCCATGGTGCGCCAGATCCGCCTGACCGGCGAAAAGCCCGGCTGGTTCACCGTGGAGCAGGAGTCCGTGGTGGTGCTGGCCGACTTTGACGGCATCGTGATGCGCAAGGATCCGCCATTCGACAGCGAGTTCTTCTACGCCACCCACATGCTCAGCCAGGCCGAGCGGGAAGGCGCCAAGGTCTTCAACAAGCCCTCCGCACTGCGGGACCACCCGGAAAAGCTCTCCATCATGGAGTTCCCGCAGCTGCTGGGTCCCACGCTGGTGACCCGCGACCCGGCCCAGATCCGCGCCTTTCATGCCGAGCATGGCGACATCATCCTGAAGCCGCTGGACGGCATGGGCGGCATGGGCATCTTCCGTGTCGGCAAGGACGGCATGAACCTGGGCAGCATCATCGAGACGCTGAACCACCAGGGCGCTACCAGCGTGATGGTGCAGCGCTTCCTGCCCGCCATTGCCGATGGGGACAAGCGGGTGCTGATCATCGGCGGCAAGCCGGTGCCGTACTGCCTGGCCCGCATTCCCCAGGGCAACGAGGTGCGTGGCAACCTGGCGGCCGGCGGCAAGGGCGTGGCCCGTCCGCTGACGGCACGGGACCGCCAGATCGCCGACATCCTGGGTCCGGTGCTGGTGGAGCGGGGCCTGCTGCTGGTGGGCGTCGACGTGATCGGCGACAGTGTCACCGAGATCAATGTCACCAGCCCCACCTGCTTCCAGGAGATCGCCGACCAGATGGGCTGCGATGTCGCTGCGCTCTTTGTGGATGCGCTGGAAGCGGCCATCGCGCAAAAAAGCTGAGCTTGTTGTCAGCAGGGCGATCAAAGCCTGCTACAGTTCGCTCCCTTGCTTAGCAGCACTGCCTTGCAGTGCTGCTAAGTGGAGTCTTCAACGAGACGCCGGAAAGCTTCAAATTTCGGTGTACAATGCAAGGCTTCGCTGCTGAGAGCTACCGGCTCCGGCGGTCAGGAAGATCAAAAAATTCTTTGATCTGCACGACGAAAGTTGTGCTACAATACAAGGCTTCGCTGATCACAGCGGACTGAATTCAAAACAGAG